>DHWM01000103.1 GCA_002413185.1 Actinobacteria bacterium UBA5182
GTTCGGCATCGGGGTGGTCCTGGCGTCCCCGATGCTGCTGGGATTCGTGGCGGCCGTCCGGTGGCTGCCAGAGACGTGGCCGTTGGTGGTCGGTCCGGCGGCGGCGGCGGTGGTGCTGTTCCTGAGCTTCATCGCGCCCGTCGTCCTGGAGCCGGTGTTCAACCGGTTCGAACCCCTGCCCGACGAGCGACTGGCGGCGGATCTTCGGGCACTGGCGGACCGGGCAGGGGTTTCCATCGGCGAGGTGCTGGTGGCAGACGCCAGCCGCAGGACGAAGAAGGAGAACGCCTACGTCTCCGGGCTGGGGCGGACTCGCAGGGTGGTGGTGTACGACACGCTGCTGGCCAGGGCCGAACCGCGACAGATCGAGCTTGTAGTGGCCCACGAGCTCGGGCATCGAAGGATGCGACACGTGGTGTGGGGGACGGTGGCGGCGATGGCCGGAGCGGTGATCGCCGTGGCGGCGCTGTGGCTCCTTCTTCGAGCCGGCGCGGTCCTACGAGCCATCGGCGCGTCGGGCCCCGGCGATCCCCGGATCGTCCCGTTCGTCCTCCTCGTGGCTGCGGTGCTGCAACTCGCCGGTGGTCCGTTCCTGGCGGCGCTGTCCAGGGGCTGGGAGCGTGCGGCGGACCGGTTCTCGCTGGACCTGACCGGGGACGCGGGGCTGTTCGAGCGGTCGCACCGTGACCTGGCCCGGTCGAACCTGTCCGACCTCGACCCGCCCCGTCCGATCTATCTGCTGCTGTTCACCCATCCTACCCCGCCGGAGCGCATCGCGGCCGCTCGAGGGTGGCCTTCCCGGGGGATCACGACGTCGGGGGGTCCCACCACACCGTGACCACCGGCCGGTCCGCGAAGCCGAACAGGCCGTCGCGCTCGACGAGCTGATCCTGGAGCGCCTCGGTCACTTCGGCATCGCGCTCGGGGGGAAGACACAGGGAACGCCTGACCCAGGCCACCAGGTTCGCCCCATCCCGGAACCCCCCGGGGCGGGGTTCGTTCCACTGCTGCCACTTCACGTCGAGGCCGGCTTCGCGAAGGACCGCCACCGCGTCCATGGCCGTCGGTCGGGTCGGTCGGGTCACGCCGTGGAACCGCAGCCACAGCGGGTTCAGCCGGGTCTGGGGATGCTCCGCCGTGAGCTCGGCCACCACCCGCCGCCTGGCGGGCTCGGTCAGGGCCACCGCGAACTGAGCCAGGTCGGGGGCGTTGTAGAAGACGTGATGGCACACCGCGACGTCCACGGCGGGCGCCTTCGCTGCCGCGTCGGGCCAACGCCCCAGGACGGTGTCGACTTCGGCCCGTCGTTGCCGCGCTTGTTCGCGGAACGCCGAGAGCATGTCCGGGGAGCTGTCGACGCCGATCAGCCGTCCGGCCCGCGCCGCCAGCGGCATCGACGCCCCGCCGCCTCCACAGCCCACGTCGAGGACGGTTCCGCCTTCCGGCAGGGCCACCAGGGCCGCCTGGTTCGAGAACGTGGGCCGAACCGTCGTGGAGCCCTCGGCCCGGCTGACGAAGAGCTCCACCGGGAAGTGCCACGGCGACTCTGGGGCCGTGGCCAGGATGTCCTCGGGGATGGCCCAGCTCTCCAGGTCCCTCCGCCAACGTTCGGATGCGGGACCCACCTCAGAGCCCGACCGTCAGCCGCTCGGGGGCCTGCGGGCCGGCGGTGAGCAGCAACCGGCGGTACGTCTCCGGCCACGGCACCGTGCGACCGTCCGGCCCGTCCAGGAGCACGGTCACGGCGCGGCCGCGCACCGCGACCTCGTCGCCCCGGAGCGTCTCGAACTCGTACGTGGCGGATGAGCTTCCCACGCCCGCCACCCGCAACTGGATGTCCACGACGTCGCGGAATCGCAGCGGCGCCACGAAGTTGGCTTCGATGTGGACGCGGGGCAGGCGGCCGTAGATCTGATGGAGGAAGCCAAGGCGTTCGAACAGCGCGGTCTCCGCCACCTCGATGAATCGGAACGCCGCGGTGTTGTGGTACATGCCTGATGCGTCGGTGTCCGGCCATTCGATGCGTCGCTGGACCAGGATGCTGGCCGGTGATGGGGCTGGCTGTTCGGACATCGCCGCCCATTGTGTAACGTTCGGACCCGTGCCAGTCGGGATCAGCCGGTAGGGTCGCCCATGCGGGTGGGGATCGGGCTGCCCTCCACGGTGCCGGGGGGCGCCGGCCGCCCCAGCCTGGAATGGGCCAGGCGGGCCGACCGGGGACCGTTCTCGAGTCTCGGCGTGCTGGACCGCGTGGTCTACGAGAGCCTCGATCCGCTCCTGGCCTTGGCCGCTGCGGCCGCGGTCACCTCCCGGGTCCGGCTGGTCACGATGGTCGTGGTGGGACCGATCCGGGCCACCGCCGTCCTGGCCAAGCAGGCTGCCTCCCTCGATGCCCTGTCTGGCGGCCGGCTGGTGCTGGGCCTGTCGATCGGAGCACGTCTCGATGATTACGATGCCCCCCAGATATCCCGCCGGGGACGGGGCGGGAGGCTTTCCCACCAGCTGCTCGAGCTCCCCGAATGCTGGGAACGGGGCCGGATCGGTCCCGGCACCACCGCGTCGAAAGGCCCCGAGGTCCTGGTGGGCGGGCTGTCGGGGGAGTCGTTCGCCCGCATGGCCCGGTGGTCGGACGGATACGTGCACGGGGGCGGCCCGCCCCGGGCGTTCGCCGGCGCCGCGTCGAAGGCCCGGGCGGCGTGGCGGGACCACGGGCGTCCGGGCCGTCCGCAGCTGTGGGGCCAGGGGTACTTCGCGCTGGGCGACCAGGACACGGTCGAGCGCGGCGCCGCCTATCTCCGCGACTACTACTCGTTCACCGGTCCCTTCGCGGAGAAGGTGGCCGCGGCGAACCTCACCACACCGCAGGCGATCATCGACTTCATTCGGGGATACGAGGACGCCGGGTGCGACGAGCTGGTGCTGCTCCCGACCGTCGCCGAGCCCGACCAGGTGGACCGCCTGGCCGGCGTCCTGGCGTCCCTGTAGGAGGCGAAGGATGAGGATCGCGGTGATCGGAGGTGGCCCGGCCGGCCTGTACTTCGGCCTCCTCATGCGCAAAGCTGACCCGTCGCACCAGGTGACGGTGTACGAACGAAACGCGCCCGACGCAACGTTCGGGTGGGGCGTGGTGTTCTCAGAGGAGACGCTCGGCGCGCTGCGAGACGCCGACCGGGTCACGTTCGATGCCATCACGGACTCGTGGGCCAGATGGAGCGCCATCGACGTGAAGTACGGGGGCGAGACGATCAGGTCCAGGGGCCACGTGTTCAGCGGGACGTCGCGAAAGGGCCTGCTGCAGATCCTGCAGGACCGGTGCCGCGACGTGGGCGTCGAGCTGAGGTTCGAGGTCGACGTGGCCCCGGATGCCTTGCCCGACGCCGACCTGGTCGTCGCCGCCGACGGGGTCAACAGCGCCATCCGCCGGGCCCGGCCCTCGGTGTTCGGGACCAGGGAGCACGTCCACGGCACGAAGTACGCGTGGTTCGGCACCGACCTGGTGTTCAAGGCGTTCACGTTCATCTTCCGGGAGAACGAACACGGCCTGTTCCAGGTCCACGCCTACCCGTTCGACGCTCGCACCAGCACGTTCATCGTGGAGTGTCCGGAGGAGGTGTGGCAGCGGGCCGGGCTGGACCTGGCAGGCGAAGAGGACAGCATCCGGTACTGCCAGCAGCTCTTCGCCGAGGACCTGGCGGGGCACTCGCTCCTGTCGAACCGGTCGAGCTGGGTCAGCTTCGTCACGCTCCGCAACGAGAGCTGGCACGACGGCGCCGTCGTGCTGGTGGGCGACGCCGCGCACACCGCGCACTTCACCATCGGCTCGGGCACCAAGCTGGCCATGGAGGACGCCATCTCGCTGGCCGAGTGGCTGGAGCGGTACCCGCGCGAGCTGGAACGTGCCCTGACCTTCTACGAGCTGGATCGCCAGCCGATGGTCGAACGGTTCCAGCAGGCCGCGCTGGAGAGTGCGGCGTACTTCGAGAACGTCCGGCGGTACGCCGGGCTCGAACCGATCCAGTTCGCGTCCAACCTGCTCACCCGGAGTGGTCGGATCACCCACCTGGAGCTGGAGCGGAGAGACCCGCCGTTCGTGGCCGCGGTGGACTCGTGGTTCGCCGGGAGACCTGAGGGCTCGGTGGCCCCGCCGCCGCACCTGGTGCCGCTTCGGTCCCGGGGGGTGACGTTGGGGAATCGGGTGGTGCGGTGGCCCACCGGCGAGGACGATGCGAAGGACGGGAAACCGTCAGCGTCGCTGGCCATTCGGCTGCTCGACGCGGCGCGATCCGGGGCGGGCCTGGTGCTGACCGAGCTGGTGGCCGTGTCCCCGGAGGGGCGCATCACGCCGGGGACGCCCGGCCTGTGGGACGACCGGCACGCCCAGGCGTGGCGGGAGATCGTGGAGCGCCTCCACCAGGAGACCGACGCGCGGGTGGCCCTGCTCCTGGGGCACTCGGGGCGGCGGGGCGCGACGAGGCCCCGCCGAGAGGGCACCGACCGTCCGCTCCGGGAGGGCGGTTGGGAGCTCGTGTCCGCGAGCCCCATCCCCTACACCGAAAGGAGTCAGATCCCGAAGGAGCTCGACGAGGCCGGGCTGTCGAAGGTGCTCGACGATTTCCGGCGCGCCGCCGAACGGGCCGAGCGGGTTGGTTTCGACGTGCTCGAGGTCCATGTGGGACACGGCTACCTGCCGGCGAGCTTCCTGTCGCCGCTGACCAACGTCCGGACCGACCGCTACGGGGGTGGGCCCGAGGAGCGGCTGCGGTTCCCGTTGGAGGTCTTCGACGCTGTTCGAGCCGCGTGGGGGAAGGACCGGGCGGTCGGTGTCGCCCTGACCGCGACAGACTGGACGTCGCAGGGAACCCTGCCACAAGAGGCCGTCGCCACGGTTCGGACACTGAAGGAGCGTGGCTGCGATTACGTGCACATCCTGGCCGGCCACACGGTGCCGTGGGACCGGCCCGAGTACGGCCGTCTCTACCTGGTCCCGCACAGCGATCGCATCCGGAACGAGGCGGGCATCGCCACGCTGGTCGGCGGCAACGTCACCACCTCCGACGAGATGAACACGATTCTCGCGGCCGGCCGGGCCGACCTCTGCGTGTTCGATCCCCCGCCGGGCGATCCGCGGGGCGGAAGCTTCGTCTATGCGCCCAGCTCGTAGACCTGCCCGGGATCCAGGTCCAGGCCGTTCATCACCTGCCACAGCGCTGCCAGCGCCTTCAGGGCGTTCCGTTCCTCGAACGGGGCGAGCTGCTCGCGGTGTCCCATCAGCACGTTGACCAGCTCGCGGTAGCACCCGACCAGTTTCCGCTGGGCGTCGTTCAGTTCCGACCCCGTGAAGTCCTCCATCACCCTTGCCCCCTGAGCTCACCTTCGGTGCCGATGACGATCCGCTCGTCGACCAGGCGCTTGGCCTTCAATTCGAACCGGGGGAGTGTGTCGTTCTCCGCCCGTTTCACCCCGAACCGAAGCCCCTCGTGGGCCTCGGCCAGCCTTCGTCCCACCTCGCCCAGAATCCTCTCCGAGTCGGCCTGGGGGGCTGGGATCTCCACCAGGACCTCGATCTCGTCGCGACGCCCCTCGGCCGTGTACAGGTGGATCTGGAACTCGTCGATCTCGGCGAACTCCCGGACGATCGCTTCCACCGCCCGCGGATAGACGTTCGTCCCCCGGACCAGCTTCATGTCGTCCACTCGGCCCCTGATGCCGCCCTCGTAGATGTCGAAGGTGCGACCGCACGAGCACCGCGAGGCCGGGACCTTCAGCACGAAGTCGCGGGTCCGGTAGCGGAGCACGGGGATGAAGCCCCGCCCGAACGAGGTGACGACGCGCTCGCCCTGCTCGCCGTAGGGGACCGGGTCGCCCGTTTCGGGATCGAGCACTTCCTCGATGTAATGGTCCTCGATGATGTGCGTGCCCCCGGGCTGCTGCGAGCACTCGAACATCATGATCGTGCCGAGCTCCGTCATGCCCGCGGTGTCGCCGGCCTTCGCCCCCCACTCCTCCTGGATGAGCTTCTTGGTGGCCGGGATCGACCCGGCCGGCTCGCCGGAGAGGATCAGGCGCTGCACCGGTCCGTCCGCGAGGTCGACCCCCATCGCCTTCGCCTCCTGGGCCATCCGCAGGGCGTAGGTGGGAGTCGAACACACCACGGTCGCTTGCATGTCCAGGATCTGTCGCACCCGGGCGTCTGTGGTCATGTTGCCGCCCGGGAGGACCAGGCAGCCCATCTTCTCGCACGCGTAGTGGGCGCCCCAGAATCCGACGAAGGTCCCGTAGGAGAAGGCGAAGAACACCGTGTCCGAGGGCCTGACGCCGAATCCCCAGAACCCGTAGCACCACATCTCGGCGATCCACTCCCAGTCCTTCATGCTGTCCAGGACCCTGATCGGCGTGGCCCCGGTGGTGCCGCTGGTCGTGTGGTAGCGGATGGCCTGCTCCGGATCCGCGGCCAGGATCGGGCCGTAGGGAGGGTGTTCGAGCTGGCCCTGCATCCATTCCTCCCGTGTCATCGGCGGGATGCGCCTGAGGTCATCGAGGGAGTGGATCTGATCGGCGGTGACGCCGGCGTCGCGCAGCCGCTTGGACTGCCAGGGCACCTGGGCGTCCGCCCACTCCACGAGGTGTCGGAGCTTCCGGGTCTGGAGCCCCTCGATCTCCTCGCGGGGCATGGTCTCGTGCCGGGGATTCCAGTAGGGAGAGTCGTTCATCCGCGCCCCCTTC
>DHWM01000042.1 GCA_002413185.1 Actinobacteria bacterium UBA5182
AACTTACGAGCCAGAGGACTTAGGCGATATTCGTGGCCTCCAGCACCGCACGGGCTCCGCGGGACGTCGCTTTGCGCCTCTCGTCGCGCTATCATCGCCGCGGTACCTACCTGCAGAGATCATCCATGTCGCGATACCCAGAAACGGACCCAGCAACCGCCGGCGGTGAGGCGATGCAGGCGGCGTCCGTCGGCGGGCCCCGGGCGCAAAGATGACCAACCGGGTCGAGGGTCGCCCGGTGAGCGGCGCCGCCAGCGCCGGCTCCGACATCGAGTCGCTCCTCAGCTTTGACATGCTGGGGGAGGTCCTCGTCGGACAAAGCGCGCTCCGCTTCCCCACGCACGGGAGGGCGGTGGCCGTTTCGCGACGTCGTGGCGCCGGTCTGTCCGTCCGTCGACGGTCCCGGGAGATCTCGACCGAGGCTGGCTCGCCGCCCGAGCTGATCGGGCGGGGCGCCGAGCTGGCGGTCGTCCTGACCGCTCTGGAGTCCTCGTTGCCGGTGGAGCTGCTGGCGGAGGCTGGCGGGGGGAAGACCGCGATGCTCCGGCGGCTTGCGAGGGCGCGACGCATGCCCGGTCGTCGGGTCGTGCTCATGTCGTGGCGCGAGGAGCCGGTGGGCGACCTCCTGCAGAGGCTGTTCGAGTCCTCCTACATGACCGATGGTCCCGTGAGAGTGACCCCTGGGCAGCTTCACCAGTACCTGCGGGAGCTGCAGGCCGTCGTCCTGCTCGACGACGTGAGCGCGACGCGCGAGGACGTGCAGGTCGTGATGGACTCCGCTCCGCAATGCCTCTTCGTCTTCGCTTCCGAACAAGAGCTCCTGTGGGGAGAGGGCCGGACCGTACCGTTGCCGGGCTTGACCACCGACGCTGGCGTCTCCTTGATCGAGCAGCAGCTGCAGCGATCCATCGGCTCGGACGAGCGGCCGGCCGCGCTTTCCGTGTGCCAGGCGCTCCGGGGATATCCGCTCCATCTCGTCCAGGCTGCGGCGCTGGTTCGGGAGGAAGGCCTATCACTCCGAGACGTGAGTGAGCTTATTGGGGGGGCGCCCGCCAGGGACGCCCTGGCTGCCGAGATCGTGGGCAGGCTGACCGAACGTGAGCGGCGCATGCTCTCCGTGTTGACCTGTCTCCGAGGAGCGCCCCTGCACTCCGAGCTGATGGCTCGGGTGACGGGCCTTGCGGCTCCCTCAGTCACTCTGAACGCCCTGGTGAGGCGGGGTCTGGCGGAACGGGAAGGGGACCGCCATCGGTTGGTGGAGCCGCTGCCTGCCCCGGTCGCGTCGGCGCTCGAGCCGGAGTGGTGGGCAGAACGAGTGCTCGAACACCTGACGGTCTGGGCGGATCAAGCCAGGGACCAGCGCGTCCGGCTGGTGGACGAGGCGGAAGCGGTGTTGTGGGCACTTCGATGGGGGACGGCCAATTCGAGATGGCTGTTCGTGCTGCGTCTGGCCCGGGCCGCGGAAGCTCCCATGGCTCTCGGTGCGCGGTTCGGAGCGTGGGAGATCGTTCTGCGTTCCGGGCTCGAGGCGGCTCGGGCGTTGGAGGATCGGGGGGCCGAGGCGCTGTTCCTGCACCAGCTCGGCTCACGCGACCTGGCCCTCGGGAGCACGTTGTCGGCGGAGGGCGATCTGACTGCCGCGCTTGCCCTATCGCAGGACACAGGTGACGAACGCAGCATGGCAGCGACCCAACACCACCTGACCCTCCTGGAGATGACCACTCGTCCCGAACCGCCGCAGACTCTCCGTTCTTACCTCCCGCGCCGTACGACGTCGGCGCATCGGCTCAGCTGGACGGCGCTCAAGACGATGCTGGTTGTCCTGACGCTTCTCGTCCTGGCCTCTCTGCTCCTGTTGCGGAATGCGCCTGGGAAGGGAGTGGAGGTCNNCTCGTCGGCAGAGGGCGATCTGAGTGCCGCGCTTGCCCTGTCCGAAGACACAGGGGACGAACGCAGCACGGCGGCCACGCGACACAACCTGACCCTGCTCGAGACGGCCGCTCGGCCGGAACCCCCACGGGCTCACGGTCCTCACGTGCCGCGCCGTACGCCGACGCGTTGGCTGCGCTGGACGGCGCTCAAGGTGATGCTGCTGATCCTGGCGCTGCTCGTGCCGGTCTCCCTGTTCCTGTTGCGCAATGCGCCTGAGAAGGGACTGGAGATCAACCCCACAAAGGTGTCCTTCGGTGAGCAGATGGTCGGTACGTCTCGAGTCCAGGACGTCACCGTGCAGAACGCGGGAACCATGCCGGTGTCCCTCGCGATCAGGCAGCCCGAGCTGCCGGACTTCAAGGTAGTATTGCGTACCTGCGCCGACGTCCTCAAGGGCGACAGCAGCTGCTCGATCCGGGTGCAGTTCAACCCCACCGCAACGGGCACCCGGAGCACCACCCTTACGATCCTCAAGAACGCCTCGACCGCTGCCGGCAGGCTGCCTATCGAGGGTGTGGGAACCCCTCCGGCCAAGGGGAGCTCGATCCAGTTCAGCCGTGACAGCCTCACCTTCGGCCGAACGACCGTGGGACGCAGCACGAACCAGTCCCTCAGGATCACGAACAGCGGCCGGGATCCCCTGACCATCTCGAAGGTGTCCATCTGGCCGAACCTCTTGGACTTCGGGATCCGGTCGAACTGCCTTTCCGACCCACTCGAGCCCGGGAGGAGCTGCACGGTGACCATGACCTTCACGCCGACGGCGGCGGGCAGCCGGAAGGCCGCGCTCAAGATCTGGGACAACGCGCTCGGGAGCCCTCACCAGGTCCCTATCATTGGCGTCGGCCTGGCGGCTGCGGGGCAGGGCGTGGCCAACGTGAGTCCCAGCAGCATCTCGTTCGGAGACGTCCCGGTGGGGGGTTCGATCACCCAGATCATCCACGTCCGCAACGCCGGGACGGCGACCCTCACGATCCAGAGCGTCTTCACCGAGCCTCACTCGGACTTCGCCTCCCGGATGTGTGGGCGGACCCCTCTGCCTCTGCGCCTCAGCCCGGGCGGCACGTGCTCCATCACGGTCACGTTCACCCCGCGTGCTCCAGGGCAGCGCACCGGGACCCTCACCATCGCCGAGACCGGTGGTCAGCAGTCGGTCCCCCTCGAGGGGAACGGAGTGGCCCCCGACGTGACGGGGGGACGGGCGATCAGCCTCCAGCCCCGTTCGCTCGATTTCTCACAGCAGGTCGTGGGGGGGACCAGCGCCCCACAGACCATCCTCGTGAGGAACGAGGGATCGGCGTCACTGAGGGTCCGCTCGGTCCACGCCTCGTCGCGGTCGACGTTCTCCGTCCGGAACGCCTGCTCCACCGTCGGGCCCAGTGGGTCCTGCCGGCTGACGGTCACGTTCTCTCCGCACGCCGCGGGGGTGGTCACCGGCACCATTTCGATCATCGACGACGCGCCGGGCAGTCCTCATACGGTTGGAGTGATGGGGACGGGGATCCTGCAATCCCCGCTGCCTCCGAGCCTCAGCCCCAACAGTCTGGACTTCGGGACCCTGCCCGTCGGCAGCGTCAGCGTCACGCAGCAGATCACCGTGACGAGCACCGGGTCCGGGTCCGTACCGATGACCATTCAGCAGGACCCCACGGTTACGGGAGCCGGATTCTCCCTGGACCCATTCACCACGACCTGCCAGGCCGGCATGCAGCTGAGCCCCGGAGCAACCTGCTACATCGGGATCGTGTTCGCGCCCGCGTCGCCGGGTTCCGCGGCGGGCACGCTCTACGTGTACGACGATGCGCTCGGGAGCCCGCAGACCGTGGGTTTGAGCGGCAACGGGGTCGCGCCGCCGCCCCCCAGCCCGTAGGGCGGGCCGTCTCGGTCGTAGCCGCGTTCAGGTCGGCAGCCGAAGGGCCTACGTGAGGGTGATCGTTCCCTCCATGCCTTCCTCGCGGTGATAGGCGCACACGAACGTGTAGGTGGAGGGCTCCAACGCGGACAGCTCAACACTACTGGTCTCACCCGGCTCAACGTCCACGTCGATGTCAGTGTCCTCGATCGAGAAGTTGTGCGTGTGCATGCCGAGGTTCGAGACGGCGAGGGCGTCTCCGACCTTCACGGTGATGTCGCGGGGCTGGAAGAAGTTGTCGTGCATCTTGATCTTCAGCTCCGACCACTCAGGCTGCGTCCGGGGCGGCACCGGAGCCCCGGCCGAGGTTGAATCGAAGGGCCCGCGGTCATCCGCCTGGGGGGAGTAGGCGGTCTGGGAGCCGTCGGTGGGCCCGAAAGAGTCGTCGCCGACCGGAGTCCCGACGGAGGAGCCAGGGAGGCCCGCGGCCGCCAGCTGCTCGTCGGTGCAGCCGTTGGTCTTGGTCAGCTGGACGGCTTCCTCCCATCGCGCGTTCGCGGCGTCGAGCTCTTCCTTGAGGCGCCTCGCTTCCTCGGCGGCCCGCACGACCTGCAGTAGCAGGTAGTCCTGGTACTGGGCCAGGGTCATCTCCACGGTCACCTTCTCGTCCATGCGTCCCTTCTTCCGTACTGGCGGCCCGCGCCGGGCTCCGCGCCCACGCGACGGCGATACAACGATGCGCTTGCATCTTATGACCTGGCGGGGCAGCCGGGCCACGCGGGCGGTAAGCCCGAAGAGAGCCTCGCGTTCGCCGTCGATCGCCCATATCCGGGATCCGGTCGAGCTGCTTCGACTGATGGTGGCGATCGCGTACGCTGTCGGAGTGACGCGTCCTCGAGCACGTGCCTCCCGTCCGATCTCCGGAGGAAGGGGCGGGGAGCGACACGCGACGCCCGCCGTCCTTCTGGTTGGGGAGGGCCCGCCCAGGGCGGGAGGCATCCCGACCTTCCTCGCGCATCTTCGCTCGGACCCGTGGCTGAACGAACGCGTCGAGCTCGATTACCTGAACACCACTCACGACCGCGGCAGGCAGCCGGGCGCCGCCACCCTGGCCAATGTGCGATTGGCCCTGCGCCACACATTGACGGTGTTGCGGCGGGCCCGTCGAGTCGATCTCGTGCACCTCAACCTGGCTCCGGCGCCGGCGCTCCCGCTCCTTCGAGCGGTCGCGCTGTCGCTCGCGGCGAGGGCCGGCGGCGCCAGGGTCATCCTCCACGCGCACACCGGCCGGTTGGAAGCGTGCTTGCACTCCCGCCTCTACCGCGTCCTGTTTCCTCTCGCCCTGCGAGCCGCCGACCTGTTCGTGGTGGTTTCGCGGCCGGCCGAGGGGGCTGCCCGCCGCTTCGGAGGCAACGTGGCTCGCCTCGAGAACGGGGTGGACCCGGCCGAGTTCGGACTCGACCTTCGGGGAACCCGTCCCGTCCTCATGGCCTTCGTGGGGACCGTGTGCGAGCGCAAGGGCCTCATCGATCTGCGTGACGCTCTGGTTCGGGTCGGGCAGTGCCACGAATCCGGGGGGTCGCTCCGGGTCGTCGTGGCCGGGGACGGGGCCCAGGAAGGACCGGGAGCGTTCGAGCGCGTGAAGGAAGCCTACCGGGAAGTGCCCGGCGTGGAGTTCGCCGGGCGGCTGGGCAGGCAAGCAATTGTTCGCCTCCTCGAGGAGGCGAACATCTTCTGCCTGCCCTCCCATTGGGAGGGGTTCCCGCTGTCGCTGCTCGAGGCCATGGCGGCCGGAACCGCCGTTATCGCGACGAGTGTGGGCGACGTCAGCGCGATGCTGGACGGCGGCCGGGCGGGGGTCCTGGTTCCTCCGCACGACCCCGGTCGGCTCGCTGAAGCGATCGAGCGGCTAGCGACGGATCCTGGCGAACGGCGTCGGCTGGGAAGCACTGCCAAAGCACGCGTGCAGGCCCACTACCAGCGGCGGCACACGGTGGAGACGCTGTACCGCACGTATCTGACGGTGCTGAGCACGTCAACGGGCGAGGGCGCGTCGCGGGCCCGGGCGAGGGCGCGATCGGCCCCTCATTCGACGTAGCCGAGGCCCCTGAGCTGTTCCTCGATCGCCGCTTCCTCCTCCTTGGAGAACGGATAGTCGGCCGGGCTAACGTGTTTCGGCGGGGCGTCGATGGAAGACACGGGCCGAGCGGCGACCTCCGCACTCAGCACCTCCTCCACCACGCGGCCGTCGAGGTCCCGCGGCACCGGCAGGCTGGCCAGGTGAAAGGTGGTGGGAAGCACATCTACGATGTCCAGGCCCGATGACAGCTGGCCCGGGCGAACAGCCGGGCCGGCTGCGATGAAAATCCCGTCGCTGTGGTGGTACCCCCAGGGACGGTCGCGGTGATCCGTGAGGGGTCCGGTGGCGGCAAGGGTGTCGCTCAGCTCGTACCGCTGGTCCCGGCACATCAGGAAGAGGTGGGGCGCGCGACCGGCGTGCGGCCCGTGGATCACCTCGGCGCGGAGCACGATCCGAGTGGTGATGGGCTGGCCGTCCGATGGATCCACGAGGTCGCTGAACCGCTCGGTCAGTTCGGCTTCCAGGCGACCGACTTCGAGCGGGTCGACGATGCCTTCGGCCATCACGCCTCGCTCGTTGATGTGGACGCCCTGCTCGGACACCTGTGACGCGAACGCCTTCGTCTTTCCCCACACGATCCTCTGTCCCACGCCTGCCTTCAGCCTCAGCAGAAGCCACCGGGGCAACATGCGGCGGCTGGCACGCTGGATCGATCCAGAGACCAATCGGGAACGCGTCAGGCGGCTCACCGAAGGGAGCGTCAGGTACCCCCACTGGTGCAGGAGGAGATTGACGTTGAGCGTCTTCTCCCACGGACCGAAGCCGTGATCGGACACCACAACGACGTGGCCGTCGGTCCCGGCCCACTCCGCCAGGTCCCGCACGGCGCGGTCGAGTTCGGCGAAGTAGCTGAGGGCACGGTCCCGAACCTCCGTCCCCTCGGGACTCGTGTACCACGACGATCCCTCGACGACGTACTGGTAATGCAGGTGCATGAGCCGATCGGGTCCCTCGAAGACGGCGAACACGTACTCGACGTCGGTCTCCTCCAGCAGGGCCGCCAGCACCTTTCGCCGCAGGGCCTGCACCCGCTCGATCTCCGAAACGACAGCAGGTTGGCGCCAGTCCTTCTCGTAGTTGACTTGCGTGTCGACCGGGTAGTGCCTTCCACCGACTCTTTCCACCAAACGTCCGACGGACGGGTCGGAGGCGAAGTTGCGGAGCTCCGGTTGAGTCCATCCTGCCGCCAACCCGCCGGAAACCATGAAGCCGTCAACCGTGGCCGGCGGATAGGTCATCGGGACATTGAACGTGCCCACCCTGATGCTCATCTCGTTCAGGTAGGCCCATATGGTCGGGGCATCGATCATCCCGGAATGGGCGATGGCCGACGCATCCTGTGGGGTGTTGGCCAGGAAGCCGAAGATGCCGTGGCGACCGGGGTTCACCCCCGTGGCCATGGACACCCACGCCGGCGGCGTGTAGGTCGGAACCGTCGATCGCAGGACCGCCGCGATCCCCCGGTTCCGCAGGGTGGCGAGGGCGGGCATCGCGCCGGCATCGATCATCGGGTCGAGGACCCGATACGTGGCCCCGTCCAGACCGATCAGAGCTACGCGGGTCACGACGCAGAACCTCCTCCGGAGCGTGAGCCTCTTGTGGAAGGGACTTCTACCCGAGCGGTGGGACACGTAAGGATACGCGGTCGGCCGGCCTTCCCCTCAAGCTAAGTCCTCTGGCTCGTAAGTT
>DHWM01000009.1:0-2682 GCA_002413185.1 Actinobacteria bacterium UBA5182
ACACCCGGAGGGTTCGGATCAGCAGGAAGAGCAGCCCACCCGGCTGTGGTACTTCTGCCCGCTGGCGACGGACGGCCGGCCCATCAACGCGGTCGCCCAAGAGGTGACCTCCGAGCCCGGCCACGCCACCTACGTCTTCCGGCTGATGGAGCCCGAACGGTTCGGCTCGCTCTCCGGTGACGCCCTGGCCGAGGAAGCGGGGGCGGCCGTGGCCCGCCTCAACCGGGCCCTCCTCACGCTGAACTTCCGTCGCGAGCCCATCTACCTGCCCGACGAGGAGATCGAACAGGGCCGGTACACGCGCTACAAGGTGGCGGTCCGAAAGCTCGACTACCTCAAGTGGACCCGCCAGTCCTTCCTGGGCCGGGCCATCCACAAGGACGAAGCCACCTGGCGCTCCCAGCTCGACCAGGCCATCGCCCGCGCCTAGCACCCCGGCCCAGCTGTTCGCCGCTCCATGGCCGCGTTTTCCGGGGGCGCGCAAAGTTGGAAGAATGTCCTTCGAACAAGCGAGACAACCGGCCAGGGCAGGGAAGGAGACCGAGATGGAGCAGTCGGAGGAGCACGTCGCGCCGGAATCATCGGACGCCCCCAGCGACGAGGAACGGTTGGTCGACCAGGCCCAGGGCAAGACGATCGCGGGCGTCGCGGACCTCGGCTACGACAAACCGCTCTACATCCTGGCCTTCGACCATCGCGGGTCCTTCCAGAAGAAGATGCTGGGGATCGAGGGGACGCCGTCGGAGGAGGATGCCAGGCGCATCGCCGATGCCAAGAAGGTGATCTTCGAGGGCTTCCAGCAGGCCGTGGCCGACGGGGCGCCCAAGGACGCGGCGGGGCTCCTGGTCGACGAGCAGTTCGGCGGTGACATCGCCCGAGCCGCCAAGCAGGACGGCTACAACTTCGCCATGCCGGTGGAGAAGAGCGGCCAGGACGAATTCGACTTCGACTACGGTGAGGAGTTCGGACAGCACATCCTGGACTTCGACCCGACGTTCTCGAAGGTGCTGGTCCGGTACAACCCCGACGGCGATCGCGCCATGAACGCCACGCAGCTGATCCGCCTGAAGCGCCTGTCCGATTGGCTGCACGCCAACGACCGCAAGTTCCTGTTCGAGCTGCTGGTGCCGGCCGAGGCGTCGCAGCTGGAAGGAGTGAGAGGCGACTCGGACCGGTACGACGAGGAGGTCCGGCCTGGACTCATGGTGCAGGCCATCCAGGACATCCAGGCCGGCGGCGTCGAGCCCGACATCTGGAAGATCGAGGGCATCGACACGAAGGAGGACTGCGGGCGCATCGCCGAGACCGCTCGCCGCGACGGCCGGGACAACGTCGCATGCGTCGTGCTGGGCCGGGGGGCGAACGAGGAGGCCGTGGTGCACTGGCTCCAGCAGGGGGCGGGCGTCCCCGGCTACATCGGCTTCGCCATCGGGAGGACCATCTGGTGGGACGCCCTCAAGACCTACCTGGGCGGAGAGGGCGAGGGCGACCGGGCCGGAGCGGCCAAGACGATCTCCGAGAACTACCGGCAGATGATCGACGTTTACAGCTCGGCTTCCTGAGGGCTACAGTTCGCCGGCGGGATCACCGGAGCTCGACGGGAGGCGTTGCCGATGTCGGTCATCAAGACCATCGATCTGGTCGGTGTGTCCACGGAGTCCTGGCGGGACGCCGCCGCCCAGGCCCTGGCGGAGGCGGCCAAGACCCTCCGGGGCGTGGAGGGGATGGAGGTGCTCGAGACCTCGGCCACCGTCGACGGCGATCAGATCAAGGAGTACCACACGCACGTCCGGATCAGGTTCCGGATCGAACGCTAGCTCCCTCCAGCTCACGCCAGCCGAGGGGGGTGAAGCCGACCATGTCGGCGAAGATCACCGTCACGATGCGTCGCTCCACGGAGCGCTCGGTCTCCACGGCGGCACTGTACCGGGGGGCGTCCCGGCGGCGAAAGCCCGGCCGGTAGAATGCGGGCGTGCCGGCGACCATCCTGGTCGGGACCCAATGGGGTGACGAGGGCAAGGGGAAGGCGACCGATCTCCTGGCCGGCCAGACCGACTTCGTCGTCCGGTATCAGGGCGGGAACAACGCCGGCCACACCATCTCCGCCGGCGGGCACCTCCTGAAGCTCCAACTGGTGCCCTCGGGCATCCTGTATCCGAACGTCACCACGGTCATCGCCGACGGCGTGGTGGTCAACCCCGGCGTGCTGCTCGAGGAGATGGACGCCCTGGAGGAGCGCGGCATCGACACGAGTCGGGTGCGGATCTCCGGAAACGCCCACCTGATCATGCCCTACCACCTCGAGATCGATAAGGTCACCGAGCGCTATCTGGGCAAGCACCGCCTGGGAACGACCAAGCGGGGGATCGGCCCGGCCTACGCGGACAAGGCCTCCCGGATCGGCCTGCGGGTCCAGGACCTGACCGACCCCAAGATCTTCCGGCAGAAGCTCGACGTGGCGGTCAAGGAGAAGAACCTCGTACTGGCCAAGATCTACAACCGGCTTCCCCTCGACGCCGACCGGATCGCGGTCGACTACCTGGCGATGGGCGAGCGGCTCGCTCCCCACATCGCGGACACCAGCGCGCTGCTGTACCGGGCGCTGCGGGTCGGCAAGCGGGTGTTGCTGGAGGGCGCCCAGGCCACGCTTCTCGATCTCGATCACGGCACCTATCCCTTCGT
>DHWM01000009.1:2934-8049 GCA_002413185.1 Actinobacteria bacterium UBA5182
CACGGCACCTATCCCTTCGTGACCTCGTCGAACCCGATCGCCGGCGGGGCGCTCGCCAGCGCCGGCCTCGGACCGGGCGAGGTGGACACGGTGATTGGGGTGGCCAAGGCCTACGTGACGCGGGTGGGGGCGGGGCCGTTCCCCTCGGAGGACACCGGCCCGGCCGGCCAGCAGATGTCCTCGAAGGGCCATGAGTTCGGCACGGTCACGGGGCGGGCCCGCCGGTGCGGGTGGTTCGACGCGGTGCTGATGCGGTTCGCCGCCCGGATCAACGGGCTGACCGAGCTGTTCCTGACGAAGCTCGACGTGCTGTCGGGACTGGGGGAGGTCCAGATCTGCACCGCCTACACGCACGAGGGCGAGCGGTACGAGGACTTCCCGCCCCACCAGTCCATCTTCCACAAGGCCGAACCCGTGTACGAGAAGCTCGAAGGCTGGTCGGAGGACATCTCGGCCTGCGGGAGCTTCGAGGAGCTGCCGGCGGCGGCTCGGAAGTACGTCCGGCGCATCGCCGACTTGGCCGACGTGCCAGTCCGCAACCTCTCCATCGGGCCGGACCGCGACCAGACGCTGGTGGTGGAGGCGGCGTGAAGATCCTGGTGGTCGGGGGCGGAGGGCGGGAGCACGCCCTGGCGTGGGGGCTGTCCCGGAGCGGCACCGTGGACCGGTTGTTCGCCGCGCCCGGCAACGCCGGCATCGCCGAGATCGCCACGCTCGTCCCCGTGTCCGCCGGCGACGTCGACGGCCTGGTGGACTTCGCTCAGCAGGAAGCCATCGACCTGACCGTGGTGGGACCGGAGGCGCCTCTGGTGGCTGGGCTGGCCGATGAGATGCAGGCCCGGGGCATGGCGGTGTTCGGCCCCACCCGGGACGCCGCTCGGCTGGAGGGCTCCAAGGCGTGGGCGCGCGAGCTGTGCGAGCGTCACGGCATCCCCTCGCCCCGGTCCCGGACGTTCACCCGAATCGAGCCGGCCCTGGCGTACCTCGAGGAGCTCGGCGACCCGCCCTTCGTGGTGAAGGCCGACGGGCTGGCCGCAGGGAAGGGCGTCACGGTGGCCGAGGACCGCGACACCGCGGCGCGGGCGCTGGAGGACTGCCTGGTCCACGGGCTGTTCGGCGAAGCCGGGCAGTCGGTGCTGGTGGAGGAGTTCGTGGAGGGCAAGGAGGTCTCGGCCATGGCGCTGACCGACGGCCGGACCGTGGTTCCTCTGGCCCTAGCCCAGGACTACAAGCGGGCCGAGGATGGCGACCGCGGGCCGAACACCGGAGGTATGGGGGCGTACAGCCCGCTCGGCTTCGTCGACGACGACGCGGAGTCGAAGATCGCCGCGGAGATCCTGGGGGCCACGGCTCGGGCCCTTGCGGACGAAGGGGTCCGATACGTGGGCGTGCTGTACGCGGGCCTGATGTTGACCGCCGGCGGCCCCACGGTGCTCGAGTTCAACTGCCGGTTGGGCGACCCCGAGACCCAGGTCGTCATCCCCCGGCTCCGATCGAACCTCGCCGAGGTCCTGCTGGCCTGTGTCGAAGGAAGGCTGGCGGAGCAGGAGCTGCAGTGGGCGCCGGAGGCGTGCGTCGGGGTGGTGGCGGCCTCTGCGGGATATCCGGGACGGGTCCAGAGTGGGAAGAACATCGCCGGCCTGGAATCGGTCCGGGAGCTGGACGGTGTGGAGGTCTTCCACGCGGGCACCGCGGCCCGGGACGGTAGAGTGCTGACGGCAGGGGGAAGGGTGCTGACGGTGGCCGCTGTGGGATCGGATCTCGACGCCGCGCGAGAGCGCGCCTACGAGGCGTGCGCCCGCATCGAGTTCGACGGGATGACCTACCGGCGGGACATCGCGGCCGGCGCGGCCCGGACGGTTCGGTGAGCGACCACGGGGCGGCTCCCCAGGTGTGGCCTGAGGAGAAGGAGGGCCGCGGTGCCGCGACCCCGCTGGTGGGGATTCTGTGCGGGTCGGCTTCGGACCTCCAGATCATGCAACAGGCCACCGCGATCCTGGAGCGGTTCGGCATCCCCCACGAGCTCCGGGTGATCTCCGCCCATCGCAACCCCGACCTGGTGGACGAATACGCCCGCACCGCCGACGAACGCGGGATCGTGGCCGTGATCTGCGGAGCGGGAATGGCGAATCACCTGGCCGGCGCCGTGGCCGCCCGGACGGCCCTCCCGGTCATCGGCGTCCCGCTGTCGGGTTCGAAGCTCGACGGCGTCGACGCCCTGTATTCCACGGTGCAGATGCCGAAGGGCGTGCCGGTGGCGACGGTCGCCATCGACGGCGCCGTCAACGCGGCGATCCTGGCCGCCCAGATCATCGCGGTGCGCGACGAGGCGGTCCGGGCGAAGGTCTACGAGTTCAAGGACTCCCTCGCCGAGGGATTCCGCCCGTAGGAGGCGACTCGGTGACGTTCGTCGAGGTCGTCAACGCAGGAAGCGGCTACGAGTCATCACCTTAAGGGTGAGCGCCAGCAAACGCCCTCTCGGCAAGCGTGCAAGGAATGAGCTACTGGCGACCCTGATGGTGTGTCTCGCCGTGGACGGTGCGATAGCGTTTCGCGCCCTCCAGGGCGCCGCCGACCCGCACCCGCAAGCGCGCGCACGGGCGCTCACAACCGGCTGTTGGCCCAATCGACGTGGCCTTGCCCTTGGCCAGAGGACCGTCCTTCGATGGCCAAGAGGTGTCGCTGTCCGAGGCGGAGGCCAAGGCAGGCTTCGCGATCTTGCGTCCCGACGACCCGTCTGCATCCGATGGCTCGATCTCTCACGTGTGGCTCGATCGGACCCCCGGTCTCGGCTACGTGCG
This sequence comes from Actinobacteria bacterium UBA5182, assembly GCA_002413185.1. Lineage (GTDB taxonomy): Bacteria > Actinomycetota > UBA4738 > UBA4738 > UBA4738 > UBA5182. The sequence continues at coordinate 5,736 of DHWM01000009.1, forward strand.
GGTCGCAATCAGTTATGCCTCTGGAATCGAGGAGACGATCCAGCCGTATCAGTTCCCTGATCCAAAGGAAGAGTTCACATCGCTCGCCTCGGAATTGCCGGGCGCGTCGGTCGAAACCGTCGGTGGAGTTCCGGCCCTCGTCATCCCGCCCGGCTCGGACTCGACCGGCTCCCACATCGGGAGCGTCGCGTTCGTGCTGGAAGACGACTACGTCGTCATCTATGGCTACCTGAGCGTCGATGCTTTGAAGACCGTGGCGGACTCGATCGATACGAGCGCCTGAGACAAGCTTCGGCGACCGAACGGATGGACCGATACGACTCACCCGGCACCGGAGCCGGCCAGCTACTCGTGGTACCGACTGGACCTGGTCAACCGCTCGATCGCGAGTGAAGACCGCCGCGAGGCCGTTCGCAAGCTTCTGATTTGGCTGGCTTCCAAGCTCGATGAAGATGGACTTGATCATCAGCTTGTCACGCTCAGGTTCGAGCTCAACGCAGCCACCGATGAAGTTCTGGCCGGCGAGTTGGAGGATCGTGCAGACGCTGTCGAGGGCAACGCCAGCTATGAAGAGGAAAGTAGCTGACGGAAGATCATCTGCGATGGTTCAAGCAACTTCACTTGGCGGGGGGTCGCTCGCCGGACCGTTCAAAGAAGCGGCACAGCGCGTTCACCAAGCGCATCTGGTGTGGCGTCCGCGCGTAGACGCGGACGAGTTCGGGGTTTCCCACGATCACTGCCAGGCACTGGGCTCGCGACGTGGCGACATTGAGGCGGTGCAGGTCGTACAGGAACTCAAGTCCGCGGGGTGCGTCCTCGGCTGATGAGGACGCCATTGAATACACGACGGCCGGAGCCTGTCGGCCCTGAAACTTGTCGACGGTGCCCACCTTCGGGGCTTGTTCTCCCCGACGCTCGAATGCTTCCCTGATCTCTCGGATCTGCGCATTAAACGGGGTGAGGACCAAGACATTATCGGAGTCGATCGGATGCACGCGGTCCGCGCGGTCGCGCCACTGCCGCCGGACCAGATCGCGCACGATCCCCACAATCTCTTCCGCTTCCTCCGGCGACGAGTTCGCGTTCCCCTGGTGTTCGACGCCGACGAAACGCAGTCCACTACCTGTCAGGTATCCATCCCCAAGCACCGTTTGCCGCTCGAGCCCCGGAATGCCGCCAAGCCGATCCTCGTAGAACACCTCGGATGTGAACTGCGTGATGTCTGGGTGCATCCGACGGGTGCGCTCCATGAACAAGCCAAGGTCGTCAGGCATCGTCTTGGCTTGGCCGAGGATGTGCTCGAGAGCGGAGACCGCCGACCCCGGCGGATGCGCGCCTTGGCTCGGCTGTGCGAGCTGCATAGGGTCGCCGAGCAGGATTAGGCTGTCCGCGGCGCGCGCAGAGGCAAGGATGTCGGCCATGCACATCTGCCCGGCCTCATCCACCACGAGCACGTCCACCGAGCGTTCGAAGTCGGGGCGCGTCCATACCCATGTCGTGCCGCCGACGACGTCCATCTCTCCCGCGGCAAGCCGGTTGCGAAGCTCACCGTTGTCCTTGATCACCAGTCCAGCATCTTTCGCCGCGGTGCAAATGTAGGCGTCCTCCTCACCGGGCTTCTGCCCGATGCTGAGCCGCACTCCGGCCTCTCTGGCTCTGTCGGCCGTTTCGGTCAAGAGGTTACAGATCACTGCGTGCGACGTGGCTGTCACCCCGACGCGTTTCCCCTGACCAACGAGCTCCAGGATCTGCCAGGCGCCCGTGTAGGTCTTACCGGTTCCCGGAGGGCCCTGCACCGCGAGGTCCGAATGATTGAGCCCCAGGGCCAGACGCCGCCCCGCATCGCTCCCGCCTTCGCCGCGGAGGACAAGGGGCCCTTCGAAGTTGCCGTCGGCATTCGGGCGACGTCGCAGCAGCAGGTCGAACGCCGGCTCGCGAGGCCAATCCGCATCGGGAAGACCTATGACTCGCCGAGCAAGCGTCCTGATGCTCCGTTTGTGCTCGTCCCTTCGGAATTGTGGCCCGAGCTCGATGAGGGCAGTGGGATGAGGGAGCTCGACCCTTGCCGGGCCGCGCACCAGAAGTAACGTCCCTGTTTCGTCGTCGAGCTCGTGTATCGTCCACCTCTCGCCGGTCCGGGGGTCCTCTCCAGAGTTGCCGTCGGCGAACCCATGTTCCTGTGGCGGAAACCGGTACCTCCAGAGTTCTGACCTCTTCACGGAACCATCGACCCGCACGAAATCGAGCCCCGCGATCGCGTCGGGTTCGCCGAGGAGCTCCTCGTCCGTCAGGTCATGGAGGTGGAAGTAACGCC
>DHWM01000009.1:8210-8447 GCA_002413185.1 Actinobacteria bacterium UBA5182
CACTTGGGCTTGTCCTCCCGTCGGTAGTACTCGAGTAGGTCGGCCAAGAGAGCCCGGGCCCGCTGCTCCCGCGTGCGCCCACCTTCGTCTTCCGGCACGCCGGCGAACAGCGCGGTGTGGAGCTCCCGCACCTCAGGATCGGTTCTGTCTTCTGGGGCCTCGGGCGGCACCGGGCGGGAGATCGACTCACCCAGTTCCTGCTCAAGGTCTTCCCGCCGGGCTTCGAGCCAGTCGCGC
>DHWM01000009.1:8686-9095 GCA_002413185.1 Actinobacteria bacterium UBA5182
GCCGGGCTTCGAGCCAGTCGCGCAGCCCTTGCGTGGATCGGCAGTCGTCCTCGTTGTAGCCGTGGATCGCAATCCGGTCCGCGAGCTTCTCCTCCGATGCTGCCACGCCTTCATCAAGCGCGAACTCGAAGGTGACCAGACGCTCGTTGACGTCGTCGAGTGCGACCGCGCGGGCGAACCCGTAGAAGGGCTCAAGGCGCTTGATGGAGTAGCCCTCCACCGAGCCGCGCACGCCCTGCCGCACCACCCGGTACAGGTCCACGAACACCCGCTCGCGAAGCAGGTCGTCCACCTCATCTTCGCGTGTTGCGAATCTCCCCATGAGGCGGCGGACCACGTCCTCGCGCGTGACGTGGAGCTCGGAAAGGTGGTCCAGGGACGTCGGCTCGTAGTGGTTGTAGTGGTAGAC
>DHWM01000009.1:9292-9536 GCA_002413185.1 Actinobacteria bacterium UBA5182
TCGTAGTGGTTGTAGTGGTAGACGTGCGCCCCCGGATGGATGGCGAGCCGTTTGGCAATGAAGTCGACCGTACGCTCGAACGCGTCGCGCTCGCCAGCGCGGTCGAATGCCCAGAAGGCGTGATACGGGCCCCGGCCGTCCTCGTCTTGGTCGGCCGAGTCGACGATCCCGAAAAGGTACTGGAGGCCGAACTCCTCGTTGTCCTCCGAGTAGTGCCGCGAGCCCTCGATGTCGAAGAAGAGAT
>DHWM01000009.1:9717-10880 GCA_002413185.1 Actinobacteria bacterium UBA5182
GCCCTCGATGTCGAAGAAGAGATCCCCCTCGGCCGGCGGAGGGAGGGCGAGCAGTCCACGGTTGGGAGTGAGCGATCCATCTTCCTGGCGTTCGGGCTCGACGAACTCCCACAGAAACTCCCTTGCGTCCTCGCCGGCAACCTGCAGCCTCGCCTGCGCGTGCGTTCGTGCCAGCGCCTCTTTGCCAACGCGATCCAGCGCGGGTGGCTCGGTCAATCGCGCCAAGCCTCTCCGTGTGGTGATGCCGACCTCTCTCAGAGACTTCCGCTGTCGTGACGTGATGCCCGCGATCAGCGACAGGTCATCGTCTTCCCGTCGGCGCTTACCGCATGCGACACGCCACCGACAGACCGCGCAGTGCTCGACCGGGTCTGGGTAGGTATCAAGCGGTGGGAAGGCTGCGGGCACTGCGATGGCGTCCCGGAACAGCGTGTCTATCTGGCGCTCGTATGCGGCGAAGTCACGGACTCGCAGGGTAGCGAGCTTGCCCGTACCCAGGGCCAGATGCATCCTCTTGGGCTCGGTCCCGGAGAGATCCCCCAGCAGCCGGGAGTAGAAGGAGCATTGCAGGACGGCCAGAGCTTTGGCGGATCTCGCGAGCTTCGCGTCGATCACCTCATAGCCGTCCCCAGCAGCACCGTCCAGAATGTTGGAGCGGACGAGGAAGTCGGGGAAGCCAACTCGCTGACCGTTCTGCAGCGCTCCCTGGTAAACGACATCCNCGCCGTCATGGATGGCATCAAGGGTCGCCTCCACCCGTGCCGCGATGTCGTGGCGCGGTTCGGTCAGGTCCGCGACCGTGGAGCCTCGATCGCGGAATCCCTGAAGGATCCGCTGCTCGTGATCCTCGCCCCTCCGGGCGAGGGCATCCGCGCCGATGTCCCGCACGTACGGCCGGGCTATCAGCTCCGAGGCAACGGCGTGGTCGAGGCGAATGAGGTGCCGGCACGCGAGGAACGAAGCGAGATCGGTGGCCGAGTACCGTAGGCTCCCGTCGACTTGTTTCATCGGGGCCCTCCTCGTGACTCGTTCACCGGATCTGGCGCCGAGGCACGCAGCTCCTCACGCTGGGATCGCGGAGGCATCGAGCTCAACGAGCTTGTCGCGCGCGTCGGCAAGGTTCGTCCTGGCCCACATCAGAACGTCATCCTCCTGGGTAAACA
>DHWM01000002.1:0-1075 GCA_002413185.1 Actinobacteria bacterium UBA5182
CGAAGGCCGCGGCCTCGCCGTAGTTGGGGTCGAACGACAGGCCGAACGCGTTCGAGCTCCCCGTGGTGCGCCCCACCTGGTACTCGGGAGCGAAGCCGTACATGGCGCCCTTCACCGTGACGGCGGAGCCATCCGGGGCGGTGAACGGCTCGAAGCTGATCTCCGTCTTTCCGGAGACGGACGCCGAAGGGTGGTCACCGGCCGAATACGTCACCGAGCCCCGCTCCGTTCCGAGGTTCTCTCCGAACAGGGCGGCGAGGTCGCCGAAGGGGCCGCCCTCGGTTCCCGACAGGATCTTGCCGAGCGCGTCGGCCTGCTGGTCGGAGGCGCCCTCGTCGATCACCAACCCCACCTTCCAGTTCCCCGACGTGAGGTTCGACGGGAACAGGTTGTAGAAGGCGAAGGTGACGCCGGACAGATCGGTGTCGTCGAGGGTTCCTCCGTCGATGTGGAAGACGGCCGCCCCCCGACATTCTCCCTTCCCGGCCGGGTCGTTCGGGACACCGTCCACCGGGCATGGGCAGATCACGTTGCACGAGCAGCTGGCCACGTACTGGCCGGTGATCTTGTAGGCCACTAGCCTCTCCTTTCCGGCGGCCTCAGCCGCCCATGAGCCCCGACGCGAAGAGCGCGGGGACGAGTGCCATCGCGGTACCCACACCGATCAGGGCGAAGCCGGTTCCCCTGGCCATCCGCGGGCCGAACGGCGCGACCTTCTCCACGAAGATCAAAGCGGCGATCAGCCCCATCCACGCCAGGTTCATCAGCCCGACCACGAACAACACCACCATCAGCCCCCAGCAGCACCCCAGGCAGAACGCCCCGTGTTCGAGCCCCATCCGCAGCGCCCCCGGCAGGCCCCTGCGCCAGCGCACGAGGAACGAAAGGGGCGAGCGACAGTGCGACAGGCAGATCGACTTGAGGCGGGACAGCTGGAAGGCCCCGGCGCCGGCGAAGGCCACCCCGGAGGCCACCGCCGCCGTCCGAAGCGTCATCCGGGGCGCAACGACGAGGACGCCGCGGTACAGCCCGAACACCGCCACCCCGACGATGGTCCACACCAGGAGATAGCCGC
>DHWM01000002.1:1282-6032 GCA_002413185.1 Actinobacteria bacterium UBA5182
ACCATCATGGTCACCCACATCCCGATGAACAGCGGGGCGGACATGGCAGCCATGGACATGCCGTTGGCCACCCCCAGAAGCCTTGCCACTCCCGGCGCCATGCTCCCGCCACCCGCCCTGCTCGCCGTCACCACCCACGACAGCGCCGAGAGGCTCGCGAGGGAGGCCAGAATCGCAGCGATGGACCCCTTCATGGCATTCGTCGGCCAGGGAGCGGGCGCAGTCCGAACGGGGGGCACGGTAGCCGACACTCGCAGAACTCTAAGCAGTCGAACTTGGTTTGTCGAACCGCAACGCCCCCCGCGGCTAGTTCTCCGCGCGGATGGCGTTGGGCCGGTCCGGATCGAACCCGTTCGCGGCGCGTCCGGCCACGCCTCGCGTTCATCCTTATCAGGAGGTGACAGCGACCAGTTCGCGCGCCTCCAAGAGCTCTCTGTAGACCTCTTCCATCACCTCGACCCGCCGCGGCCACAGCCACCGGTCCCGCACCTCGAGCGCCGCCGAGCGCCCCAGTCCCCAACGACGCGATGGATCCCTGATGAGGCACACGAGGGCCGCCGCCAGCGCCGGCGGATCTCGCGGCGGCACCAGCACGCCCGTTCGCCCGCTGTCGATGATCTCCGCCGGACCCCCCAGTCCCGTTGCGACGATGGGCAGGCCGTGCAGCATCCCTTCCAGGATCACCATCCCGAACGGCTCGTAGCGGCTCGGCACGACCAGGATGTCAGCCACTTCGTACCAACGGTTGACCTCTCCGGGCGGCAGCCATCCGGTGAAGGTGATCCAGTTCCGGAAGGGAGCAAGGTCCTCCTCCAGCCACTGCTCGGCAACCTCATCGCCCGTGAGGGGCGGCGGGCCTCCGGCGAAGACGAAGGTGACCGACCGGTCGGCCTCGACCACCGTCGCGACCGCTGCCAGGAGATCGCGAATACCCTTCCGCTCCACCAGGCGACCGACGTACAGGATCACGGGACGACCGGTTCGATGTTCCCTGGCCACAGCGCGTTGAGCGTTGACCGAGTCATCGATCCCATTCCCGACCACCCGGACCCGCGTGCGCACCTGCGGGTAGTAGCGATCGATCAGCTCTCGTTCGCTCTCCGACAGCGCGATCACCCGGTCGGCGGCGAGGATGGCGTCACTCTGCGTCCGACTGTTGGCCAGCCACAGGTTCGGCTCTTCTCCGATCTCGTATCCCGCCCGGTCGACCGAATGGACGTGGTACACGAGCGGAACCCCCACCTCGTCGAGAATCGCCTGCGCCACCGGCCACAGCACGGCCGTGTGAAGATGGACGATGTCCGGCTGCCATGCCCGCACGAGTTCGACCCCTGCCTGCGACCCTTCGGCCCATTGAACCTGGAGGAACTCCACGCCCGCAGGTCCCTCGACGAGCCCGAGGCCCGCCTGCGGCCGGTCGTGGGGCGCGCCGTGGACCACGTGGGGCTGGTCCCCGAGGACAAGCGGGCCCTCGACCAGCTCCACGGCCACCGAGAGCCCGGACCGCGCCGACGACGTGACCCACCCTCCGACGGCGGTTCCCATCCCTCCGTAGATGAGGGGCGGGAATTCCGTGGTCAGATGCAGCACCCGGAGCCGGCTCCCTGGCGACCGGAAGCGGCGGATCGACGTCCCCCTTCGAGTCGCCCCCACGCTGCACCTCCGGCAGGGTCCCTGCCTCCTCAAACCGCCTTGATCCGGATCGCTCGGAACAAACACCTGGCCGGTGTGACTCTGGACGCCGACAAACCCAGAACTCGCGTTCTGGCCGGCCGGCACGCCGCGGCCCGCCGTTGTATTGGTGAACGTCGCCGTTTCGAACCCGTTCAACCGGACCGCGTAGGCGTCGCCAGCCACTTCGATGTCGTAGTTGTTCCACTCGCCCGGCTGCAGCGACGAGCCTCGGTAGAATACCCGCTGCTCCGCCGCTGGGCCCACGTCGACCCCGTACACGGCGCCCGTTCGGTGCATGTCGGCCCCGTCCGGGCCGGGCCGTCTCGTCGATCTGGATCTCGAAGCCGCTGTCCACGCGCCGTCGGCGCTTGCTCGATGAGCCGATCGAAGTTGGTCGTGATGATTACACGGATGAACCCAGTTGCTGCGAGCTGAGCGAGAGCCCGGGGGGCGTCCTGCGTGAACCTAGTTTCTGCACCCCTTCAGGCGCGACTAATCAGGGAATTGGCGGCAGCGAGCTACCAGCGCGCCGGGCTCGCAGAACTGTTGAGGGCGAGCTTCCGCCATCTGATTCACCGCCTGCCACTCGTCCCTCGCGACGTGGCCCTCTTGGCCGCGACCTTTCTCACCGTCGACTTCCAGGCGGCCGACTTCTTGGCCGTCTTGGCCGTCGACTTCCTGGCGGCCGACTTCTTAGTCGTGGTTGTCTTCGCGGACGCCTTCCGGGCCGTCGACTTCCTGGCCGTCGACGCCTTGCCAGGTGACTTCTTGGGCTCGGTCCCCTTGGACGTGGTCTTCTTCCTGTCTCGGGCGGGCTCGATCCTTGCCGCACCTGCACCAGGGGCAAACAAGCTCTCGTGTCCGTCGTTCCACCGGACCCGGTATTGGACCCGAAGATCGCCTTCGATCACCTCGATGATCTTCCCCTCCCGGGCCGGCCCGCCCACTCGCCGCGGATTGACGACGATGAGATCACCCTTCCTGGCCACGCGACCTCCTTCCTGCCGAGGTGCTTCGGCGTCCTAGGGAACGGGTCCGGAGGACTACTGGGGCTCCAGACTCGACTCCGTGAGGCACACACTGATTGGCTGCGGGCTCAGACGTGGGCCTGACCTCCCTTGCCACTTGCCGATGCTCTCCGATGACTGAGCTTACCTCGCAGGAGGACGCCCCGTCGGGCGATCCGCATGGACGGCAGTGCGACGATTGAGTGCCCAGACTCGCACCTGCACCCTGTGGAACCTGTCGGATGAGCGCCCGACGCGAGGGGAGAGGAGATCTCTATATCTCGCATCTCTGGCTCCCCGACTACCCCAAGATGGGGATCTGGCCGGACGGCCTCTACATGTCGGCCAACATGTTCTGCTTCGCCCCCTTGTCTGGGTGCTCGAGCTCGGGGACGTACAAGGAGGTCCGGGCCTGGGCCTTCAACCGGAGCGACCTGGAGTCGGGAGCCACGCTGCGCAGCGTGGTTGTCGACCTGAACACCACGACCTACTTCTCGCTGCTGCCCCCAGCAATCTTCGGGGACCGCCCCGCCCGCGGGCAGGGAGAACCTCTTCGTGGCCGAGTCGCAGACCGCGTACCAGTTCCAGGTGTGGAAGTTCCACGTGGACTACTCGGGGAGCGGCTCGACGTTCACCGGGCCGAGCCTCGTGTCGCAGACGAGCTACACGGTGGCGAGCTCCACGGTGCCCAGCCCAGGGAACTCGCTCGACTCGCTGAAGGAACGCTTGATGATGCAGGCCCAGTACGTGAACATCAACGGGACCGAGTCGCTGTGGGTGAACCACACGGTCAGGACGTCTTCCACCGGACCGAAGGGGATCCAGTGGGCTCAGCTCAACGTGAGCGGTGGCACCATCTCGACGACGCCCGTCCAGCAGCAGATCTACGGCAACCTGGGGAGCGACGGCGTCCATCGATGGATGGGGAGCCTCGCCGTCGACAAGGGCGGCGATATGGCGCTGGGGTACAGTGCGTCGAGCAGCACACTGAACCCGGACATCCGGTACAACGGGCGCCTGGCGAGCGACACGCTCGGCACGCTGCCCCAGGGCGAGAACACGATGCTATCCGGAGTGACCCGCGGAACGCAGTCCGGCACCTGTGGCGGCAGCACGTGCACCCGGTGGGGCGACTACAGCGCCATGACCGTGGATCCCGATGGGTGCACGTTTTGGTACACGCAGGAGTACTACGAGACGACGGGTCTGGACTGGCAGACCAGGATCGGATCCTTCAAGTTCGCGCAGTGCCAGACGTCATCCGGGGCGGACGTGTCGATCACCGACGGCGACTCGCCCGACCCGATCACCGCCGACAGCGAGCTGACCTACACGCTGACGGTCGGCAACGCCGGGCCGTCGAACGCTACGAACGTCATGGTGACGGACCCGCTGCCGGCCACGGTCATGTTCACCTCGGCCGTGCCCAGCCAGGGCTCCTGCTCCGGCACCGCCACCGTGACCTGCAGTCTGGGAACCGTCAGCAACGGCGCCACCGCCACGGTCACGGTGAAGGTGGTGCCGGTCCAACCGGGAACCATCTCCAGCACTGCCAGCGTCGCGGCGACGGAGAGCGATCCAAACGCGGCGAACAACTCCGCGACGGCGTCGACGACCGTCAACGCCCAGCCGAAGACCACCTACGTGTCGGTCACCGACAGCGGGTTCCCAGGGGCCTCGACGAAGGTCTCGCAGGGGATGACCGTGCAGTGGAACATGTTCGGGCCCACCGCCAACGGGGTGGCCGACGCCACCGGGATGAGCTTGTTCGACTCCGGGACCCACGCCGCCGTCTACTACCAGCGGTTCCTGTACACCGCGGCCGGGCAGTACATGGTCAACGACAAGCTCGGGCACTCCGAGACGGTCAGGGTGGCGATCAAGGTGAGCCCGAAGACGGACGGGACGTCCACGACCTTCACAATCACCTGGTCCTCCGCGAACGCGCCGGCGGGGTTCGCCTTCGACATCCAGATCCAACGGCCCGGCGGCTCGTTCCAGAACTGGATGACGGGCCAGACGGGGAAGAGCGCGACGTTCGTGCCCGATGCCGGGACCGGCAGTTACAG
>DHWM01000002.1:6280-14184 GCA_002413185.1 Actinobacteria bacterium UBA5182
CAGGGGAGATGGCCACCAGGGCGGACGGATTCCGACGGATCCGCCCGCTCATCGGTTCAGACCCGCGGTCGGACCCGTTCGATCAGATCCACCGGCACTGTGGCGTTGGTGGCCCCGCTCTGCCGTCAGGCAGACTCGAGCCCATGAGATCACGTCCTCGCCCTCACCATCCCGTCCCACCAACGCCGAGCTCGGCCTTCGCCGGGTAGCGCTTCGCGCCCGAGGTCATCACCCTGGCCTTTCGGTGGTACTTGCGGTTCGGCCTGTCCTATCGAGACGACGGACGGTCCGCTACTCGCGTCGCCGGCGCCTTCACCGAGCTGGTCCTGGCGATCTGATCGCTGGCGAGCCGGGCGGGCTCCATCACGCGCCAGCTTCCGCCAACGCAACAGTGCCCTTGATCCGCTTTCGTGGACATGATGTTCCCCCGGGTTCCGTGGAGTCGGCCCGTTGGACTTCACTATTGCGACGATCCCGCACACGGGTGTACAAATCTCCCCTGGACTCCGCCCGGTTCATCGGGAGGCGCGCATGTGCTGGCGGCCAGCAAACCGCCACATCGCGTGCCTTCCAGGTCTGCAATCCTGGGACGCTGCCGAACTCCTCTCGTAAGGAGGAGGCACACGGCTGATGCCGTCGCGCTGAGGGCGGATCACATATCGCGAGGTCGGTATTCGGGAAAGAGAGACTGAGAGGGACGGTGGATCTCATGCAGAAACGACTCGCGATCGTGAGCGCGATCGTCGTAATGGCCGCGACGACGATGCTCAGCTCAACCGCTGGGGCTGCGACGGCATTCTCGAACACGCCGCTGTTCGCGACGTGGACGCCGCCGCCCGGGCTCACGACGTCCCCGCTTTCGAACTCGAGCGGCGACAGCGAGCCTGCGATTGCGTTCGGCCAGGACGGCTCGATGGCCGTCGACGGCCTCGGGTGGCTGCCATTCCAGGTGAACCTGTGGAAGGGGACGTTCGGCTCGACGCCGGCTTACTTCGGCGCGATGGACACGAACCTGCCGATCCAGGGTCAAGGGCGTCTGAACTTTGGAGACGATGACGCAGACGTCGAGATCACGGCGGCGGGAACCACATTGCTCGCCGATCTCGATGTCATCGTTAACGCCGGGTTCAATAACGCCCAGCTCGGCGTCTCCGTGACCCGGTGCCCGGCCGGATCGACCGGCCCCGCCGACTGCACGACATCGCTCCTCGACACCGCGGGCACCGATCGCCCGTGGATCACCTCAAGCGGCAGCGACGTCTGGGTCGCCTTCCACGACGCGCAGAACAGCACCATCATCCGCGTCAAGAAGTCGACCAACGATGGTCGCACGTGGAAGTCGAGCGGGTCCCCGCTCACGGGCCTCGGCCGCGTCACCGGTGGTTCGACATTCAACAGCGACCTGGGGCCGATCGTCGCCGACCCGACCACGGGCTACGTCTACGAGAGCTTCGCGAGCGGTGAACCCATCACGAAGTGCTGCAGTGCGAACCACAACAACATCTACGTGGCCCGTTCGACCGATGGGGGGCCCATTACACGGCATCGCTCGTCTTCCACGCGCCGCCGTTCACCCGGCTGAACAACTTCTTTCCGTCGCTCGCGGTCGATCCCGTGAACGGGACCGTGTGGACCGCTTGGACGGACCAGCACGGAATATGGGTGTCGTCATCCGCCGATCACGGTTCGACCTGGTCGGTGCCGCTTCTCGTTTCGAGCATCCAGACGACTGTGATGCCCTGGGCAGCGGCCCGAGGCGGCAAGGTCGACGTCGTGTACTACGGGAGTAGCGCCGCGTCGATCGATGACACGAGCGCCGTCTGGAACGCGTACGATTCGCAGCTTCTGAGCGGAACGTGGACCGTGAAGCAGGTGAGCAACACGCCAAACCGCATCGGCGCGGTGTGCATGGAGGGTTCTGGCTGCGTCGGCAACGTGAACCGCGAGCTGCTGGATCTGTTCGAGGTCGCTGAGGATCCCATTACCGGGAAGGCGGCGATCGTCTACACCGACACCACGTTGAGCACATGGACCTTGAACGGCGTCACGAAGGAGCTGCCGGAGATCGTCCTCGCCTTCGAGAACTAGCGGTCGGGCACGCGGTCTTGAAGGAAGCCCGGGCCATCTCGCCGACCCGCGGGTTGGTGCCGCTCGTCCGTCCATCAGTGCCGCCTGCATCGCCAACGCGGCCGACGTCTGCATCGTCGGCAGCACGTGCTGGTACTGCCAGCCGGATTAGAAGAGTCGTTGGCTTCCCCGGGCGGGATGTCCGACGCCGCTTCGGCCACGGTCATTTCCCCGGTACCCGTAATGGGCCAACGCCGGATGAGCGATCCCACAGACGTCGCACGGACGGCTTCTTCAAGGGCTGCCAACTGGACGCTGCCCCGCCGACTGTGCGAAGACTTGAGCCGATGAAGGCGGGCTTCGTCGAAGCGCTCCCAAGTACTTCCCGAATCAGGCTGCCCTGGATCAGATAGCAGAGCGTATCCTCACTCGCTCGAACCACAACGCCGAAACAGGCGCCGAACGTCCCCCCGGAGAGGGGTCGCTCGGCAGGGCCCCTGGTGGGCCGGGCTCCTGCAAACTCATCGGCAGCCGATCCGCGGGAGGGGTCGCTCGTGCTGGACCTTCCCAGCGGTATGTGGAAAGCTGGGTTCATGGAGAGCACCGGCGACTCTGGGAAGGGCCAGGGGAGTCCTGGAAGCGTGGACACTTGGGGCTCCTCGATCCTCAAGGCGGCCCTCATCTTGATCCTCGCCTGGGCCGGCTTCCTGTTCGTGCCAAATCAGCTACTCGGCTTCCTGTCCCGGAGAGTGACGCCCCACGCACGAGACCTCCTGGTAACCCTCTGGGTCGTCGTCTTCTTCGTCGCGTTGTCGGTGGTCTTCACCGCCCTGCAGAAGGGCCGGAGGCGATGAGGTTCGACGCAATTCCCGCCGGAGCCGAATGGTTCGACCAGAACGTGCCCTGCACTAGGGCTTGCCCGGTTCTCACGATGGCCGGGCGCTACGTCAGCGCAATCGCGGCGGGCGACGACGACCTGGCCTACCTCACTGCGAGGATGCCGAATCCATTCCCCTCGATCTGCGGCCGGGTCTGCGCGGCGCCGTGCGAATTGGCCTGCCGGCGAGGGGTCATCGACGAGCCAATCGCCATCCGGGCGCTGAAGCGGTTCGCCTGCGAGCACGCCGGCGTCGAGAGCGGAGAAGGCGATCGGATGTGGCGACGGGCAGTCCGGACCATGCCGGCGAGGAGCGAACGCGTGGCCGTGATCGGGGCGGGTCCGGCCGGCCTGGCCTGCGCCCACGACCTGGCCGCGTACGGCTACCGCCCAGTGGTGTTCGAGGCCCAGGACCGCCCCGGCGGCATGATGGTGCTGGGGATCCCGCCCTACCGGCTTCGCCGGGACATCATGGAGGCGGAGATCCGCGCAATCCTCGACCTGGGCGTCGAACTCCGGACCCGCGTGCGGCTCGGCCGCGACTTCTCGCTCTCCTCGCTTCGAGACGACGGCTTCGACGCCGTGTTCGTCGGGGTGGGCGCGCTTCGAAGCCGCGACCTCACCATTCCCGGGATCGAGCTCGACGGCGTGCTGAAGGCCGTGGACTTCTTGATCAACGCCAATCTCGGCTATCGCGTCGAGCTGGGCGACCGGGTGGTGGTCATCGGAGGCGGGAACGTGGCTCTGGACGCGGCTCGTTCGGCCCTGCGGGAGCTGGCTGCAGGTCGGCCTCAGCCAGACGAACCGGTCCGATCGACGGTCGACGGCGTGGAGGCAGCCGCATCGGCGGCGTTCGACGCGGCTCGGGTCGCCATGCGTATGGGAGCCAAGCAGGTCCAGGTGGTCTCCCTTGAGGCCCGAGCCGAGATGCCAGCGCACGAGTACGAGATCGAGGAGGCCGAGAAGGACGGCATCAAGTTCGTCCACCGCCAGGGCCCCAAGCGCATCGTCGGGGATAGCAGGGTGGAAGGCCTCGAGACGCTGAAGGTGTCATCGGTGTTCGATCCTGATGGCCGGTTCAACCCCCGATTCGTCGAGGGGACGGAGACCGTGATCCCATGCGAATCGGTCATCCTGGCCATCGGGCAGGCCCCCGACCTGTCGTGGCTTCAGCCCGAAGACGGTGTCGAGGTGAGCCCTCGCGGGGCAATCGCGGCCGACCGCGAGTCGCTGGCCACCTCGGCTCAGGGTGTGTACTCGGGCGGCGACGTCGCTTTCGGACCCCGGAACCTGATCGACGCCATCGGCGACGGGCGGCGGGCGGCCGCTTCGATCAACCGGCAACTCGCGGGCGAACAGGCCCCCGTTCCGGCGCCCAGCCGGGTAGGGCGAGTCATCCCGCTGACTCTTGTGAATCGCCCGGTCCTTGGGTACGACGCCGTTCCTCGTGTCGAGGTCCCTTCCGTGTCGTCGGAGCGAAGGATCGGCGTGCCGGAGATCGAGCTCGGCTACACCCCGGAGCAGGCCCGCCTGGAGGCGTCCCGGTGCCTTCAGTGCTTCCTCAACATTTCGCTGGAGGTGGACCTGTGCATCCTCTGCGGTGGGTGCGTGGACATCTGCCCCGAGCACTGCATCCGGATCGTGCCGATGGACGAGGTCACCGGGCAGCCACAGCCGGAGCCGGCGAGTGCCCTGATCCTGCAGGAGGACCGCTGCATTCGGTGCGGGCTCTGCATCGAGCGTTGCCCGACCGACGCTCTGTCCATGGTGGATTGGTCCGAGGCCTCCACGGGGCTGGTCGAACTCGAGGCGTCACACGCGTGAGGGGTTAGGGATGGCCAGCAGGGCGCCGCGAGGAGGTCGAATCCGGAACAGCGCGTTGTTCCAGGCGGTGCTCACCCCGCGCGAGCGTTTTCGCAAGAGCGAGCTCTACGGCTCGGCGATCCGACACCCTCGACCGGACACACCGCGTGGCCGCGCCATGACCTCCTTCCACAACTTCTTCCTGCACGTCTACCCGGTCAAGGTTCCCCGCAAGGTCCTGTCGTGGCGGTCGACCCTGCGCCTGGGCTTCATCGCGACCGTGCTGTACCTGGTCCTGTTCGTGTCCGGGTTGTACCTGATGTTCTTCTACCACCCGGCCGTGCCCCAGGCCTATTTCGACATGCACAACCTCAGCACCGGCGTGGCGTTCGGGCAGTTCGTTCGGAACATCCACCGATGGTCGGCTCACCTGATGGTCGCCGTGGTGATCCTGCACCTCTTGCGGGTGTTCTACGCCGGTGCCTACAAGGCGCCTCGTCAGTTCAACTGGCTGATCGGCGTGGCCCTGCTGCTCGCCACGCTGGGGCTGTCGTTCACGGGCTATCTGTTGCCGTGGGACCAGCTCGCGTTCTGGGCCATCACGGTGGGGACTAACATCGCCGGATACGTGCCGATCCTGGGCGACCACGCGCGGCAGATCCTGCTGGGCGGTCCCGACGTGGGCGGCAACGCCCTCCTGCGCTTCTACGTGCTGCACATCTACCTGCTGCCCGCGCTGATGGTCCTGTTGATCTGCGTCCACATCTGGAGGGTTCGCAAGGACGGGTTCGCGGTGGCCGATCGCGACGAAGAGGTCGCGGCGGATGCGACGGCAGAGCCTGAAACGGAGGAGGTCCCAGTCGATGCCTGACGAACGGAACCCGGAGCGCTACCGACTCCTGGGCGTGGTGCCGCGCGAGATCGAGGTGCGAAAGAAGCAGGAGCCGGAGGACACTGTATTCATCTGGCCGCACTTCCTGGTGCGCCACGCCGTCGTGGCCGGGGCGACGATCGCGGTGGTGTTCCTCCTGGCCATCACGTTCAACGCGCCGCTCAAGGACATGGCGAACCCGAACCTGACCCCGCCGGTGGCCAAGGCGCCCTGGTACTTCGCGGGCCTCCAGGAACTGCTCTCGCACGTGCATCCGATGGTTGCGGGCATCCTCGCACCAGGGGCTGCGGTGCTGTTCCTGAGCGCGCTTCCGTTCCTGGACCGCACCAAGGGGTGGCGGATCCGCGACCGGAAGATGCTCGTGAGCGTGTTCACGGTGCTGGTCCTGGCTGGTTTCGTCCTCACGTTGATCGGGGCGTTGTTCCGAGGGCCCGAGTGGACGTGGGTGTGGCCCTGGAAGCACCTCTATCTGGAGCTCTGATCGACATGCGGGAGGAGGAGACCGCGAACGAGCAACAAGCCGGGTCGGAGGGCGTCGGCCGCCGCAAGTTCCTGGGCTATGCATGGAAGGGCCTCGCCGTCGGGCTGGCCGTCGAGGCGGGCTGGACCACCTACGACATCCTGAACCCGCAGCCATCGGGGGCGTTCGGCGGCATCGTGACAGCCGGTACCGTTTCGGACTACCCGGCCGGGACAGTCAAGTATTTCCAGGACGGGCGATTCTACGTGGTCTCGGCCGACGGCGCCCTGGTAGCTCTCTATCAGAAGTGCCCGCATCTGGGGTGCCGGGTCCCCTTTTGCGAGAGCTCGGGGCGGTTCGAATGTCCCTGCCACGGCAGCATCTACAACATCCGTGGCGAGTACATCCAGGGACCGGCGCCTCGAGGGATGGACCGGTTCCCCCTGAAGATCGACGGCGACCGGGTGCTTGTCGACACGGCCTCCGTGGTCGAGGGCCCGCCGCACGGGGTGAGCTCCGTGTCCAGCGAGGCGAAGGGGCCGTCGTGCATTGTCCAGAAGGGCGGATCGAAGGGAGCGGGGGGATGAGCGCCCATCCCCCGCCGCGCCCGGCGATCCACGAGGATCCCACGCTCCAGCGGAGCCTCCTTCGGTGGCAGGTGGCGGGCGTCGTGGTGTTCGCTCTGCTCGTGGCGTCGTTCCCCCTGTACAAGGCCGTGGAGGGACCGCGCCGGGACCACGCCTTGAAGGCCAGGGAGACGGCCCTGGTCACGACCGGGCATCGGCTGTGGGCGCTCGACTGTTCGTCGTGCCACGGCGACAACGGCCAGGGCGGCGTGGGGCCCGCCCTCAGGTCGAAGCAGTTCCTCACGGGCATCGAGGACGAGCAGATGCACCGAATCGTAGCCGCCGGCGTCACCGGCACCGCCATGCCGTCGTGGTGGGACGAGTTCGGGGGCCCGCTCACCGATGACCAGATCGCCGCGGTGGTGGCGTACGTGCGGTCGTGGCAGAGGAACGCTCCCAGCGTGCCGAGCTGGCGCAACCCCCAGGGAGGCTGACGGCCATGGGTGGTGGGCGCGGGAAGCTCCTCGGCCTCGCGGTGGCGGCGGCGCTGCTGTCCCTCGCTGCCTGCACGAGCTCCACCGGCACCACGACGGCGAGAGGCTTCAGCACGCTGGCTCCCCTTCCGAAGGCGTCCCCAGTGGCCTCGGCAGGCCCGGGCGCCGGGGGGCCCGACGTGGTCGTGGTGGGCGAAGGGGAGACCTCCCCCACCCAGATGTTCATCGACCTGTCGGCGAACCAGGCCCCCGCCGGCAAGGTCACCTTCTTCGTCACCAACAGGGGCACCGAGACCCACGAGTTCGTGGTGATGCAGACCGACACCCCGGCGGCCAACTTTCCCCTCACCGGGTTCGAGGGGGAGAAGGACCGGTTCAACGAGGACACCGTAGGGGTGAACGTGGGGGAGACCGGGGACGTGAAGGCCGGGCAGACCAAGGTCCTGTCGATCACCCTGGCTCCCGGGCACTACGCCGTGGTGTGCAACCTCCCCGGGCACTACCGGATGGGGATGCACCAGGACTTCACGGTGATCTAGCCCAACTGATCTCCCCGGCAGCCCGGAATCGCCTGTCGTGAGCCGCAAGGGAGCCCCGCCCCAGAGACCAACAGGCGCGCGAATAGCCATCGTTCGAACAGGCCTCTAGAACGTACTGCCCACGATAAGGCCGGACATTCCAAGCACCTCCACGAAAAGGAGGGGAGCCCGGGTGATGCTTCCCCCGTTGACCAGCCAGTCGACGG
>DHWM01000139.1 GCA_002413185.1 Actinobacteria bacterium UBA5182
GCCGAGGCGATGGCGTATGACGGCGTGCTGGCCGACACCTTGGTGATCCTCGTCGAGGCGTAGTTCTCGGCCAAGATCCGCCGCTCTAGGTACATATCTCTACGCTCGCCCAGCGTGGTGACGTGTTACCTCACGCCGATGTAATTCGAGGCCGCCTGCAAAATGGTGACGATCCGAAGCTTGGCGCACGGGGTATACCTGGGCGCTTGCGGCGTTCGATGCCGTGTGCTGAAGTGGGAACGTCCAATAGGGAGGGAGGGCTTCGTGTACGCGAGAGTTACCGTGGTGCAGGGATTGCCGGACAAGATCGAGCAAGGGATCGACTCTTTCAATAGTGCAGTGTTGCCGGTGGCCAAGGGCGTCGCTGGCTACAAGGCCGCGTTCCTTCTTGCGGATCGCAAGACGGGCAAGGCCATTGGCATCACCCTGTGGGAGAGCGAAGATGCTCGGCGCCGGGGGGCAGAAGCGCTAGACGCGGCGCGCGCGGCAACCATCAAGGCAATGGGGGGGAGCGTTCCTCCCGTGGAGGAGTTCGAGGTCGTCGCTTCCGATTTTTAGATCTCCAGGCTAGCCGCGCCTTCTAGCAACTCGTGCTGTGGTCTTCCTCATCGTGCCTCGTTTCGGTCGAGGAACATTCATCGGCGCTTGCCCACAACGGCGTCCTGTTCCTGGACGAGGTCACCGAGTTTCGGCGAGACGCTCTGGAGGGGCTGCGCCAACCCCTCGAGGACGGTCACATCGTGGTCGCCAGAGCTTCTGGGGCCGTCGAATTCCCGGCCCGGTTCACTCTGGTGGCGGCGTCCAACCCATGCCCGTGCGGATTCGAGGGGGATCCCAAGCGAGCCTGTCGGTGCGCACCGAACAGGGCGATGGCCTATCAGCAACGGCTCTCGGGCCCGCTGCTCGATCGGGTGGACATCCAGCTCAGCATCCCCAGGCTGTCCCGGGCCGAGCTGCTCGGCTGTGAGCCGGGGGAGCGTTCCGAGGCCATCCGGAACCGGGTGGAACAGGCCAGGGAACGCCAGAGAGCGCGACTCCGAGGCACAGCCTGGACATGCAACGCCCGAACGCCGGGGCGGTTCGCCCGGCGCACGTCCCTGCTGACCGCCGACGCCGAGCGGTACCTGTCGGGGGCGGTCGATTCGCTGGCGCTTTCCGGACGTGGGTTCGACCGTGCGGTCAAGGTCGCCAGGACCATCGCGGACCTGGAAGGGTCCGAGCGGGTGGAGGGAGGGCATATGTCAGAAGCGCTTGGGTATCGCGCGGCCCTCGCCAAGGAGGAGGCGGCTGCGGTTGGGTGAGCCCATCTCCCTTCGCACTCCGACCGATCTGGCCCGGGAGATGCCCAAGACGTCTCGTCCAGCCCGGGCAAGGGGGGGCGTGGGAACGCGGTTGCAGGAGGGGTTCGCCCACGCCCAACGCGACCGGGAGGCATTGTTGGTGCTGCTCAGCCTTCCCTCGCTGACACCTCGGCGGCTCCTCGAGCTGTCCGCGGAGCATGGTGTGGCATCCCGGTGTCTGGAGGCGGTGCGGGGAGGGGCATTCGCCAGCTCGGCCGACCGGCGGAGGGCCGCGACGATGACCGGGAGCGATGTCGCCGAACAGGTGAAGGGAGCGGGCGCCCGATTCCTCACCACCGACGATCCCGAATATCCCAAGGCGATGTTCGATCTGTTCGATCCTCCGGCCGGGTTGTTCGTCAAGGGAGCAAAGCTCGGTGAGCTCGAGCCGCGGGTCGCCATCGTCGGGGCACGCAACTGTTCGGCCCCCGGCGCGGAGATCGCCCACCTCCTCGGACGCGATCTGGCCCTTGCCGGGGTCTGCGTCGTGAGCGGTGCCGCTCGAGGGATCGACGCGGCCGCTCACCGCGGCGCCCTCGAGTCGGCCGGGCGAACCATGGCGGTCCTTGGATGCGGCATCGACATCGCCTATCCGGCCCAAAATCGGGGCCTGCTCGAGCAGGTTTCGGGCTCCGGCGCGGTGCTGAGCGAGTACCCGCCCGGGACGCCGGCGGAGCCTTTCCGCTTTCCTGCGCGAAACCGGATCGTCGCCGCGCTCTCCATGGCGGTCGTCGTGGTCGAGGGAGCACTCGGGAGCGGTTCGATGATCACCGCCGACCATGCATTGGAGATCGGCCGTGACGTCTTCGCCGTTCCCGGCTCGGTCTCGAGCGAGCTGGCGCAGGTCCCGTTGCTCCTGATACGAGACGGTGCCGGGTTGGTTCGAGGCGCCGAGGACCTTCTGTCAGATCTCGGGTTGATCGCTCTGGCACCGGCGGGCCACGGCTCCACCGAGCGGCCGGCCGTAGGGGAGCTCGGTGCGCTCACCGGCGCTTCCGCAAACGAACGAAGCGTGTGGGAGGCGCTGCGTTCGGCATCTCCCGCGGACGCCCTCACCGCGGCCACCGGCCTGAGCCTCCCGGAGGTGATGTCCGCCCTCCTCGGCCTGGAGCTCCGCCGGCTGGTCCTCCGTGTGGGGGGTCGGTACGAGCGACGACCGGGGAAGGAATGGTGTTGACCCTTCGCATCGTTGTGCTACAAGTCGAGCAGCTCTTCCACCTACCCGAGGATTGGGAACCATCTCTCCCCTGTACCCCGAAGACCTCCCGCCCGCACAGGCCGCGCTCATCAGCGCGTTCGAGGACCACCTGCGCCTCGAGCGCAGGCTCTCCATCCACACCGTCACTGCCTACCGGGCCGATCTGGTCTCCCTGGCCACGTTCTTGACTCGAGCGGGATCCGGCCTGGGTGAGACCGTGTATCCGGAGCTTCGCCGGTGGCTCGCCCACCTCAGAACACGAGGCTACTCGCAGGCCACCCTGGCCCGAAAGGCCGCCGCGGTGCGGACCTTCTACATATGGGCGGCTCGCCGTGGCTTGGTCCAGACCAACCCGGCGGCGCTCCTCAGCCGCCCGGCCGCCGCTTCCCGCCTCCCATCAGTGCTCAAGGCGTCGGAGGCCGAGGCGCTCGCCACGAGTCCCCTACCCGGCGACCCCATCGGATTGCGGGACCGCGCCATCCTCGAACTCCTGTACGGCTGCGGCCTCCGGGTCTCTGAGCTGTGCGGCCTCGACCTCGCGGACGTGGATCTGGCCGGACAGCGCGTCAGGGTCATGGGCAAGGGGAGCAAGGAACGGATCGTCCCCATGGGCGACTTTGCGGCGGACGCGCTGGATCGCTATCTCTCGTCGGGCCGCGAGTGCCTCGCCCCTTCGGCGGATGTGCCGGCGGCCGAGACCGCCGCCGTCTTCTTCAATCGCCGCCGCAACCGCATGACGTCGCGGGACGCGAGGGCGATGCTCGAGCGTTACGCCCGTCGAATCCTTCCCAATCGGATGGTGAGTCCGCACACGCTGCGGCATTCGTTCGCCACGCACCTGCTGGAGGGAGGAGCCGACATCAGGTCCGTGCAGGAGCTGCTCGGCCATTCCAGCCTGGCCACGACGCAGCGCTACACCCACGTCTCGCGGGGTAGGCTGTTTGCCGCCTACCGACGGAGTCACCCGAGGGCATGATGGGACGGCAAGCTCGCGCACCTGCTCAGGAGACCGAAGCTCGCGATGCCCTCGACGCGCTGTGGCAGGAGTTCAAGCGGTCCGGGGCGCAGTCCGCGCGAGACCAGCTCATCGTCCACTACTCGCCGCTCGTCAAGTACGTGGCGAGCCGCGTGGCCACAGGGTTGCCGGCAAGCGTCGAACAGGCCGACCTCGTGTCCTACGGGATCTTCGGGTTGATCGACGCGCTGGACAAGTTCGACATGGCCAGGGAGATCAAGTTCGAGACGTATGCGATCCCCCGCATCCGGGGGGCCATCATCGACGAGTTGCGTTCTCTTGACTGGGTCCCCCGGTCGGTGCGATTCAAGGCCCGCGAGGTCGAGAAGGCCAATGTGGAGCTGGAAGGACACCTCAAGCGTGCCCCCACCGACGCGGAGATCGCCGGGCACCTCGGGATCCGGCTGGGAGAACTGCACGACATCGTGACGCAGATCTCTTTCGTCACGGTGACGGCTCTGGAGGAAGTGGTGTCCTCGGGCAGCGACCGGGGAGAGAGCCTCTCTCTCCCCGACACGTTGGCCGACGTGGCGGCGGCGGATCCGGTCTCTGGCCTGGAGGGAACGGAGACTCGGGCCATGCTCTCCCTCGCGGTGAACTCCCTGTCGGAGCGCGAGAAGATCGTCATCACTCTCTATTACTTCGAGGGTCTCACGCTGGCGGAGATCGGAGAGGTCCTGGGCGTGACCGAGTCCAGGGTCTGCCAGATCCACACGAAGGCCGTGGGCCTGCTCCGCAACCAGCTTCGGGCTCAGGAAGAGGATTGACGACTTTTCGAGGAGATCCAGCCGGTTGTGACAGATCTCATGGAAACTTCCGTGGAGGCCGGCTAGCCTGGGGAAGCTGACCTTCGGGCGCCAGGGGGAATCACATGACGCCCATTCGAATCCGCGTGTTCGCGCTGTTGATGGCGACGGGAGTGGTGCTCGGCCCTGGAATGGCGCTGACGAGTTCTCTTGGGCCCGCCGGCTCTGCATCGGCGCTGGGACCTGGATCTCCTGTCAATGGTTCGGCGGCCTCGGCTGGGGAAGTGAGCCTTCCATCGACCGCGGCGTACGGTTCATACATCTGGCCTGTCCGAGGGCCGGTGATCCGGGGGTTCGAGGAGCCCTCCGGCCCGTACTCTGCTGGCCATCGTGGGATCGACATCGGGGCGCCCTTCGGCTCGGACATGGTCGCAGCAGCGGATGGCGTGGTGTCCTTCTCGGGCTGGGTGGCAGGGGCTCTGTACATCTCCATCGATCACCCCGACGGCGTCCGGACCACGTACTCGTGGATCTCCGCCAGCCGCGTCCACAAGGGACAGGTGGTGCAAGCCGGCCAGGTGATCGGAAGCACCGGCCACGGCCAGCCGTCGGTGTCGACCCCGCATCTTCATTTCGGGGCCAGGGTGGGGTCCACGTACATCGATCCCATGCTGCTGCTCGGCTCGAACGACGTTGTGGGTCTCATCCACCTGGCGCCCCTGGCCGGACCTTCAGCGGCCGGACGGTTCTCCCAGCCGCCAGATGCGCTCGTCGTAGGAGCGTCCGCTCCGACCCGAGGACGAGACCCCCCTCTGGACGGCATCCTACAATGAGGCCTCTTGGACTCCGGCCGTCCGACCCCACGCGCCCACCGGGGCCGCTCACTTGTCCTTCTCCGTCGGATCGGCGCTCGTGTCGTGCTGGCCGTCACGTTTTCGGTGGCGAGTGTGTCCGGGGTGAGGGTTGCCACGGCGCAAGCCGTCGACGGGTGGCCTGGATTCCAAGGAGGACCTGAGCACCTCGGAGCCGCAACGGGGACGGAGGTGCGGCCGCCGCTGAAACTGGAGGGCCTATGGCCATCGGGCGCCAGCGGGGAGGACCGATTCTCGCCGCCCGTGGTGGCCTCGGGGATCGCCGTGGCCGTGAGCTCGACCGGTGTCGCGGCGTTCGATCCCTCGACCGGAGCGGCGCGGTGGAGCATTGCCCGCGTCGGCGGATCCGTGTTCTCACCCGCCCTCGACCTCGGCACTGGGGCGGTGGTCTATACCGAAGGGAGCGGCGGGCGGACCAGCGCCGTCGTTGCGGTTGAGGCCGCTACCGGCCAGCGGATGTGGGCGGTGCCGCTGGGCGGACCTGCCCGGTCGGCCCCGTCGATCTCAGGAGACCAGGTGGTACTGGGCGCAGGCGACCAGTACCTCTACGACGTCGACGTCACGACCCGGAGCCTCCGGTGGCGGGTTCGGACAGCCGGTTCAGTCAACGCCGCTCCTGCCGTGGCGGATGGGACGGTGTTCGCGATCAGCGAGGACGCCGCGACGGGGAGAGCCCGCCTCTACGCCATCGATCTCCAGACGCACCGGAGTGTCTGGGCGTTCTCTCCTCCCAACGTGTCGATCGGGGTCACCGCGGTCTCGGTCGCATCCGGAACGGTGTTCGCAGGCTTCGGGGACCAGTACGTCCGGGCATTCGACGCGGCCACGGGGAGGGTGAAATGGGCTGCGCCGGTACGCGGTGACTTCAGCCCTTCCTCGTCGCCGGCCTTCGCGGCCAGACGCTCGTTCGGGTCGGGGGCCCTGTTCATCGCCGATCGTCTCGGGGGGCTGTACCGGTTCGATGCCGCCACGGGGAAGCGCCGATGGGACTACCAGTTCCCCGACGCCGTGACGTTTGGGTCGCCGCTAGTGTGGGGCGGCGTCGTCTACCTCGGCATCGACGACGGCACGATCGGCGCGGTGGACGGCTCGACAGGCCGACTGACATGGCAGACACGCTTGCGGTTCGGGGCCGTCACCGCGCTCGTCCCGGCGGGCCAGCGCGTCTTGGCGGTCTCGCTCGACCGGGGAAGCCGCATCGCTTCGTTCGTGCACGATCCACGCGGGGGGCTGGTGGACCGAGCGTCGCCATCCACCATCGACTTCACGCGATCCTTGACCAACTTCGGAGCCGCATTCGTCGTGGTGGCCCTGTTCCTCCTGGGCGGGTTGCAGCTGCTGGTCCGGCGCAGACGCCGTGAACTGCCCGGAGCAGGAATCGCTGCCGAATCGAACGGCGGAATGCCCTGAGCAAGAGGAAGCGCAAGGGCCGCGGATCCGGACGAACAGGTTCGGCCTCCCCCGCCGCGGGGCGCCCGCCCGCGGGGAGCCGGGGGGGTACAACCGGCGGGAGCAGCCGGACCAGGACCACCCGGACCACGACCACCGGGTCCGGACGCGGGACTTCCCCATCCAGATCCGGCCGACCCACTTCTCGGTCCGAGACGAGGCGTCCTCGATCCGAGACCGCCCGCCCTGAGTCCGAGACCACCCCGGAGCAGAGAATCGAACCGCCGCCCCAGCCACCGATCGGGGTGTCCCTCGCCCGGGGCCTCGCGGTCGTCGGCACGTCGCCGGCGCTCCTGGCAAGCGTGTTCCTCGGCACGCTCGCACTGTGGCTCACCTATTCGAGTTCCGGGGTGATCAGGGTGGCATCGCCGGGCGTCATGGGCCAGCTGGACTCGGTCCCACCGGTGCATTCGCTCCTGGACATCCAGTTCCTCCTCCAGGCGACCAGGGTGTTCACCGCGGCGGGCACGGTCGGCGTGGGGGTCGCGCTTCTGCTGGTTCGAACCGCCCTGATGGCCTTCTGGCTCAGCATGATCCTGTCCGGGTTCCAGGAGGGCGGGGACTGGAGGGCCACGCTCCGCTCGGCCGGTCGACGCACCCTGGACCGCTACGTGGTCATGCTTGAGGTCGAGGCCGGTTTCGTGGTCCTGGTCTACGTGTTCTCGCTGGTGCTGGGGTCGTTCCTGGGGCTGATCGGGCTCCTCGGGGTGGTCATCGTGACCATGATCTTCCTGATCGACGTGCCCATCGCCGTGGTCGCCGAACGGGTCGGCGTCCGCGAGGCGGTCCGGCTCTCCCTCCGAGCCGCCCGCCTCCCCGGCCGCCAGCACATCATGCTGTCCTCGACCTACGTCTTCCTCACCATCTTCCTGATCTCTGCGACGGTGGCGGGTCCAGCGTCGCCGGCCACGCCCTCGATCCTGGTGTGGGCGTACGTGCTGTTCCTCTCCGCCGTCCACGTGTCGATCCTGGCGGCCTTCACCTACCGGTGGCTGGTGGTGAAGGGAACCGTCTTCGAGGAGATCGCCACCGGTGCGCTGCGCCGGCCCATCCTTCGGCCCTGATCTCCAGGGGCTGGATCGGAGGCGGGCCAGGAACCCCTCCCTGCTAGACTCGCTGAGCCGCGACCCAGTCGCGACAAATACACACGTTCGAGGACCGGCGCCGGGGTCCCATCATGGGCCGGCATCGCCGGGGAGATTCGAGCGGAGGCCAGAAACCGAAGGGAGGAATCACCATGCCCGTCGCCACCCGGCGGGAGCTGCTCGAGGCCGGAGTTCACTTCGGCCATCAAACCCGCCGATGGAATCCCAAGATGCGCCGGTTCATCTTCGGCGAGCGGTCAGGCATCTACATCATCGACCTGGAGAAGACCCTCACCGGCCTCACCTCCACCTACGAGTTTCTGCTCGACATCGGCCGGCAGGGCGGCGTCGTGCTGTTCGTTGGGACCAAGAAGCAGGCCCAGGAGACCGTCCGCGACCAGGCCTCACGCGTCGGCATGCCGTACGTGAACACACGGTGGCTTGGGGGCATGCTGACGAACTTCCAGACCATGCACGGGCGCCTCAAGCGGCTCAAGGAGCTCCGGGAGATGGAGCGCTCCGGCGCGTTCGACTTCCTTCCGAAGAAGGAGGTCCTGAAGCTTCGACACGAGAAGGAGAAGCTCGAGCGGAACCTCTCCGGCATCCAGGACATGGAGCGCCGGCCCGACGCCGTCTACGTCATCGACACCAAGCGGGAGCACATCGCCATCAAGGAGGCCCGGAAGCTGGGGATCCCAGTCGTGGCCATCCTGGACACCAACTGTGATCCCGACGAGGTGGACTACCCAATTCCCGGCAACGACGACGCCATCCG
>DHWM01000020.1 GCA_002413185.1 Actinobacteria bacterium UBA5182
CTAGCTTCGCCACCACTTGCGCAGTTCGCCGACGGGGCGAAAACCGAGCCGCCGGTACAGGTTCTCCCCCTCCGGACTCGGTGCGAGGACGGACGGGAGGCCCGAGTCGTCGAGGATCGCCACGCGTGTCATGGCTGTGCCGTAGCCGCGATTGCGATTGGACGCGATGGTCGTGACGCCGAATACGCCGACGGCGCCGTCCGTCCGGTAGCTCATCGCAGCCGCCACCGGGCGGCCGGCGACTCGTCCGATCCAGCTCGTCATGCCCGGGTCGTCCAGGATCGTGGCGGGATGCGCGGTGCCGACCTCGATGCGTGCGCCCTCCGACTCGAAGCCTCGCACGCTCACGGCCTCGAACTCCTCGACCTCCTGGGGCGTCCGGGCCCGCACGATGTCGAGCTCGGGCGGCTCCTCCGCCGGCCCGAGTGGGCTGGAGGGCCGGAAGAACCACGGTTCGGAGTCGCGGCGTTCGAACCCGAACGGCTCCAGGTCGAGCCGGGACCACGCGTCGCACACCATCCCCCGTGCGCCCGACAGTGCGTCCGGCCGCGCTTCCGGCCGGCGGGTGATCGCCGTGAAGTACCACGCCTGGGGCGGCTGATCGAGCAAGCGCCAGGCATCGATATCCCGTTCGGTCCGCAGGCCGAACGCGCGCAGCCACGAGTCGTGCCAACCGACGCACGCCTCGACCGCCAGGGCGGCTTCGTCCCGCACGTCTGTCAGGGTAGGCGAGCGCAACGAGGTTCGCGTCGAAACTGTCGGACCCGGGCTGAAACAGCCCAGGCCCCTCGGCCGTAGTCCTTGCCGAAGGACGCGGTCGCGCGATGAGGCTTGGAGCTCGAAGGCTCAGGCTTCGAGCTACCGCCCTGGGTCGGTGGAGGAAGCGGCTTCCGTGCGGAGCGGCGGGAAGTCCGCCAGGAGGCCGTCCGCCTCGACCTGGAAGAGCGCTTCCGCGCGAGTCAGCCCGGCGAGGCGATGTCGACCCAGGCTGTGGAAGCGGACGCCGGCCGGCACCGAACCCTTCATGGCGGCCTTCGCCTCGCCGGAGACGACGATCTGGCCGCCGTGGGCCGTCGAGCACACCCGGGCCGCGGTGTGGACCGACAGGCCGATGTACCCGGTTTCCGTCAGGGTCGGACGGCCGCTGTGGATCCCCGCACGGAGCCGGCATTCCAGATCGTCGGGCCAGGCGCGCTCGCTCAGGGTGCGCTGGACGCTCACCGCCGCCTCGATGGCCGGGACGGTGCGTTCGAACACCGCGAAGTACTCGTCGGCGCGGACGTCCACCTCGTGGCCACCGGCCTTCCGCACTGCTTTTCGAACGATGGCGCGGACATCCTTCAGCAGATCCGCGTAGCGATCGCCCAGTTGCGTGAGGAGAGCGGTCGAGTCCTCGATGTCGGTCAGCAGGAAGGTGACGAAGCCAGTGGGGAGCGTTGGGGCTTCCGGCGCCGCGTGTCTCCGCTCCGATTGCAGCTGGCCGGTGATGAAGCCCACCGGCACGATGCCGTACTTCTTGGCCGCGTTCAGCAGCCCCGTGCGGGCGCGCTCACGGGCTGCGTCGTCCTCGAAGGAGACCCGCTCGAACCTGCCCAGGGCGTTCCGCACGTGCGCCTCGTCGTTGATCGGCAGCCGACGTCGGCCGGAGGAGTCGATGTAGGCGAAGGCGCTGTCCGGGAGGTTCGCGCGCTCGGTGGCGCTGAGCCGGGCCATCCTCAGACAATAGACGGGAAACCGATGAATCCTCTGTGGGGGCCCGACTGGCCGTCCGTGAAGGCGCGGTGGACCCTGGACCCCGCCATCGCGTTCCTCAACCACGGGTCGTTCGGGGCGACTCCGAGGTCCGTCCTCGATGCCCAGCAGGCGTGGCGGGAACAGATGGAACGACGGCCGGTGGAGTTCCTGTACCGCCGGCTCCCCTCGCTCCTCGGTGACGTCAGGGAGGAGGTGGCGGCGTTCCTTCGCGCCGACCCGGCCGGCGTCGTGTTCGTGCCGAACGCCACGACGGGCGTGGCCACCGTCCTCGCCGCCGCGGACCTGGGGCCGGGCGACGAGGTCTTGACGACCGACCATGCCTACCCCGCGGTCCTGAACGCTCTGGCATCCACCGCCGCGTCGACCCGCGCGCACATCTCGGCGGTGCTCGTTCCCGTGCCGCTGCCCCGTCCCGAGGAGATCGCCGAGCTGGTGGCTGCGAGGATCACCGAACGGACGAAGCTGGCCCTGGTCGATCACGTCACGTCCTCGACCGGCGCGATCTTTCCCATCGGGACAATCGTGGCGCTGTGCCGCCAGCGCGAGATCCCGGTGCTGGTCGATGCCGCCCACGCTCCGGGCATGCTCCCGGTGGACCTCGAGGAGCTGAATCCGGATTTCTGGATCGGCAACTTCCACAAGTGGGTCTGCGCCCCGAAGGGGGCGGCGGCCCTGTTCGTGTCGAAGGAACACCGCGCGGCGGTCCGACCGCTGGTCCCCTCCCACGGCTACGGGAGCGGCCTCCACGCGGAGTTCGACTGGACGGGAACGAACGATCCCACCGCGCACCTCAGCATCCCCGCCGCGCTTCGATTCATGGCGGACCTCGGCTGGGACAGGCTCCGCCGGCACAACCACGAGCTGGCCGGATTGGGCCGATCGCTCGTGGCGGAGGCCGCCGGCACGGCGGCACTGATGTCCGGTGACCAGTTCGGGTCCATGTCGCTGGTGGCGCTCCCCGAAGGAACCGCGGCAACCCCGGAGGACGCCGCCGCCCTTCAGGCGCGGCTGTACGACGAAGCCCACATCGAGGTCCCCCTGATGCCATGGCACGACCGGGTCTTCGTTCGGCTGTCGGCGCAGGCGTACAACTGTCCCGGCGACTACGAACGGCTGGCTGCCGCGCTCCCGGCCTTGCTATGAAGAGAGCAACCGCAGGTCCGTGACGAAGGTCTGTTCTTGGCGGGCCTGTTTCGACACTGGCTATACAATTTTGGCCATGCTGCCGAAACGTGTCATGGTGACCGTGCGGCGCGCCCCGCACCAGCTTCCTTTCGACGCTCTGGGTGCCGTCGTCGCGCACACCGTCGCTGATGGCTGACGTGGTTCGCGCGCCGGGCGTTGGTCCCATCGCCGGCTTCGAGGGCTTCGTCCTGGACCAGCTCCCGGCGGCGGTGATCGTCACCGACCTCGCCGGCACGGTGGTGCACTGGAACACCCCCGCCGAGGCGCTGTACGGCTGGACCCGCGGGCAGGCCGTCGGACGGAGCGTGATGGATCTGCTCGTGGAAACCTCTGACACCGAGCCGGCGGCAGACGTCATGGAGGTCGTCCGTGGTGGCGGCGTCTGGGAGGGTGAGTTCGAACTTCGCCGAAACGACGGTTCCCTCCTGATCTGCCGGGTCACCAACTCGCCAATCCACGACGCGGACGGGAACGTCATCGGCATGGTCGGCGTGTCGGTCGACGTCACCGCGAGACGGATCTCGAACCAGCGGCTGGCGGCCCGGACGGCCGTGACCCGTATTCTCGCCGAGGCGGCGGACCTGGCGGAGGCGGCCCCGAAGATCCTCGAGGCGATCTGCGAGGCCCTCGGATGGGTCCTCGGCGAGCTCTGGCAGGTGGACGAGCGAACGAACGTGCTGCGGTGCGTCGAGGTGTGGGCGACCGCATCGCTCCGGGGGGGCGAATTCGAAGCCCTCAGCCGCGAGTTCGCCTTCGTCCGGGGCGTCGGGCTTCCCGGCAGGGTCTGGGAGTCGGGTCAGCCGGCGTGGATCTCCGACGTTTCGGTCGACCCGAACTTCCCCCGCGGCGCCGCGGCGAGAGCCGAAGGACTGCACGGCGCGTTGGGCTTCCCGATCGTCCTGGCCGGCCACGTCCTCGGCGTCATCGAGTTCTTCAGCCACGAGATCCGGGAGCCGGACGACGACCTGCTGCAGGTGTTCGGGATCATGGGGAGCCAGATCGGGCAGTTCATGGAGCGCAAGGAGGCCGAGAGCGAGCTTCGCGACAGCGAAGCTCGGACGAGGGCCATCCTCGAAGCCGCCCTGGACTGCGTCATCACCATGGACGCGAACGGCAACGTTGTGGAGTGGAATCCGGCAGCCGAGCGGACCTTCGGGAGATCGCGGGAGGAGGTGCTCGGCAGGGAGATGGCCGAGCTGATCATCCCGGGGGAGTACCGGGACCTTCATCGGCGAGGACTGGCCCACTATCTGGCCACCGGCGAGGCGCCGGTTCTGCACCAGCGACTCGAGCTCAGCGGGATGCGGGCCGACGGGTCGGAGTTCCCCGTGGAGCTCACCATCACCCGCGTGGAGCCGTTCGAGCCCCCCCTGTTCACCGGCTTCCTGAGAGACATCACCGATCGGAAGCAGGCCGAAGAGGAGCTCCGGCGGTCCAGGGACCAGCTCCAGGCGATCTTCCAGGGCGTGGCCGAAGGCATCACCGTTCAGGACGCCTCCGGCCAGCTGGTGTACGCGAACGACGCGGCTGCTCACAGCATGGGCTTCCCCACCGCCGAAGCGCTCCTCGGAGAGTCCGTCGAGAACGTGATGACGCGGTTCGAACTGTTCGACGAGAGCGGGGCGCGGGTGCAGGTGGACAGCCTGCCCGGCCGGCGGGCCCTCCAGGGGCTCGACCCCGGCGAGGCGGTGCTGCGGTTCCGGACGCTCCCGGGGGGCACGGAACGGTGGTCGTTGGTCCGAGCCAGCCCGGTGTTCGATCAGCGCGGGAACGTGCAGCTCGCCATCAACATCTTCCACGACATCACGGAGCGAAAGCGGGCCGAGGAATACCAGCGATTTCTGGCCGAGGCGGGAGAGCTGCTGGCCGCGTCGGTGATCGACTTCGAAGCCACCCTGGCCCGGGTGGCCGAGCTGGCCGTCCCGCGGCTGGCGGACTGGTGCGCCATCGACGTGCTGCAGGAGGACGGGTCCACCAAGCAGATCAAGGTCGCACACGTCGATCCCGCCAAGGTCGACTTCGCCAAGGAGCTCGGGGAGCGCTACCCGCCGGACCCACAGGCTCCGACCGGCGTGCCGAACGTCCTTCGAACTGGGCGCTCGGAGATCTATCCGGAGATCCCGACCGAGATGCTGGCAGCGGCGGCCATCGACGAGGAGCACCTCGAGATCATCCGCAGCCTTCAGCTCCGCTCGGCGATGATCGTCCCGTTGGTGGCGAGGGGTCGAACGCTGGGGGCGATCACGTTCATCTCGGCAGAATCCGGCCGTCTGTACACCGACGCCGACCTCGCTCTGGCCGAGGATCTGGCCCGCCGGGCGGGCCTCGCCGTCGACAACGCCCGCCTGTACAAGGAGCGCGACCACATCGCGCGAACGTTGCAGGAAAGCCTCCTCCCCCCGGAGCTTCCCATGGTGCCCGGCCTCCAGATCGCCGCTCGGTATCGCCCGGCCGGAGAGGGCAACGAGGTCGGAGGGGACTTCTACGACGTGTTCGAGACCGGCGACGGCACGTGGGGCATCGTCATCGGAGATGTCTGCGGCAAGGGGCCGGAGGCCGCCGCCGTCACCGGCCTGGCCCGTCACACCATCCGGGCGGCTGCCATGCGCGAACGCCGCCCCAGCGAGATCCTGGCGACGCTGAACGGCGCGGTGCTCCAACAGCGACCCGACTCGATCTTCTGCACCGTGGCGTACGTCCGGGTTCGCCCCGACGCCGACGGGGCCCGACTCACGGTCTGTTGCGGAGGGCACCCGTTGCCTCTGGTTATCCGGGCGGACGGCGCGGTGGAAACAGCCGGCCGGCCGGGTACGCTCCTCGGGATCTTCCCGGACCCAGACCTGGAGGATCGCCCGGTCCAGCTGGAGAAAGGCGATTCGATGGTGCTCTTCACCGACGGGGTGATCGAGGAACACGGGGAGGGCAGGGTGTTCGGCCGGGACCGCTTGACCGCCATCCTGCACGAGTCGGCCGGGCTGGACGCGAAAGGCATCGCGGCGGCCATCGACCAGGCGGTCATGGACTTCCGGCCCCACGCCCCCAGGGATGACATCGCGATCATCGTCTTGAAAGTGGCGCCGTGAGCATGCTCGACATCGCGGTCGAACGCGGGGAGGGGACGACCACCGTCACCCTCACCGGCGAGCTGGACATCTCGGAGACGAGCCGGATCGAACAGGAGCTCCTGGCCGTCGAGCGGGGGAGCCCGCCAGTGCTGCAACTGGACCTTCGAGGGCTCACCTTCATCGATTCCTCAGGGCTTCGGCTGATCCTGGAGGCCGACGTTCGAGCCCGGAAGGACGGTCGCCGCCTGATCCTCGTGCCCGGCCCCGACGCAGTCCATCGCATCTTCCTCATTGCGCTGCTCGACAAGCGCTTGGAGTTCGTGGACGAGCCCCACGTGGGAGGCGATCCGAACGACCGGCCTTGAGGTTCAAATCCACGCGGACGTCGATGCCGCGGGCACCGCCCGGCGCGCTCTCGACGAACTGCATGGCGACCTTCCCGACGACGTCCTGGACGACGTACGGCTGCTGGTGAGCGAGCTGGTGACGAACAGCGTTCGGCACGCCCGCCTGGAGCCGGGGGCGTCGGTCGGATTGAAGGTTTCGATCTCCCCGGCGGTGGTGCGGGTCGAGGTGACCGACCCGGGAGCCGGGTTCGAACCGAAGGCGACCAGCCCGTCCCTGTATCAGAGCTCCGGGTGGGGGCTGTTCTTCGTCGGGCAGATCGCGGCCAGGTGGGGCGTGATCCGTGGACCGGGAAGCCTGGTGTGGTTCGAGATCGACCGCGCCGACCCCCGTCTCGACGAGCAGGGGAGCCGGAGCCGCACCACCGCTGTGGCCAACTGAGCGCTCCTCATACAGCGAACCGCACGTGCAGGACGTCGCCCTCCCTGACCACGTACTCCTTCCCTTCCACCCGGAGCCGACCCTTCGCCTTCGCCGCGTCCCATCCTCCCGCCTCCACCAGGTCGTCGTACGGAACCACCTCGACCCGGATGAAGCCGCGCTGGAGGTCTGTGTGGATCGTGCCGGCGGCCTCCGGTGCCGTCGCGCCCCGCCGGACCTCCCACGCCCGTGTCTCGTCCTCCCCGGTGGTGAGGAACGTGATCAGGTCCAGTGCCCGGTAGCACGCCGCGACCACCTGACCCAGCCCCGGTTCGGTGACGCCGAACTCCACCAGCAAGGCCCGGGCCTCCTCCGGCGACATGGCCGCCGTTTCGGCCTCGATCTCCGCGGAGACTCCGACCGTGCCGGCCGGCAGGCCCTCCGGGGTGGGGGCGCCCTCCTCCAGGTTGGCCACGAGCATCCACGGTTTCAGCGTCAGCGGCGCTAGACCGCGCAGCACCCGGTGGTCTTCCGCGTCCAAGCCGGCGTCGCGGAGCAGTCGCTCCGCCGACAGCGCGGCGTGGGCCCGCTCCAGGGCGGCCACCTCGGCGGCGACCTGGGGCACGCGGCCCTTGGCCCGCCGGCGGGCGTTCTCCAGGGCCGCCTCGACGTTCCCGAGATCTGCCAGGAGCAGCTCGGCGGTCACGTCCGCCAGCTCGGCGGAGGGGTCCGGGTTGGAACCGAACGCCCGCAGGACCAGCGCCAGCGCGTCCGTTTCGCGCAGCGCCGCCAGACCCTGGGCCGTCGCGCCGCCGGGCACGTCGACGAACCGCACCTGGGCGGGGACGACCTGCCGGGAACGCTCCAGCTCCGCCAGGACGGCCAGCCGCCCATCCGGCACCGGCACCACCGCCTGGTTGGCCCGGCCGCCCGTAGCCCCGGTCCTGGTGAGCGCGGTGAACAGGGTCGACTTGCCGCTGTAGGACACACCGACCAGGCCGATGTCCTTCATTCGCCTGCCGTGGCCACGGGCACGCCCCTGATGTGGGCGACGACCGCCGAATAGTCGAGCCCGCCCAGACCGGCCCGGTCGGCCAGCTGCATCCATCCCCGGGCGGCCTCTCCCACGGGAAGGGCGATTCCGGCCGCCCGGGCCGTCGCCACCACCAGCGCGGCGTCCTTCCGGGCCAGGTCCAGCTTGAAGTCCGGCGGGTACTCCCCGCTCTCCACGTGGGGCCGCTTGCTCCGAGCCGTCACGCCGATGGCCGAATCCACCAGCACGTCCAGGACGGCGCTCTGATCCAGGCCGAGTGAGTCGCCCAGGGCCAGGGCCTCCCCGAGGCCCGTCATCAGCACCATGAGCGTGGAGTTCACCACCAGCTTCATCGACGCGCCGGCCCCGAGCGGACCGAGGTAGCGCGGCGTCCCCATGGCTTCGAGGAGCTCGAACCACCGGTGGGCGGTCTCTTCGGGCCCGCCCACGAAGATCTTGAGCGAACCGTCCGCGGCCTGGGGAACCGTTCCCAGCACGGGGGCGTCCACCATCTCCACGCCTTCGGGAAGCCTCCGGGCGATCCCACGCACCGTCTGCGGACCGACCGTCGACATGTCGATCAGCGTCGTCCCACCGCTCAGCCCCTCCACCAGTCCATCCGCGCCTTCGGTGCCGAACACCACATCCTCCAGGGCCTCCGGGGAGGTGAGCATGGTGATCACGGCTTCCGCGTGCCGAGCCGCTTCAGCGAGCGATCCCGCCTGGAGTGCGCCCTGTTCGACCACGGGGGCGGCCTTCTCCGGCGAGCGGTTCCACACCCTTACCTCGTGGCCGGCCTGCACCAGCCGCCGGGCCATCGGCACGCCCATCATGCCCATGCCGCAGAACAAGACCTTCGCCATCCGTCGCTCCTTCCGATCCAGGACTGGTGTGCCGTCGAGTGGCGGAGGCTGCGGACCAGCAAGCGGGCCCGCGCGAGCTCGTGCTCGGCCACGACCGACAGGCTACCGAGTTT
This sequence comes from Actinobacteria bacterium UBA5182, assembly GCA_002413185.1. Lineage (GTDB taxonomy): Bacteria > Actinomycetota > UBA4738 > UBA4738 > UBA4738 > UBA5182. Next base: position 8,780 of record DHWM01000020.1, read on the forward strand.
CTGAGGCGAGCTGCGTGAAGGCACTGCTGGCCCCAAGGGGGAAGGTGGTGCAAAGCGTCAGTGGAAGTGGATGTCGCCCTGCCCGTGCAACCGCACGAACACCTCCACCACGCTCGGGTCGAACTGTGTCCCCGACGACAGCTTCAGTCGGCGGATGGCTTCCTTCTCCGGGAGCGCCGCCCGGTACGGGCGGTCCGTGGTCATGGCGTGGAAGGCATCGCACACGAACACGATCCTGGACTCGAGCGGGATCTCCTCTCCGGCCAGCCCGTGGGGGTACCCTCCTCCGTCCCACCGCTCGTGGGAGGCTTCGACGATCGGCCTGACCGGCTGCAGGAACGGCACGGGGGCGAGGATCTGCGCGCCGACCTCGGGGTGGCGGTTCATCTCTCGCCGCTCGGCGGCCGTCAACGGGCCGGGCTTGCGGATGACGTCGCTGGCCACGCCGATCTTTCCGATGTCGTGGAACAGCGCGCCCAGCTCGAGGATCTTCAGGCGTTCGCCCTCCAGGCCCATCTCGGTGCCGACGGCGAGGGACATCTCCGCCAGAGCCCGGCAGTGGTCGCTGGTGTACTCGTCCTTCGCCTCGACGGCGTTCGCCAGGGCCTCCACCGTGGAGACGTACGCCAGTTCCAGCTCGACGAAGCGTTGCGCGTTGCCGAGGGCGAGGGAGGTGATGTCGGCGATTCCGCGGGACAGCCCCAGGTCACGCGATGTGAACGAGCTCCCGGGGTCACTGCCGACGATGACGAAGGCTCCCAGGCCCTCGGGCTCCCACCGCATCGGGGCGATCAGCGCTTCCCGAAAGTCCTCCATCACGCGGTACTCGGGCGGAACCTGCGCCACCTCGCCCGGCGACATCACGAAGGGTTCCTCGACGCTCCTCAGGAACCGTTCGGCGATCTCGGGCGGCACGGCCATCCCACGCAACCGGCTCTGGAACTCCGGCCCGTAGCCGCTGTGGCGGATCAACCGGAACTCACCCGACTCGGGCTCCCTGATCCATGCGCTCGCCCCCGAGCAGGCCAGCAGCGCGGGGACCGCCTTGAGCGCCTCATCCAGAACGGCCCCGGTCTCGTGCACCCTGGTCAGCGCCTGGGACAGCTGCAGGAGCGCCGCCGAGACCTCGGCCGCCTCGTGCTCCACCTGGAGGAGCCGGGCGTTCTCGAAGGCCACCGCGGCGTTCGAGGCCAAAGCCTCCAGGAGCCGCATGTCCTCTTCGTCGAACTGGTCGATCCCGAGCTTGGACAGCACCACCACGCCGATCACCCGGTCGCCGTAACGCAAGGGGACGGCCAGTATGGACTCCTCCAGGCTGGGCGTTCCCGGGATGTCCATGGCGTAGGGGTCGTGTTCGGCGTCGGGCGTGTAGTAGGACTCGCCGGTCATTGCGACTCGCCCCGTGATGCCCTCACCGACCTAGATGACGAGCGCGTCGAAGGTCTCGCCTTGATAGGCGGACAGGGAACCCCTGAACGCCAGGGGCAGCAGCGTCTCACCGTCGGGTTGGAGCAGGAAGACCCGGCAGTTGTGGTAGTCGATGAGCGCGCGGAGCTCGGCGGTGATGGCCTCGCCGATCTGCCGGACGTCGTTCAGGCGGTTCAGCTTGACAGAGAGGCTCTGCAGCGTGCGCAGGTGCGCCACCGACCGGAGCTCGCCGCGGGCCGCCAGCGCCGCGAACCGGGCCTGCATCCCCGCCGCGTCCGCCGTTCGAACCTCCCCGTCCTCGACGCCCTCGCCTCCCAGGTCGTCCGACGGGCTCTCGACCCCGCGGCCGTACACGCGCACGCGGTCCTTCCCGCTGGCCTTCGCCTCGAGCAGGGCCAGGTCGGCGCATGCGACGAGCTCGCGGGGGCTGGAGGCATGCAGGGGACCCTCGGCCACTCCCAGGCTGATGGCGACCTTGCCGACCAGCGGGAAGGGCATCGAGCTGATGGCGACGCGGAGGCGGTCGGCCAGCGCCCGCGCGTCCGCCAGGGCGTATCCGGGCAGGATGATGGCGAACTCCTCGCCGCCGATGCGACAGATGACGTCCTCGAAGCGACAGGTCTCGCGAGACACCGAGGCCACTCCTTGCAGTACCTGGTCTCCCACCAGATGCCCGTAGGTGTCGTTGACCCGTTTGAAGTCGTCGATGTCGTACAGCACCAGCCCGACCTGGGAGCGCAGACGGTTGGAGCGTCGAAGCTCCTCCGCCAGGCGCTCGTGGAAATACCGGTGGTTGTAGAGCGCCGTGAGGTGGTCGGTGACCACCTCCGTCTCCAGGCGGGTCCGGATCTGGGCGTTGTCGATGGCCAGCGCGGCGAGCTCGCTGAACACGATGGCCAGCTTGAACTCCTTGACGGTGAAGTGATTCCTCTCGCCCAGGCGATACAGGCAAAGAACCCCCTTCATCTCCTCCCGGGCCAGCAGCGAGATGGCCAGCATCGACTCGGGCTCGACCGGCGTCCCTGGGATCTGCGCGGAGCGAGTGTCGAGGTGCGCATCGTTGGCGAGCTGCGGGGTACAGGACTCGGCGGCCAGCCCGGTGATCCCCGTCCCGTACGGGATCGAGCCCATGGCCAGGATCTCCTGCGCGTAGGTGTCCCGGACCAGGACGGGCCGAAGGACCCGCAGCGGTGGCTCGGCCTGGAACAGCGACAGGGTGTCGTGGGGAACGAGCTCGGAGAGAGCGTCCGCCACGGCTTCGAGCACACGATCCGGGGGACCCTCCGAGACCAGCAGGTGGGTGATGTCGGAGAGGGCGGCGTCGGGGAGGTCCGAGGGTGTCGCGACAGGGACGCCACCGTGGTCGCCGTGACCGTTCGAGGTGGCGCCGCCAGCCCGCCCATTCCTTCGGTGAAGCGGAGGGTACCCCCCGTCGTCGGTCGAGCCGACGGAGGTGGCGTCCGCGTACTCGAGATCCTTGATCGGATCCATCCAGCTCCCAAACGCGACGGGTGACCACGCCCCGGGGCGTGGTCACGCTTGCACCACAGTTGCCTTCCGATTGAATCGGCGGCCCCGACCCCTCGGCTTAAGCCTTTGCGCCAGGTATTTCGTCCGGGGGCCATCGGTCATCCGCAGAACGGGTGACGGCTATGCTGGGTGCAGTGGAGCACGTCATCTGGTCCGAGCGCGTCGTCCCCGACCGTCCCCCCATCATCTGTGCCTTCCGCGGCTGGAACGACGGAGGCGAAGCCGCCTCCGTGGCCGGTCGCTATCTGGTCGAACGGTGGAGCGCCCGCTCGTTTGCCTCGCTCGACCCGGAGGAGTTCTTCGACTTCCAGGTGAGCCGGCCGACCGTGCGGCTGGTCAACGGGGTCAGCCGCGTCATCGACTGGCCCCAGGCCGATTTCTCACTGGCCACGGTCCAGGGCCGCGACGTGGTTCTGTTCGGATCGCCGGAGCCGAACATGCGGTGGCGAACGTTCGCCCGGACGATCATCGACATGGCCCACGAGCTCCGGTCCGGCCTCCTGGTGACCCTGGGGGCGTTCCTCACCGACGTGCCGCACACTCGGACGGTCCCGGTGGTCGGCTCGGCGGCGGACGAGGAGACGGCGGCTCGCCTGGGCCTGGCCCGTTCCCAGTACGAGGGACCCACCGGCATCACCGGGGTCCTGCACGACGCATCCAACCGCTCCGGCCTCCCGTCGGTCAGCCTGTGGGCGGCCGTCCCGCATTACCTTCCGGCCGCACCGAACCCGAAGGCCGCCCTGGCGCTGGTCGAACGGATGTCTGCCCTGCTCGACCTTCCCGTCGAGACGGGCCCCCTCCGGGAGGCCGCGTCGGCGTGGGAGGACACCGTCGCGAGACTCGTCGCCGAAAGCGAAGAACTCGCCGAGTACGTCGACCGGCTGGAGGCGGCGGCGGACGAGAACCTGCCCCAGGTCCGCATGAACGAGGAGACCGTCCCGTCGGGCGACGCCATCGCGGCCGAGCTGGAGCGGTTCCTTCGAGAGCAAGAGGGCGGCCCCGCCGGGTAAGGACTTCACATGAGCATCTCGGATCGGTTGTCCTCGAGGTTCTCCAACCGGCATGAGCAGCGCCTTCGCCCCCACCCTGGCCCCGTCCCTCCACGGAGCGAGCGTTCACTCGCGTCCGGTGGCAAGAGCGGCGCCCTTCGAGCGGCCATCTTCGGCATCAACGACGGGCTGCTGTCGAACCTGTCGCTGATCATGGGCGTGGCCGGCGCGTCGGTGCAGAACAGGTTCATCCTGGTGGCCGGCGTGGCGGGGTTGCTGGCCGGGGCATTCTCGATGGGAGCCGGCGAGTTCGTGTCCATGAGGGTGCAGCGCGAGGTGTTCGAACGGCTGCTGCACATCGAAGCCCACGAGCTGTCGGGCCAGCCGGAGGAGGAGCGCCAGGAGCTCCGCGCGATCTACGAGGAGAAGGGGTTCCCGCCGAAGCTGGCCCGGGAGGTCACCGACGTCGTGATGAGCGACCCCCAGGTGGCCTTGGAGACCCACGCCCGTGAGGAGCTCGGGCTCGACCCGGACGAGCTGGGCTCGCCGGTGGGCGCCGCCCTCTCCTCCTTCGTGACGTTCGCCGTGGGCGCCGCGGTTCCTCTGGTCCCCTTCGTCTTCGGGTCGGGAGTGGCGGCGATCGTGGCAGCCATCACCGCCAGCGGCGTCTCGATCTTCGCGGTCGGAGCCGCGATGTCCATGCTGACGGGGAAGCCGGCCTGGCTCTCAGGAGGCAGGATGCTCGTGGTCGGCGCGGTCGCGGCGAGCATCACGTTCGGCGTGGGCCGCCTGCTCCACGTCAGCACCGCCTGACCGGGGAGGTGCTCAGCCCGCGGCGGCGCGGTCGGCCACGATCACCAGGCGCTCCGGTGCCATGCGGGCCGAAGGGATGTCCTGACCCGCCAGGAGGCCCCGGAGCGGCTCGCGCTTGTCTGCGCCCGATACCAGGAACACCCCGAGCGGCGTCGCCGAGAGCACGGGAACAGTCAGCGAGATCCGAGGGACGAAGGGTTCCCATCCCGCTTCTGGGACATGGACGCACCAACGCTGCTGTTCCTCGACCTCCGGCCGCCCGGGGTACAACGAGGCGGTGTGGCCGTCGGGGCCGAGCCCATAGATCGCCAGGTCGAACCGGGGAAAGTCCTTGAACCGCTGGCGGAGAAGATTCTCGTATCCGTCGGCGTCGCAGTCCTCGCCGTTCATCCGGTACGCCTGCCCCCCCACCTTGGACAGCAGCGTCTCCTGGGCCATCCGGTAGTTCGACAGTTCGTCTTCAGGTGGGACGCACCGCTCGTCGCTGAAGAAGAACTCCACCTCGTTCCAGTCGTAGTCGATCTCCGTCAGGCGCTGGTAGAACGCCGCGGGCGTGCTCCCGCCGGTGAGGAGGATCGTGGTGGGCTCGGCGACCTGGAACATCCCCAGCGCCTCCTCGGCCACGTCGTCCACCACGAACAGCTCCGCCTCCACGCGCGTGGGAGCGTCGTCGTCTGAAGGCGTCATCTACGCCTCCTCGAGGTCGGACAGATGGACCCGGGCGACACGCCGGCCCCCCGCGCGCAGGGATTGCAGGTCCCCGATGGACTGCGCCGAGAACAGCGTCCGGAAGGAATACGGCTCGTCCGGGATCGCGATGTCCTCGTGCGGCTCCTCGACCACCTGGATGAACACGCCCGTGTTCGGACCTCCTTTGTGGAGCTGTCCCGTGGAGTGCAGGAACCTCGGCCCGAACCCGACCGTCGTGGCGACCCGAAGCCGGTCCCGGAGCCGCAGCCGAGCCGAGTGCAGCAGTCCTTCGTTCTGTTCGGTTCGTGGCACGTATGCCTGGATGGCGAGATAGTCCCCCCGCCCCACCTCCTTCAACAGCGGGCCCAGGTCATCGTAGGATGCGGGTCTGACATCCCCTTCGGAGAGGATGCGCTTGGTCGCGTCCTTGGCCTCCTGCACGTTGGGCTGGTCGAACGGCTGGATGTCCAGCACCTTGCCGGCGATCGCCGTGGCGAATTCCCACCGGAAGAACTCGCCGCCCAGCTCGACCTCCTCGTTCAGCCGCAGCAGCACCGCGAGATGCCCCGCGTGCTCGAGCTCCTCCAAGCCCGCCCGGATCTCCTGATCCTGCCCGATCCCGACGAACAGGCGGTCCTCCCCGTAGACGTCTGGTGGACCGAGGTCCTCTCCCTCCACCGGGACGATGCCCCGACCCTCCTTGCCCGTGGACTCCGCGATCAACTGCTCCACCCAGTAGCCGAAGGACCGGATCCGCTCGGGCAGCACCAGCGTCACCTTGTCCCGGCCCGCCCGCGCCGCCTCGCCCATGACGGCCCCCAGCCACGCCCCGGGATTCTCCGCCGGCGGGACGCAGAACGCGCAGGCGTGGGCCATCTCGATCGCCCGGTCCAGCAACCCGTCCAGGTCCATCCCGATGAGCGCGCCGTGGACCAGCCCGAAATACGAGAGCGCTGAGTATCGCCCGCCGATGTCCGGGGGATTCGAGAAGACCCGCCGGAATCCTCTCTCCTTCCCCAGGGCCTCCAGCGGCGTCCCCGGGTCGGTGATGGCCACATACTTCGAACCGTCCGGTACCTTCTCCCAGAAGTACGCGAAGTGGGACAGCGTCTCCGTGGTCGTCCCCGACTTCGACGCGATCACGAACAACGTCGTGCCGAGGTCGAGCCCCCGCTCCACTCCAAGGATCTGGTCGGGGTTGGTCGTGTCCAGCACATGCAGGTTCAACATTCCCGGCGCCACCCCGAAGGTGTCCCGGAGGACCTCCGGTGCCAGGCTGGAACCTCCCATGCCGGCCAGCACCACATCCGTCAAGCCGTCGGCAGCACACTGGCCCGCAAACTCCTTCAGCTCGGGGATCCGCTCGTGCATCACGTCGTGCACGGTTAGCCATCCCAGCCGGTCGGTGATCTCCATGGGGTCCTTCCGCCACACCGTGAAGTCCCGGTGCCAGATCCTCGACACGACGTCGTCATCGGCGAAGGAGGCCAGGCGGGAGTCCACGGCTTCGTCCAGGCCCGGCAGGTGCGACCCCTGGCGGACCCGATCCTCCCGGACCGCCTGAACCTTCCCTTCGATCACCGCGATGAGCTTCTGATAGGCCTCGGAGAACGTCGTGATCCCCTCGTCCAGGAGCTGCTCGGTCACCTCTGCCAGATCGACGCCGGCGGCCTCCGCCTCGCTCAAGACCTGTTCCGCCTCGCCCAGGTTCGACTCGATGCTCGGACGGACCTCACCGTGGTCCTTGAACGCGAGGAGCGTGGTCTCGGGCATGGTGTTGACGGTCCTCGGCGCCACCAGCTCCTCCACGTACAGGACGTCGGAGTAGGCAGGGTCCTTCGTCCCGGTGGAAGCCCACAGGGGCCGCTGGACACGACCACCCTCGGCGGCCAGGCGCTCCCACCTCGATCCCGAGAACAGCTCGCCGAACCGCCGGTAAGCCCGCCGGGCGTTGGCGACGGCGACCTTTCCGCGCAGCGCCGATTCCGCCGGTAGCCGGCGGTCCACCGCTGTGTCGACGCGGGACACGAAGAACGACGCCACCGAGGAGATGCCGGCGATCGGCTGGCCCGCATCCAGCCGCCGCTCCAGCCCGGCGATGTAGGCCAGCGCGGCATGCTCGTGCCTCCCCACCGCGAACAGCAGCGTGACGTTGACGTTGATGCCGGCCGCGGTGAGCTCCTCGATGGCGGGGATGCCCTCCTCGGTCCCCGGCACCTTGATCATGACATTGGGGCGATCCAGCCTGGCCCACAGCTCCTTGGCCTGGGCCACCGTCCCAGCCGTGTTCCGGGCCAGATCGGGCGTGACCTCGAACGAGGCGAACCCATCCCCTCCCCCGCTTCGCTCGAAGGCGGGGCGCAGCGCGTCGGCGGCCAGCCGGATGTCCTCGAGCCCCATCGCGAGGAACAGGTCCATCGGGTCCTCTACGCCCTCGGCGAGGAGCTCTCGGACGGCGACGTCGTAGTCCGTCGATCCGGAGATGGCCTTCTCGAAGATGCTGGGATTCGAGGTCACGCCGGTCACGGCGTCCTCGGCGATCATCCGGTCGAACTGCCCGGACGCCACCAAGTTCCGACGGATCGTGTCGAGCCAGATCGACACACCGGCCTCGTGCAGTCGCTGCAATCTATTCATCGGTCCTCCCGCATGGAGATGTGGGCGAGTCCTCGCAGACCGGCGCAGTCGTTTCAACGCTCCGAAGGTGCCTCTATCATCCGCTACTTCGACACTGCACGCGGAGGGCTGTTCGGACTGACCCGGCCGTCACTCCCGGATCGAGGCGAGGTCCTGCAGCGTCGACTGCAAGGCGTCGATCCGCCGATCCCCCAGCGATCGGCGGATCGCCTGGTCCACGCTGGCCAGCGCTCGACGGGCCGCGGCACGCTGCCGGAGTCCCTTCGCGGTGAGCTTGACGATCTTGGCTCTCGAGTCGGTCGGGTCCGCCGTCCGCCGCACGTAGCCGTTGGATTCGAGGTCGTCGAGCACCTGCATCATCGCCTGCTTGGTCACCTGGGCCCGGTGGGCCAGCTCGCTCAGGCGTGTGCCGGTCCGATCCACCAACAGGATCCCGCGGGCATGTCCGGGGCTGAGATCGACGCCGCGGTCCTCCAGCGCCGATTGGATCTCGGCGTCCACCGCCCGGAATGCTTCCAGCAGCGCGCGAGCGAGCCCAGGGTCCGGCATGGGGCAACATCTTGGTCCCGTGGAGTCGAAGCCGTCAAGGGGCTTTACCAACCGAGGTCGGCTACCCTTCTCCACATGGAGTTCCGTGAGGTCAGGCCGGACGAATACGCTGAGGCGGGCCGCGTCACCGCGCTGGCCTATCGCGAGTTCGTGCCGGACGGGGACCACGCGGGGTGGGAGGAGTACCTCGCCGAGATCGGCGACGTGGCGGGCCGGGCGGACCGAACCATCGTTCTGGCGGCCGTCGAGGACGGCCGGATCCTCGGAACGGCCACGATCGAGATGGACCAACCCATCGGCGACGACGACGTCTCTCTGGCCCCGGACCTTGCGATGCTTCGGATGCTCGGCGTCGATCCCGCAGTGAGGGGCCGGGGAGCCGGCCGGGGGCTGGTCGAGGCTTGCGTCGAGCTGGTCAAGGCCCGAGGAAAGGGTGTGTTCGGACTCCGAACCACGGCTGCCATGGTGAGCGCCCAGCGCCTGTATCGAGCGCTCGGGTTCGTACGCGATCCCTCGATGGACATGAGCTATCCCGGCGTGGAGCTCATCGGATATCGCCTGCCACTTGTCTCTTGACGCGTCAGCCCGGCCTTAACCTTTCGCCGGGCTCCGCCCCCTAGCGGAGTGGTGGACGATGCGCCTGTCACCGTGACCAACCACCTCGACGTCGAGACCACCTATCGCGCCGAGAGTGCCAAGCTGTGGCGGGCCGTGTTCGCCTTCGCCGGAAACCGGGCCATTGCCGACGACGCTGTGGCGGAAGCGTTCGCCCAGGCGCTGCGACGCGAGAAGTCGATCCGATCGCTGAGACCATGGGTGTGGAGGGCGGCGTTCCGGATCGCGGCCGGTGAGCTCAAAGACGCCCGTCTTCGGACGGGCTGGACGGACGGGTCGTTCACGGAGCACCCGGAGGACTCGATCGACCTGCTTCGGGCTCTCGCCGGACTCTCTCCGAAGCAGCGAGCGTCGATCCTGCTCTTCCACTACGGCGGCCTGTCGGTGAAGGAGGCGGCGGCGGCCATCGGCTCCACGCCTGGGGCAACCCGAGTGCATCTCAGCCTCGGACGGCGACGGCTTCGTGTGCTGATGGAAGGAGACGACGATGCCTGATATGGACCGACGTCTGAGCTCGCTCGATCTGCTCTCCCCGCCGGATCTGTGGGATGACATCCGGACGCGCCGGCCCCGTGGGCCTCGGCCCGAACGCCCGATGCGCCGAATCGTCGTTGCCGTCCTTGCCCTGGTCGTCTCCGCAGCCGCCGTCGCCTTCGCGGTGAGAGCGTTCGTTCGAACGTCCCCGGACCTGTCCGTCGGGCCTTCGCTGCCCGTGCATCTCCATGCAAACGGCGACATCGCGTTCATCGGCGGCGAGCAGCCGGGCGGCGTGTTCGTTCCATCCAACGTCTTCGTTACGCACCCGGACGGGACAGGGCTCCGCCAGCTGACCAGGGGACAGTCGCGGATCCTCTCCCTGGCCTGGTCACCCGACGGCACCCGGCTGGCTTTCGTCCGAACGGGCGGGGAGTTCCCGCCCGACAACATATTCGTGGTCGATATCCGAACCGGACACGTCACCCAGCTGACCACGCAGACGTCGCAATACGAAGGCTCGCCGGCCTGGTCGCCGGACGGCAGCCGGATCGCCTTCGCTCGACGCGGCGCCAACGGGTCATGGGAGATCTACACCATGAGGCCGGACGGAACCGACGTGGGCCAGCTCACGCACGGAGGCGGCAACCACGGAGAACCCGCATGGTCGCCGGATGGGACACGAATCGCCTTCACGGCCACCGCGGCGCCGGACTCGGGCGGGACCGATGTGTACGTCATGCAGGCCGACGGCACGGGCGTGCGCCGGGTGACCGCAACCCCGACGCTCTTCGAGAGCGACCCGCAGTGGACCCCCGACGGATCGCGTCTCTCCTTCCTGGTCCACGGACCGGACGATCGCCCCCCGGATCGCATCCTATCCGTCGGGGAGGACGGCTCGGATGCCCGG
>DHWM01000022.1 GCA_002413185.1 Actinobacteria bacterium UBA5182
CGACGCGGGCGGCTCACCAGAGCGAACGGTGGCCAGAACCGGGGATGGCGCTCCGGTCATCGACCCACCGCACTCGCCGCAGAACAGGCTCTCGGGCTCGTTGGCGCCGCCGCAGGAGCGGCACACCAGCGCCAGAGGCGACCCGCACTGCAGGCAGAACTTCCTGCCCGTTCGATTCTCGGTCCCACAGCTCGAACACGTCATTCACGGCCCCTGGCCATCCAACCGCGTGAGCGTACAGCCCCTCGCGACCCGAGGACATCGAACAACGTGTGGCGGGCATGTGGCGTCCTGGTGGCGTCGAGGCTGCGCCCCTTGCACCCGAGCCGCTGATCGCCGAACCTTTCGGGCATGGCGATCTCCTCGGCCGGGGCGGAAGCTCGAAGCTGGTTCCTTCCGAAGCGGCTTGTGGCCGACCTCGCATTCACCCTGGGCCGGCTGGCCATCGTCGGGCTGATCGCCATCGGCGTGAGTGGTGGGATCGCCGGCGCGATGGGGTCCCTGTTCGGTGAGCGGTTCGTCTCCGGCGACCTCCCCGACATCACGTATACCCGGGCCCGGTGCACAGACTTCTTCGAGTACTCGCCCGGCGCTCGCTCGTGCGAGGAGGCTGCGACCCATCACCACTACGGCGAGGTCACGACCTACCGCGCCGGCGCCGGCTTCCTGGGGCTGCTGGCACTGGGCGTGTACCTGTTGATCCGTCGGCGGTTCCGGACCACGCCGTCCACATTGCCGGATGGGTTCGAAGCCACCGTTGGAACCACCTTGTTCGGGGGTGCCGCCGCGGCGCTGCTCTTCTCGTCGTTGCCGTTCGTGGTCCTGGGGCAGGCCGCAGGCTCCGGGCAGTACCTCAGTGCCGGGATCGTGGCGCTCGCGGTAGCCGCCCTGTACGGCGCGTCCCTGTATCGCACATTGCTTCGACGCGCCGCCTGAGGAAAGAGGCCCGGCCCAGCCGACCACGGCGAGCCCGTCAGGCGCCGGGCGCATCCCCCTCGGGAAAGGACGCCTCCGAGCTGGCTCGTCGGTACGACACGCTGAACGCCACGATGGACGCGATCAGGGCGATCCCCCCGAGGACCACCGCCGCCGTGGCGCGCTTGGTCCGGTGGACGGTCACGCCGGAGAGCCGCCCCAGGAAAGAGGGGAGCTTGTCAGCCGCCACCGCGAAATACACCAGGCCGGTCGCGAGCAGCAGGATCGCCCCGATCAGAAGCACGAACCCCGCGACACGCATCCCGGTGGAACCGCTCCGCGCCACGTGAAGCTCCTCAGAAGTCGGCTTCGTCGCGTGAGCCTACCCCTCCCTGGTGGGTCTTGCCTCGACGCCCCCTGGGGGATGGGCGCTTGCCCCGCTTCCCCTTCGGGGGGTAGCCTGGGCGGGAAGTCCATCGCGCGGCGGAGCACCGCGCCGAAGGAAGGGAGAGACGGATGGGTGATGGCAGCGCGATCGTGGAGCGGTACAAGCAGGCGCTCCAGAACCAGGACATGAGCGTCCTGGACGAGATCTACGCCGACGACGCGGTCCAGGAGTGGCCCCAGTCGGGCGAGCGGATCGTCGGGAAGGCCAACATCAAGGCCATCAACGAGAACTATCCCGGGTTCCCCAAAGCCACCGAGCGCAGGACCATGGGCAGCGGCGACATCTGGATCCTGGAGACAGAGCTCGACTACGACGGCCAGCGGTTCAACTCCGTCAGCATCCTCGAGATCAAGGACGGGAAGATCGCCAAGGAGACCGATTACTTCGGGTCGCCCTTCGAGGCCCCGGAGTGGCGTTCCCAGTGGGTCGAAAAGAGCTGACCCGGCACTAGCTCCTGAATTGGCCGAGCTGGGACCGGGACGGGACTGAATGTCGCGTCGGCCTTAGGAGGATTCAGTGGGCGGCGCGGCTCCTCCGCCCGTCGGTGTCGACGTTCGAACCTCGCGCTTCGGGCAGCACCAGCGTCGCCCTTCTGCCCTCGACGACGCGAACGTCGATGATGTCCTTGCCGGCGTGCTTCGCCGCGTACAGGGACTCGTCGGCCTCCGAGATCATGTCGTGGATGGAGGCGGGCGCTTCGACGAACGTGGCCACGCCGGCGCTCACGGTGACCGCCCTTCCTTGTGCGGTGATCCCGAGTCGGACCTGCTCTCGGAGCCGGTTCGCGGTGAGCCGTGCCGCTTCCGCCGAGGTATCGGGCAGCAGCACCGCGAACTCATCGCCGCCCAGGCGGGACGCCACGTCGGTCGGCCGAAGTCCTTCTCTCAGCACCTTGCCCAGGTCACGCAGTACCTGGTCGCCGGCGGGATGGCCCAGCTCGTCGTTGATCGCCTTGAAGTCGTCCAGGTCGAGGGAGACGACCGAAAGCGGCCGGCCCGACCGTCGCATCCGCGAGAGCTCCCGCCACGCCGACTCCGTGAAGGACCGGAAGTTCGGGAGCTCCGTCAACGGGTCGGTCCTGGCGAGCTGACGCTCCGCGGCCAGCGCCCGCTTCAGGGAAACCGGTGCGGCCACCACGATCCAATACGCCCCGAACCGCATCGACGCGTTCCAGATCGCCGTGGCCAGGGTGAATCCGTGGGCGTGGACGTGGGTCAACTCGCTGATGAAGCCCGCCACGGTCGCCACGACCGCCACCCCGAATGCGTGGTCTCGATTCCCGTACCAGCTGACCGCGGCGACCGGGGCGGCGTAGAGAAGCACCATGGACACGGCGGGCCCGATGGAGCGGTCCACCAGAGCGATGGCGATCACGGTCGCGACCGCGAGCCAGGCCAGCGCACCGGCGGACAGGCGGGACAGCCGGCGGGAGATGTCGAGGGACGACGAAGAGGACACACCACGAGCCATCCCTTTGCTATCGGCCGTCGAGGGACGGCGGTTAAGCCATTGGTTGTAGCGAAAACGTGCTGAACCGACCAAAGTCTCTCCCCCGCCCCTCTCTCAAACGGTGCCCGCGCCGGATTGGCGCGAGGCCGCTGGCGCTCCTCTGCCGTACCGTGGCTCCGATCCGATGAATGGCAGGAGGAACCACGCGGTCCTGGCCTGCGCCCTCGCCATGGTGACGGCGGCTTCGGCGTGCACGCACTCCACGGCCCCGCCGCTCCGCCGAAGGACGCCGGCGACGTCGAGGGCGAGTGCCGCGCCGCCGCCCCTGCTCTTTTTCCAGCCGCGCGTCCTCACCGGGGCCACTCCCTTCACGTCGTGCCACACCTCCGGGCGTTCCTTCGTCTACGCCGAGGTCGGGCCGTGGATCGCGGTGGATCCGAGCGACCCGACTCATCAGATCGCCGCGTGGCAGCAGGACCGCGGCTTCACCGGAGGCGCCAGGGGGATGGTCACCGCCTGGACCGCCGACGGGGGCGCGACCTGGAGCACTGCCGTCCCTTCGAACCTGACCACCTGCACCAAAGGTGCCCCTACGTCATAGCCAGCGACCCGGTCACTTCGGTGGGGGCGGGCGGGCGTACCTGTCCACGATGGGCGTTCGCCCAGGGGACCTCGACGACGTGGTGGTGCATACCTCGGCCGACGGGGGCCGAACGTGGCAGAGGCCGTAGATGTCCGGAGGGGACGAATGGGCGCCGGGTCAGCGGACAAGGAGTTCATCGTGGCCGACCCCCGGACCCCGGGACTGGCCTACGTGGTGTGGGTGGAACATCGGAAGGGCAAGGCCGGCGAGCCGCCCATCGTGAACTCTGCGTTTCTCTCACGGACCCAGGACGGGGGGCGGAAGTGGTCGGCACCGAGTCTCCCGTACGGCGCACGTACACAGACACAGTTCCACCAGCTGGCCGTGCTCCCCGACGGCTCCCTCCTGGACGCCTTCGTCGAGCAATTTCCGCACGAACCGGGCAATCGGGAGCCTCCGGCCCGCATCGCCGTCACCACGTCCGCCGTCCACGGGCGAACGTGGACCACGCCGAGGTTCGTCACTCGGTTCCCACTGACCTTCGTCCAGGACCCCACGCGAAAGGCCCGCGTCCGGGCCGGGGCTCTGACGTTCTCCATGGCAGTCGCTCCGGGAGGCCGGATCTACATCGCGTGGACGGACGCGCTCCTGACCGACATGTGGTTCGCGTGGTCGTCCGACCTCGGCATCACTGGCACGCATCGGTCATCGCCGGGCCGTTCGACCTGCACACCGCCGCCCTCACCCGGGAGGGGGACTTCGTGGGCGACTACGAAGGGCTGGAGGCGGTGCCTGGTGGGTTCGTGGCGCTCTACGCCATGGCCAAGCCTGAGGCCAAGCTGGGCGCGACCGACGTGTTCTTCTCGCGCATCACGCTCCCCCGGGAGGGGTGAGCTTCGCCAGGCGCCACAGCGCCGCCAGCCCCTCCTCGCTCCCCGGCCAGCTCCGCCTGATCACTTCAGGCCCGGCTCGCCGAACCACCGATCGCAGCGCGGCGGCCACGATGATGGCGTCGTCCGCGTACCCGATCACCGGGATGAAGTCGGGGACGAGGTCGAACGGCATGGCCAGGTAGGCGAACAGCAGCCACAACCGAACCCGAACTCCCCGAGGCACGCTGCGATCCATGGCCAGGCGCTTCAGCAGCCGCAGCGCATCGGGGAGAAGGCGCATGGCCTCCTTCAGCACCGGACCCTTCGGCCGGGCCAGGAGGAGGTACAGCATCAGGATGACCCACGCCGCGGCCATGGCGATGCCGATCCCGATGAGCACCCGTAGGAACAACCGCCTGTCGCCCCCGCTTCACGTCGAACCCGGCGGTCCGGAGCCGGGCCCGGGCCGCCCGGGCCACATCTTCCGATGGAACACGCCCATTCGAACAGCGTGCAGAGACACCATGAGCCACGCGGCTCCGAGAACCGCACCAGCCACGACGTCCGTCGGGTAGTGCAGCCCACGGTACAGCCGCGACCCTGCCACGAGCACGGGCATGACGAAGGCGAACACCGCCACCAGGACGTGCACGAGCGTGCCGCGGAACCGCTCCGACGCCAGGATGGCCAGGGTTCCGTACAGGACCACGGATGCGGATGTATGACCGGAGGGGAAGCTCGAGGTCGGAGGCGCTCGGTCCAGGCGCAGCACGGGAGGGCGGGGGCGATGGACCAGGGCGGTGATGCTCAGGAAGATGCCGACCTCTCCGATCAGCGCCACCACCAGCATGGCCGGCTCACGCCACCGCCTCCACGTGGCTCCGGCCATGGCCGCCAGCCCCAGCCCCACGATCACGACGACCTTGGTGCCGGCCATGTCGGAGAGGATCCGGGTGACGCCGTTCATCACGGCGTCCCGATGCTCGGCCAGCCATCGCTCGGTGGCCAGGTCGAATCGGCCGATGGCGTCGTGGCTCGCCACATGGGTGAGCAGGAATCCGAAGCCCACCCAGATCGCGGTGACCGCCACGGCCCACGCCACCACGTACAGGAATGCCGGGGACCCGGCGACGGGCCCCCGAAACGCCCGGACCAGACGAGCCTCAGCCTGGAGGGGTGGCCGCCCGAGGGGCGGCCGCTCGCTCCCTCCCGCTCGAGGCCGTCCTGCCCTGGTCAGCGTCTCGGCTGCTGCGGGGAGCGCATCAGACCCCGCGCTCCCGCCCGAACAGGAAATACAGGGCCGCCACCACGATGAGGATGAGGATGATCAGTCCGACGAGCCCGAGCCCAAGCGCTCCGACCATTCTGCCGCTCCTTTCGTCCTCGGACACCGTGGGAAGGCGGCCGAATCCTACCCGCAGTCGGCCCCCGCCAGTCCCTCAAGCGCGGGGCCATGTCCGACGACACTTTCAAAGGGGGCGGGGCTTGCCCTGCTCACCCTGGCTAGGCGGATCCACCCCGCAGCCAGACGTGGCGAACGGAGAGAGAAGCAGCACCCATGGGGGCCGAAGGAACCGAACAGGCCCTCCGCGAAGCGGAGGCGAAGTACAAGACCTTGGTCGAGCAGATCCCGGCCATCGTCTACACGGCCGAGTTCGGACAGCAGGGGGCGTGGTCGTTCGTCAGCCCTCAGATCGAGCCGATCCTTGGCTTCACCGCGAACGACTGGGTGGCCGACGCGAGCCTGTGGTACCGACGACTCCATCCGGACGATCGCGACCGGGCCATGGAGGAGGAGGAACGCTCCCTGGAAACGTTCGCCCTTTCCTCCGAGTACCGCATGATCGCCCGCGACGGGCACGTGGTGTGGTTCCGGGACGAGGCCACGGTGGTCCGCGACGGCGACGACCGGCCGTTGTTGGTGCAAGGGGTGATGTACGACATCACCGATCGCAAGCGGGCCGAAGAAGACCTGACCTTCCTGGCCTACCACGACAAGCTGACGGGCCTGCCCAACCGGCAGATGTTCGCGGAGCTCCTCGAACTGGCGGTGGCCCGAGCCAGGCGCCATGGACTCTCGGTGGCCGTGCTCTACATGGACCTCGACGACTTCAAGCTCGTCAACGACACCCTTGGACACGCCGCGGGCGACAAGCTCCTGCAACAGGTCGCCATGCGCCTGCGCGAGGCCATCCGTGACACGGACCTGGTGGCGCGGCAGGGCGGCGACGAATTCCTCCTGCTGCTGGGCGACCTCATTCCCCGAGGCGTGAGCCCGCTCTCCAATGAGCCGAAGCTGGTCGCCGAGGCCGTCGCCGCTCGCGTCGCCGAATGCCTCCAGCCGCCGTTCCGGGTCTCCGATACCGACCTTTGCGTCACCGCGAGCATCGGGATCAGCCTGTTCCCGGAGAGCGGCGACGGGCCGGAGACCCTGCTGACACAGGCCGACGCCGTCATGTACGAGAGCAAGCGATCTGGTCCGGGCAGGTTCCTCATGCACACGAACCGGGCCGGCCGCGCCCCCGGCCGGCTGTCGCTCACCACCCGCCTTCGCCGAGCCGTCGACAGCCAGCAATGGGAGCTCCATTACCAGCCCGTGGTCGACCTGGCCACTCGCGAGCTGGCCGGCGTGGAGGCCCTGATCCGGTGGCGGGACCCCACGAACGGGCTCATCGCGCCCGGTGAGTTCATCCCCCTGGCCGAGGAGCTCGGGCTGATCTCGACCATCGGGGAGTGGGTCGTCGGCGAGCTCTGCACCCAGTGGCGAGCCTGGGCCGAACAGGGCCTTCGGCTTCGAACGAGCTTCAACCTGTCCCCCCGCCAACTGTGGCAGCCCGACCTGGTGAAGAAGCTCCTCGGCAGGCTCGACACCGCTGGCGTGGATCCGTCCAGCATCGTCGTCGAGATCACGGAGTCGGCGGCCATGGTG
>DHWM01000158.1:0-10681 GCA_002413185.1 Actinobacteria bacterium UBA5182
AAGAGCCCGGCCTGCGGGACTGGTCGAAGGTTCGGGCGTGGCTCGACGCGCTCGATGGGCTGGCGGTCATCGTAGACATCGGGGCCGGCACCCAGGGCTCGTGCGGGCCTGAGCTCACCGTGTATCTGGGGGGGCGCCGGGACCGCGTGATCCTCGTCATCGATGATCCGCATGCGGCGTTCGGCCGGAACGTTCGCGAGGGTCATCGGACGGAGAGCGAATGGGAGAACTATCGCGAGCTGGAGATCGAGCGCCGCGCGGAACTGTACTCCGTCGCTTCTGTGGTCATCGACTTTCGGGCGATCAACCGAAGACTGGCGCCTACGGCCCTCGCCTCGGTCGCTCGCCGTCTCATCGGAGTGTGAAGACGCCCTCGAGGGCGCGGGCCCGGCTTGGGGTTTGTCTCGCCTCACCGGCCTCAAGCAGTCGGCTTCCGTGCCGGTCTGCTCGACCGTCGACCCAGCGCTCGAAGATGGCCTGATGGGATGCACTTCGAGGTGTTCCATATCCGGGTCGCATAGCCCGGAACGGCACTGTTGCGTTGGTCGACGCTGGCGCATGGCGCAACTGGCCCGGCTGGCGGAAATCAGATCACTAGACGGGCACGTCGATGGCGACCTCGTACTGCTCCACACTGACGATCTGCTCGCCGGCCGCCGAGGCGACGTTTCCGCGGATCTTGTTCGCCGCCTCCACGCTCGCGTTCATGGCCTCCTCGCTCTCCCAGAGCGTCACGGCGATCGACTTGCCAGTATCCCGATCCACGAGCATCAACATGCCCTTGAACCCCTCCAGCGCCTTGGCCGCCGGGAGCGCTTGCTCCTCGGCGATCTTGATGCCCTCGTCCACCCGCTCCGGGGATCCCTGAAACGTGCTCACCCGTGCGAACATCGGCACCACCTCCGGTGCGAAGCATCCCACGCCGGCGAACGACGACGCAACGCCCGCGAGGCGGCACCTACCCTCGCCCCCTTGTCCACGAGTCCGCTTCAACTCTATGGACGACAAAGATGGACTCGAACACATCCGTCTCAAGGTCATTCCGAGACCAGCAGAAGGAACCCGCACCGTCTTCGTCGTGCCGAACACAAGCGCCGTCCGAACGATGTTTCGCGGAGAAGCGAAGTCGGGCATCTCGTTCGACTGCGGGAATTGCGGCGTCCCCCTGATGCAAGACGTTTTGCTCGGGCAGGTTGGCGACCTCGTTCTGAAGTGCGGCGCCTGTTCTGCGTACAACGAGGTCAATAGACGCCAGGAGCACGATCCCGAGCCACCACACAGCTACTGAGTCGGACCGCTTAAGCGGTCCCAGTCCGTTCGGACGTCACCGTGGAGCAGCAAATTTCTTACGCCCCTTTAGGCTTCCCTTGCACGGTCGCCGGGGACTACGCTTCGCCGGGTGATTCGTGAGCTGAAGACGCTCGAAGAGCTCCGAGATGCTATGGGTCGCGGTGGATGCAGGTCATGAGCCGGATCGGGATTTCTGTACCCTTCAGGCGAATCCGGGGTTTTCGTCCCTCACGGGCAGGCAGTGGAGCGACATACTGTCGCAAGCCATTGAGACGGAGGGGAGGAGACGGTCATGAAGCCGGCTGCCGGGGCGGTGGTCCTCGCGGGACGGATCCTGTTCTCGGTGTTCTTCGCACGGTCCGCCTCCGGGCATATCAGGCGCCGAGGGCAGATGGTGGGCTACGCGGGGTCGGCAGGGTTCCCCCTTCCGTACCTGGCCGGCTGGCCCTCTGGGGCCTGGCTGGGCTTTGCCTCCATGTCGGTGGCCCTCGGAATCTGGCCCGACCTCGGTGCCCTCATGCTCGGGGCGTTCGTGATCCCGGCCGCCCTGTACTTCCACCGCTACTGGAAGGTGGAGGACCCCGGACAGAGGCAGATGCAAGCAGGGAACTTCTACCGGAACATCGCCCTCCTCGGCGCCTCGCTCGCCTTGTTTGGGCTGTTGTCGGCGGCCGGGCACGGCCTCCGGTTCAGCATCACGGCGCCCCTGTTCCGCCTCTAAAGCCTCGGCCAGTGCGGGATCGCTCGATTGACCGAGGCGATCATGGAGCCAGCTCTCGCCGCGGCCCGCCGCAACCCTCCAATGAAGCCCCAGTCTACGCGCCATGAGACACCCCCTGGATGGTTGCGCGGCCAAGCTGACCAGGGCAGAGGAGCATGCGCACAGCCTTCGCGCCGCTATCGAGCAGGTCGCAACCATACCGGCGGTCGTAGATGTGGACCCGGACACGAGGGGTTTCCGCTATACGCAGCTCGCGCCGCTTACCGTTCCGATCATGTTGCCGATCATCTTGGGCGACGCCATCCACAACCTCCGGTCGGCCCTCGACCATCTCGTATGGGGAATCACCACCCTCGACGGTGGGACCACCGGCAAGTGGACCGGGTTTCCGATCCTCATGGACCCCCCGCCGTTCCGGTCCAAGAAGTGGTGGAAAAGCGACTCCGGACGGACGCTCGCCGGGCTCGGCCCTCGACGCCGCCGAATCGTCGTCAGGGTGCAGCCGTACCAGCGAGGGGACAGGCGCGCAGCCGCGTCGGACCCGCTCGCCGTTCTCCACGATTTGGACATCAACGACAAGCACAAGGAACCGAACCTCATCGTTGCAAAGGCGGTGGTGGTCGGCATGAGCGCGAGGGCTATCCGAGACTGCGAGGTCGAGGGCGTCACAGCGAACGTGGGCGTCATGCTCGATATCGGCGCACACGCTGGGGAGGTACGCTATCGGGTCTCCGGCCCCGAGCCACAAGTCGAGGTGAAGACGCAAGTAACTCCGAAGGTAGAGTTCCTAGACGGGACGCCCATCGCGGAGAAGCTCCGCCAACTCAGGGATTACGTCTACGGCCGCGTCGTCTGGCCACTCGCCCCGACTGTGAACCTCTCCTATCCTGCGTTCGTCCATAGCGACGTGGACGAGGCCGGGTACATCGAGCGTCTGGCCGAGATCGATCCCAAATGGGACGACAAACCGCTGGACTCCGCATGGTTCGCTGGCGGCCTGGCCGGGTAGGCGGGCCATCTGGCCCGCCGCCCTTTGCGGCGGGCCATTAGAGTTGCCGCCCGCCTGAGCCGTCGGTGGGGAAGTCCAGTTGGACAGAAGACGGGCCGCGAGCCGTCGTGAGGAGTGGAGGGACTTCATGATCGTCTGTTGGCGCACGGTGCACGTCCCGAAGGTCGAGCGGGATCGGTTCATGGCCTGGATCGAGGAAAACCGGCGGCTTCGCGAAGAGCACGGCATCCTGTTCGAGCTCGTCCTCGGGCGGTCCGCTCGGCAGAACCCGGCAAAGACGCTCCAGCCTTCCGACCCCGAGTCGGGCGAGGAGGGTGACCTGGTTGTGGCGACGGCGTGGGCGTCGCACGTCGCCTTCGACGCATGGATCGAGACTCCAGACCGCGACCGTCTGACGGACTCCGGCGTCCATCGTTCCGTGGAATACTGCCCCATCACGCGATACGACGTGGTGGGCGGGTATCTCAATCTCGACGGCATCTCTGCCGTCGCCGAGTTTCCGAAGGAGGAGCCATGAAGTGGGTCACGCGAGAGAACGCCAACGTCGACCGGATCGCCTGTCCCTGGCTCATCACGCGATTCATCGACTCGGAAGCCGAGTTTCTGTTCGTCCCGAGGGACC
The DNA here is from genome assembly GCA_002413185.1 of Actinobacteria bacterium UBA5182. GTDB lineage: Bacteria > Actinomycetota > UBA4738 > UBA4738 > UBA4738 > UBA5182. The sequence continues at coordinate 3,643 of DHWM01000158.1, forward strand.
AGGTGCTGGAGGTCGCGGAACGGGAGACCGCGCACTCGTACGACGCGGCCGGCGCCGAGTACACGCACCGGAACGGCAAATGCTCCTTCGACGTCCTCGTCGAGGAGTTCAAGCTGACGGGCGACCCCGCCCTCGTGCGGCTGGCCCAGATCGTTCACGCGGCGGACGTCTCGGAGGACATCGACTCCTCGCCTGAGGGACGCGGGCTCTCTGCGATCGCCCACGGCTTCGCCCTGCTGCACGGGACCGATGACCACAAGAAGATCGAGCTGGAGACGCCCATGTACGACGCCCTCTACGCCTGGTGCCAGCGCCAGGCGACATGAGCGATCCGACGGGCGCGGGGCCGAACACTGCACCGGGCGCCGCGCTGGGGGAGAGCAAGTCGTCGGCGACCCCCGCGACCGGTTTCTTGCGCGGTTCGACGCCGGCCTCCTCATCTGGGGAACTGTCCTCGACCTTGGGTGTGGCGCCGGGCTGCCTCAACGGCAGCGTTAGCCCCAGGACTTCCAGGTCACGGGCGTGGACATCTCCACGGAGCAGATCCGTCGCGCCCGCCACAAACGTTCCTCACTCCACCGAGCGAACGATCGCCCCGCTCTCATCACGTGTCTACGGGGACGACGTGGGATAGGCACCGGTCGCGACCGACTGGTCCTCGACCTTCGTGACGGTTCAGACGCCCGTCCTATCTCGCCCGGAGGATCCGTTCGACAGGGCGCTCGCGTTAGACGCTGACCCAGGGCTCAAGCCGGCGGCGGATATCGGCAACGTCCAGGCCGGCTGCGGCGTTCAGCTCGTCGGGGGTGCCGTACCCGATGAGGTACCTGCGAGGCGCGCCGATGGAGCGGATCCGGGTCGGGCGGTCGGCCAGGGCCTCGGCGATCCGAGGGGCCAGCGTCCCCTCCTGGAATGGCTCGACCGCGATGACCAGGTCGCCCGCCTCACGCAGCAGCGTCTCGCCATCGAAGGGGAACACGCTGGTGGCGTACAGGATGCTCACGTCGAGCCCGGCCGAGGCCTCGAGCACCGGGGTGAGCATCGGCCCGACGGCGAGGACCGTCGCGGCCGGGCGGTTCCCTCGTCTGATGACCTCGATCCGCCCGGGTTCGACCTCGAGGCTCTGGCCGTTCTGCCGTATCGAGGTCCGGACATACGTGGGGCGGCCGTTCGAGTAGGTGGCCCGGATAAGCCGGTCCGTCTCGGCCGCCGTCCCGGGGACGAGGATCTCGAAGCCAGGGATGGTCGACAGGACCGCGACGTCCCCCGGCGAGTGGTGGGTCGGGCCCTCGATGCTGTAGTCGTAGGATACACCCACGCTGATGAACGTCCCGCCGAGACGCTGGTAGCCGAAGTCGAGCTTCAGCTGCTCCAACGGCCGCTCCACCAGGAACGGCGTGATGGTGTGGACGATCGGGAGTAAGCCCTCCATGGCGAACCCGGCCGCCACCCCAATCATGCACTGCTCCATGATCCCCACGTTCACGGCCCGCTCGGGAGCGAGGCGGAAGGCGTCCTCGAAGTAGCCGAGGCTGATCTCGCCGAGCACGAGCACCACCCGCTCCTCGTTGCGGAACAGCTCACTCGCCGTGGCGCAGGCCTGCTCCCGCATGGTGGGCATCCTCACGCGTCCTCTCGTACGGCCCGGGGCGTCATGCCTCGTCTTCTCGTCCCACGTCGGCCACGACCGCTGTCGGCCGGTCGGGAGCGTGCCTGGAGAGGGCCTCGTACATGGCCTCGTGGTCGTGCCCGTCGACCACCCGCGCGTCCCACCCGAACGATCCGAGCTTCCCCTCCCACGGCGCCATCTCGATCGAGCTAGTGTGGTTGTCGATCACCAGCAGGGTCAGGGTCGACAGTCGCAGGTGCGGCGCCAGCAGGATAGCCTCCCAGCTCGAGCCCTCGTTCAGCTCGGCGTCGCCGGTCAGGCACACCACGCGCTGGGAGATGAGCCCCTTCGCCCGGAGCGCCAGCGCGACGCCGATCGCCACAGGGAGCCCGTGCCCGAGCGAGCCGGTCGAGGCCTCCACCCCGGGCACGAGGTCGCGGTCGGGGTGGCCGCCGAGCGGGTTGCCCTTCGTCATGTACCCGCGGAGGGTGTCCTCGGGGAAGAACCCGCACGCGGCCAGGACCGAGAAGAAGGCTGAAGGCCCGTGCCCTTTGCTCAGGATGAAGCGGTCGCGCTCCTCCCAGCGAGGGTTTGTCGGGTCGAATCGAAGTATCCGGCCGTACAGAACAACGAGGGGGTCGACGGTCGAGACGCTGCTCCAATCGTGCTTCTCGTCGCCGTGGGCGAGGGACATGAGCGCCAACACGCGGTCGCGAGAGAGAGCCACGAGGCCGGCAAGCATACTCACGACAGCAGTGGCAAGATCTGGGGCCCCCTATTTGAGCTGCGTCTGGGCGACGGCCTATCAATTCGATCCGCCGCTGTTCGAGGAGTTCCTGTTCCGTCGGCTGGGCGATCCGCCGCTCAACGTCACGCTGCTTTTCGACGCCGGCAAGCTCACCGACAGTTGGGAGCGACCCTTCGTTGACTAACCAGCAGCCAAGACCTCTTCGACGAAGGCGAGCACCGCCGGGTGGGCGGGATTGACGAGGTGTCCGCCCGCAACGAGCGCGGTGCGGGCATTCGGAATCGAGGCTGCCATTTCGTGCGTCACCTGCCGGAACGCCTCGGGAGAGTCTTCTGCAGCCACGAGCAGAGTCGGCTTGGTGACTCTCGCCAGATCGGCTCCGTCGATCTGGAGGCCGCCGCCGTTGAACTCGGCGAGGATTGCCGGCCCGTTGTCAGTGAACATCTGTTTGAGCTCCGGGGGAAGCCCCTCCCACCCGGCATCTCCGAGGACCCAACGGATGAAGGTCTCCGCCACCTTGCCCATCCCCTGGGCGGCTGCTGAGTGCACGCGCTCATCGAGCGCTTGGACCCAGCTCGACGCCTCTGGGGAGAGACTCAGGACCGCCGCCTCGAGGAGGACAACGGCCCGGACGTGATCTGGATAGCGGAGCGAGAGATCGATGGCGATCTCGCCGCCGTAGCTCCGACCGATCACGATGGCCGGTATGGCCGAGACCGACTCGAGCAGCGCGGCAGCATCGTCGGCGTGCTCGGAGACGGTGGTCCTCTCGTACGGCTCAGGCCGTTCGCTCCGGGTGCACCCGCGGCGGTCATAGACGATCACTCGCCCGAGCCGTGCCAGCACGTCCACGGCCTCCCCCCAGATCAGAGCTGAGCTCGAGGTTCCGTGGATGCAGAGTATGGGCTCACCTTCGCCGTGCTCCTCGAAGTAGAGCCGGATCCCGTTGACCCGCCGGTCTGGCACGCCACGACCATAGAGACGCGGCATGCGTCGGTCAATCTTCAAAGGACGAGGGAGCTCGGGATCCAGAGATGGCCGAGGGCCACCCCGCATTTCGCGCCTCTGGATCGGGTAGCACGTGGGTCGCTCTCCAACCCGAGACCAACCGACCCCGGGGGTGGTCCCTGAGGCTTGTGGGCGCTCTGATTGTCGAACCCAGCCCCTCCGCCTGGTAGGGGCGCGAAGGCTCAATTCGCTTACCTGCTGGAATAGTCGAAAACCCCTCCCGACCAGGGATTTTGGTAGTGGGTCAGTTTGAATCGAGAAGCCCGACGATCTCTTGAAGCGCCCAGACGTGGTCGGTCAGACCAGCGGCCATCGTCGGGTACGGCTTGGAGAGCGTCTTGTGTCGGACTCCTGGCCCTCGGGCTTCTCTTCGCCGGTCGCCTCGCGTACGATGGCAGCAGCAAGGGCGTCCCGAGGTAGCACGAACTGGAAGGGGCACACCATGATTGGGTTTTCCGTTGGGATAGGGGCCGTCCTCCTCGCGGTGAGGACGGGGGCCGTCGTCGTCGTCCTCGCGGTCGCGCTCGTCGCGATCGTAGCGATACTCGCCTATGGCCGTCGCCGCCATTAGCTTCAAACTGACCCACTTCCGGAATTTCACCCGGCCCGACCACCGTTGGGGGGTGCCGTGATGGTGCTGCCGAGCAGCGACCAGGTCGCTGGTTACAGCGGGGTGGCTGAGAGCGTTTACCTGGAGATGGCCGTGAAAGCGACCGAAGAGGATCTGGCAATCGAGCGTCCGCCAGAGAAGACCTTCGAAGCCTTCTTCGCGGACCGGTACGCAGCCGGTGCTGCGCGCGCTGTTCCTTCTGACCGGGAACCGGGACCACGTCGAAGACTTGGCGCAAGAGGCCTTCTTCCGCGTCTACGAGCGGTGGGATCGGCTTGGCGATAGCGCGAACCCCGCTGGGTACGCGTACCGAGTAGCGCTGAACGCCCACCGGAGCAGACTCCGTCGCCTGGTGCGGGCGGCCAAGCGGAGCCTTCGGAGCGCGGAGGGCGATCCGCTCCAGGCGGCGGACGAGCGCGACTCCATCCGCCGAGCCCTCGGAAAGTTGCCGATTGGCCAGCGCGAAGCCCTCGTCCTCGTTGAGTGGGTTGGTCTGTCTGACGCCCAGCCGATGCCCCGCTTCATTCGACCCTGTGCCGCCGGTTCGGTCACACCGCCCGACGGTATCGCCAGACGCCGAGAGGCATGAAGGCGAGGAGCGACGGACCGCCCACTTCCCGCCTCGCCAGCGCCTTCGCCGAGCTGGCCCTGGTGATCTGACACCTGCCCGAGCGGATCGGTCCACCTCGCCCGGGCCTCAGCCAACGCAACAGGGCCCAGTGCAGCGGCACGCTGCCGAAGCCAACCCTCTTGCGAAGCCTGATGAAGGCCAGGGTCAGGCGGCCTTCTACGAAGCGAACCGCTCAGGGCGTCGCGTCGAAGGTCTTCTCGTCCTGCCCGCTTCCGTGGCGATCGGTGATCGTCGTCTGGACGGTGTAGGTACCAACGCAATCCGAAGACGTCGCCACGTCGAGCCGCCATCGGGCGACGCCGCCGTTCGCCGGCATCGTTTGCGTGACGGGGTCGCCGATCAGACCACCTCCGCACGGGAATGTGACCACCCACGAGACCCACGCTTCAACCGGGAAGGGGTGATCGTTGCGAGCAACCTCTACCGCGTGCTCGGTGTCCCCGGCGACGATGCTCGGCGAACTGAGGACCAGCCGATGACGGAGGCTCGACGTGTCGGAACCACGGCTCGGCGAACCCAATGCGGTCGCGTTCGGCAGCACCAGTAGCACCAGGACGACTGTCGCGACACCCAAGATCGAACGCATGAACAAACATCTTGTCATCGATCGTCGGGAAACGCACGAGCCGCTCGCCGCACGAAGCATCGACCCGTTGGGATCGGTGGGGATCCCGTCAAGGCTTCGGGAGCGCCATCGGTCCACACCGCTCTGGGGAGATTCGATGAGCTCGCAGATGCGTGCTTCGAGGTCCGCGGCGATCTGATGTGGGCAGGACCGGGGGCGATGCGGACGGTCCGGCAGCGAGGCGAGGCCGCCGCGTTCGTAGCTGGCGATCCAGGTGGACGCTCTGGCGCGACACTCCCAACCGCCGGGCGACCTCGACGACCCTCCAGCCGTCCTGGACGACGGCCAGGACTGCCTGGTACCGCTGTTCCATGACGCTGAGCTTCACCAGTACGGCCCTCCTCCTCACTCGAGATCGGGGAAGGAGATCGGCCTGGTCAAGCATCACCCGGAGCCACCGTCAAAGATCAGCCGGATCCGTCAAACCTCAGGTGAGGCCGGAACGTTCGGCATCACCTGAAACACGAAACGGTTTGGTGCCCCCGGCAGGGGAGGAAGATTTCTTGGCACGAATTGATCGTGGGCGATTCGCGTGCCGCGGCCTCATCGACTGCCCGATTCGTCGTGATGGCGGGGCCTCGCACGCCCCGACGTGCGGGCGCGCTCAGAGGACCATGCGGACATGCTGAACCGGTACTTGCGCCCTGGCGCCGCCAGCCTCATTGGCAAGCCTCCTGCACCTTGACTCCTTCAACCGGCCGTACGTAGGATTGGCTCACCATGGAGAGAGGGCCCCCCCAATGAAACGACTGTTCATAACGGCGGTCGCGGCCATCGTCCTTACGCTCACACTCACCATCCCCGCGCAAGCTGGGGTACCCCGCACAGTGCATTGGGTGTGCGACGTCCCAGACGTTGGTCTCGTGACCTTCGTCACCGCCGCCGAGGCGGCGCGCCACGGCATCAATACCGCCAACAATCGAGCCGGCCAGGTGTTCTACGACCAGTTCGGCGAGGTGTGCACCGTCGTATAGGCGCGTCATCCTGAGCCGCAGAAGGGCCGCGGGCTAAAGTCCACCTGAAAAGCTGCAGCCACAAGTCGACCAAGGTCCTGATTACTGCCCATGCCGAGCTGAGCACGTCGCGCAGGGGCAAGCGAGGGCCAGAAGGCCCTGGGTCTTCGCGATGTGCGGGCGCAAGGGCAACAGGGTCATGGCCGCGCAGGCTAGACGCATCGTCGCCCTGGCCGGGCGATGACCCCGGGTGTGGACGGGGAAGGGTTCGAGATCCACCCCAGGCTCACTCGGCGCCCTCTTCCGACGGATCGCCTTCGAGCTCGCGCCGCACTCGTTCAGCGTGCGGGCGGGCCCCGATCTCCTCGTATGCGGCCAGGGCGGCGGCCAGGAAAGCCTCCCGGTCCTCGACCTCGATCAGCCCGGCAAGCATCTCGCGAGTGCGGGCCGATTCGAACGGAACACGGATCGCCTCGAACCCCTGGAGCGCGCCACGGAGGAGCCTCACGCCGCTCGCCTTGTCGCCGGCCGCGGTCCGCACCAGGCCCTCGGCGCGGTCGCAGACCGCGTGGACGAACGGGATCTCGTCCAGCCTTCGCGCCAACGGCAGGACGGACTCGAGTCCCGCGAAGTCCTTCGACTCCAATCTCGCCTCGATCACCCCCAGCAAGGGGCGATCCCAGGGCTCCGTCTCGCTCCCCGCCCGCTCCCTGGCGAAGGCCGATTCCGCCATCGCCTGACCCGCATCGAGGTCACCGCACGCGATGAGGACTCCCCCATAGAGGGCGTCGAGGCCGATCCGACTGCGCTCCGGATCGCCCCGAGCCATCTCGGCGAGGGCAAGCGCCCGGTCGC
>DHWM01000158.1:10905-14136 GCA_002413185.1 Actinobacteria bacterium UBA5182
GGTAGAGGGCGATGATCTGCGCGTGCGTCGAGTGCATCAGATCGTGCGCCGATAGTCCCTTCGCCACGTCGTAGGAACGCCGAGCCAGCTCCAGCGCTTCCTCGTACTCGCTCGCCAGGTCGCTCAGCGCCACGGAGACACCGAACAGCAGCAGCGCGCGATCGGTCGCGGATCTCACTCGATCGACCAAGCCCAGCTGCCGGCGGGAGGTCTCGACCGCCAGCCGGTAGGAGCCTCGCGACTGGTAGAGCTCGCTGAGGCCATCCGACGCGTGGCTCTGCAGGTCGGCATGACCGATCTCCTCGGCGAGCGCCAGGCCCTCCTCTGCGGTCGTTATCCGCTCGTCGAGCGAGAAGGGGTCAGTTGCGCCCCCTCCGGTGACCACCGGGAACGAGCGCCAGTACGTCGCGCACTCGCCGAAGAGGACCAGGAGCCACGCCCTGGTCTCGGAGTCGCGCACCGATCGGAGCCCGAGGCCGATGAGCTCATCTGCCTCGGGAGGATCGGGCTGCACCCGGAACGCCCCGGCCTTCCCCACGATCATCCGGGCGGCCTTGCTGCAGATCCGAGCGAGGTCGTCGGGCTCGCCGCCTCCGTCCTGAAGCAGCACGATCGCTCGCTTGTAAGCCTCGACGGCCTCATCTCCGTGGTAGCCGGACGCATGGTCGTCGCCGAGCTCCTCGAGGGCCCCGACGCGGTCACGGTCGGTCCGGGCGAGTTCGAGTGCCTGCTCGTGGAGCTCGACCGCCTTCAGCAAACCGGCCCGCTTCTTCGCCGTGACGCCGGCTCGCAGCAGAGCTTCAAACGCCTTCTGCCCGATCGCTTCCCGGCCCACGAGGTCGTCGGCCCATGCCAGATCCACGTCTTCTCCGGCCGCCGCGGTCCGGTAGTGGTGGGCGATCAGCTCGGCGAACTCGTCCACGCGTTCACCTGCCAGCTCTTCGATCCACGCGCCGTGCTCCGCGTGTGCACGGGCCCTCCTGCTCTTCGGCAAGCTGGCGTACGCGACGTCCCGGACCAACGCGTGCTTGAACGCGAACTCCACCTGGCCGGCGATGCTCGAGGTCGAGCGGGCGAACACCAGTCCTCTTCGCTCCAGGCGGAGGAGCGCATCCGAGACGGCGCCGTTCCCGATTGCCCGAGTCACCGGTTGCTCCCAGAACACCCTCCCCACGACGGCGGCCTCCTGGAGGACCCGCTTCTCCTCCCGAGGAAGGGCATCGATCCGGGCCGCGAGGAGCGCATGGACCGTGTCCGGTAGGACGATGCCTCGGGCCAGGTCCGTGGCCCGCCACCGATCGCCCTCGCGGGCGATCGCCCCCTCGTCGATCAGCCGCCGGATGATCTCCTCGAGGAAGAACGGATTGCCCTCGGCCTTGGCCAGCATCTCCTCTCGAAGGGAAGGAGGGAGGTCGCTCACTGTGAGGAGGCCCTCGACGAGCTGCGCGCTCTGTTGGTCGGTGAGCGGGCGGAGCGAGATCGAAGACGCGTCCTCCCTCCCCGAGGCGAACTGGGCGTGGGTGTCGGAGAACTCGGGCCGCGCGGTCGTCAGGAGCAGGAGAGGACCGGAGGACCTCGAGAGGAGGCGCTCCAGCATGTCGAGGAGGTGATCCTCGGCCCAGTGCAGGTCCTCGACGACGAAGACCGCCGGCCCGGTGGAGGCGTACGCCGTGGCGAACCGTGGCCACGCACGGGAAAGTTCGTCGGCGACGGCCCTGGGCTCCATCCCGTCGAGGGGATTGTCCGGGAGGAGCAGTCCCGCCGTGAACGCCAACGCGAACACCGTCTGCTCGATGTCCTCGCCAGGCAGGCCGAGGCGAGCAAGGAGGGGACGGACTGCCGTTCGGAGCTTCTCCCCGGCCACGTCCGCAGGGTCGTCCAGCACGATCCCTGTGGCCCCGCGGAGGATCTCGCCCAGCGCCCAGTACGTGATCCCATGGCCGACGGCCAGGCAGCGTCCGCGGAGGACCGTCAGCTCCGGGTGCCTAGCGGAAGCGGCCCGAAAGAACTCCTGGACCAGCCGGCTCTTGCCGATCCCTGCCGGTCCGGAAACCCCCACCAGCCGGGGTCGTCCCGTCTCGGCCGCCTCGGCGAGGAAGGCCATGAGCGCGTCCAGCTCGCGGTCGCGGCCCACCATCTCGGAGCGGAGGCCCGGGACGCCCCGGGTCACTTCGGGCAGCGGCTCGACCAGACGCCACGCGGCGACCGTATCGGCCTTGCCCTTCAGCTCCAGGTCGGCGGGAGGTTCGAACCGGAAGGCGTTCCTTGTGGCGAGGTACGTGCGTTCCCCAGCCAGGACGGTGCCAGGTTCAGCGGCCTGCTCCAGTCGCGCCGCGACGTTCACCGCATCGCCCGAGACGATCATCTGCTCGACCGGACCTCCGACGGGCGCGATGACGTCTCCGGTGTTGACCCCGATCCGGATCTGCATCGTGACCCCATGGCGCTGCTCGAAGTCGCGGTTCAGGTCCTCCAGCCGGGAGAGCATGTCGAGCCCCGCGTGGAGGGCTCGCTCGGGATCGTCTTCCCTGACGATCGGCACGCCGAAGACGGCCATGATGGCGTCGCCGATGAACTTCTCGACCGTCCCCCCCCAGGACTCGATCACCGCCGACATGGCCGCGAAGTAGGCCGTGAGGAGGACTCGAAGCCGTTCCGGGTCCAAGCGCTCGCCGAGCGCGGTCGAACCCGTCACGTCGGCGAACAGCACTGTGACGAGCTTCCGCTCTTCCTCTCGGGCAGGCCCGCCGGGGGCGAGCGGGGTCCCACAGGTGGGACAGAACCTTCCCGAAGGAGCCACCGGGGAGCCGCAGGCCGGGCAGGGACGGGCCAGCGGGGCGCCACACGACGGGCAGAAGGTGGCCGACTCGAGAACCTGGGAGCCACACGACGAGCAGGACCGCATGGCCCATTATGGTCCGATGCTCCCTGCGCTCCTCACGCTTTCCAGCAAGTCCCTGCAGCGACCGCGCCGAGGATCGTTCTTGGGATGACCGGAGCCCGAGGCGATGATCGTTACCGTTGGGGTAGCGCCACCGGCGACGTCCGCTCATGGCGCTCCTGGTCATTCGTCGATACAGGGCCAGAACGTCCCGGGGCTTCGCCGTGATGGGGATCTCCAGAAAGATCGTCTCCGCGGTCGACCCGAGCCGGGACTACCAGCGCCGCACGGACCTCTGAACGTGCAACGATGTCCCGAGACACGTGTGAACGATGTCCCGAGACATCACA
>DHWM01000046.1 GCA_002413185.1 Actinobacteria bacterium UBA5182
GGCGAGCTCCAGCTCGCGGTGCTGGTCGAGATGATGCGCCGAGAAGGGTTCGAGCTGACCGTGGGGAAGCCACAGGTCGTGACGAAGCGGATCGACGGGCGTTTGCACGAGCCCGTGGAGCGCGTCTCGGTCGACGTTCCCGAGGACTACCTCGGCGTGGTGACGCAACTCCTGGCGCTCCGGAAGGGCCGGCTGGAGGAGATGGTCAACCACGGGACCGGGTGGGTTCGTATGGAGTACCTGGTGCCCGCGCGCGGGCTGATCGGGTTCCGTACGGAGTTCATGACCGAGACCCGAGGCACCGGCCAGCTCCACCACCTGTTCGAGGGATACGAACCGTGGCACGGCGAACTCCGGACCAGGCCCACGGGTTCCCTCGTCGCCGATCGCGGCGGACCGACCACGTCGTACGCACTGCTCAACCTGCAGGAGCGGGGCGAGCTGTTCGTCGGGCCGGGTGCCCTCGTTTACGAGGGGATGATCGTCGGCGAGAACGCCCGCCCCGAGGACATGGACGTCAACCCGACCAAGGAGAAGAAGCTGACGAACATGCGGGCGGCCGGTTCGGACCACACGGAGCTCTTGATCCCGCACCGCGAGCTCTCCCTGGAGCAGGCCCTTGAGTTCATCCGGGAGGACGAATGCGTAGAGGTCACGCCCTCGATCGTTCGTCTCCGGAAAGTCATCCTGCCCCAGGAGGGGCGGGCCAAGGCCCGGGTCAGGGCCAGGGATCGCGTCGGCGCTGGCGCCGCAGCCGCCGCTGGCTGACCCCGGCAGGCTCCCTGACGAGCATCTCTCAGTCGCGCAGGATCGGACGGGTCAGGCAGGTGGGACCGCCGCCACCGTTGACCCCGATCTCGGTGGCGGGGAACGTGTGGACCTCGCAGCCTCTTGCTTCCAGCGCCCGCCGCGTCGCCGGGTTCCCTTCGGCCATCACCAGGACTCCGGGCCGCACGGCCAGCACGTTGCATCCGAGGGTGGGCATCTCGTCCTGGGGCACCGGAACCAGGTCGAAGGCCAGCTCCGCGAGCAGTTCGTACAGACCCGCCGGGAGCGACGGCGGGAACACCGCGGCCATCCGCTCAGTTACCGGCGAGATGAGGCTGAGAAGGTGAAGGCACTCCGCCGGGCCGTTTCCGTAGGGCACGTCGAACACGTGAACGTCCCCACCCACCAGGTGTCCCAGTTGCTGGGCGCCGGCACGGTTGGTGCGGAGCGACCGCCCGATGCAGAGAACGCCGGGTGCGAGCCAGAACGTGTCGCCGCCCTCGACGGTCCCGGGCGCTTCGATTCGCCCCACCACCGGGATCCCTCGTTCCGCCATCCACTTCTCGAGCTCGTCCTCCTCGCCCCGGCGGTTGGGCTTGCCCGGCCGTAGCGGGATCGCCCCGCGCCCGGTCACCAGCAGAGGATCGAACGTGTAGACGAGGTCCGGGCTGGCCGTCTCGGCGCCGAGCTCGTGGACGGTGACGCCCAGATCGGTCAGGGTCTGGCAGAGTTGGTCGTGCTGGCGCAGCGCCAGATCGAAGTCGACCGGATGGAGGAATCCGTGCCTGGGATCGTCGAACGCCCGCCCGAACGCCGGGCCCGGCCGCTTCACGAGCACCTCTCGCAGCGGTGCCACCATGCTCTCCGCCCCGAACCTCCGGCTCACACCGTTCACATCTTGAGCCTACCCGCGACGGGCCCGCGGCGTCTCCGGCCTCCCCCGCGGCCGGCTCGCCATCACCGGATCGTGTGACCACTAACCTACGGAGACCACATCAGCGAACGGGCACGGAGGAACGATGGACGACACAACCCTGCAGATGACCGCCCTCGAGAGCATCCCCTTCTTCGCCGGGCTGGACCGGGAGGACTTGGAGAACATCCTTCGGATCGGACAACCGGCTTCCTTTGATCCCGGCCGGGCCATCGTCCAGAAGGGCGATCCCGGCGACGCGATGTTCATCCTGACGAAGGGGGCGGCTCAGGTGGACGTTGGCGGCCGCTACCACGACCTGAAGCCCGGAGACTTCTTCGGGGAGATGGCCGTGATCGCGGGGAGGAAGCGCATGGCCACGGTCAAGGCCGTCGACGCGGTCGAGGCGATCAGGATCCCCGCGGACGGCTTCCAGGCGTTCCTGCTGGACCACCCCGCAGTGGCGGTCACGATGCTGAGGAGCCTGGTCGAACGACTTCGCGAGGTTCAGGAGCGGCTGGACGCCTGGATCGGCGCCTGAAGATCAGGCTCCTCCGCCGCCGCCAGAGGCTTACCGCCAGTCGACCGAGACGACCTCCACCGGGTCGGCGATCCCCTTGAGCGTCACCGAGCGAGGCTCCGAAACCGGATAGCGCGAACCGGCGGCCGTGTCCTTGCTGGCGATCACCTCCCCACCTTCGGCGAGCGCGGCGATGCGGGCGGCCTCGTGAACCCCCTTCCCCCGGAAGTTCGCGGTGACCTGCATGGCCTGGGAGGCATGCAGCCCGATCCTGACGGGGGGCGCGAACCCGTGGGCTTGCCGGTGCTCGGCGAGGCGTCGCTGGATGGCGACCGCGCAGGCCAGCGCGGCCTCCGGGCTATCGAAGCCGACGAAGAATCCGTCGCCGGTCGCCACCACCTCCTCGCCCTGATGAGAGGCGAACACCGATCGGAGGGTGTCGTCGTGCCATCGGAGCAGTGTCTCCCAGGCCTCGTCCCCGAGTGCTTCCACCAGGTTCGTCGACTTCACGATGTCGGTGAACATGAAGGTCTTCACCACCCGGCGGGCCTGTGCGGCCCGGGTGGTGCGGAGCTGCCACGGGAGCAGCTCCTCGACCTCCTCGATCTCGATCGCCTGGGTGGGACACGACAGGGCGGCTTCCCGGAGGAGCTCCTCCTCCACGCTCTCGGTGTCGACGACGTCGGCCTTCGCGAAGTCCCCCTCGTGCCAGTCGAACGCCGTCGGCGCGAGCGTGATGCAGTTACCGGCGCCGATGCAACGGATCCGGTCGACGCGGGCCTTGAGCATCGCTACAGGACTCCCTCGCGAAGCGCGAACGCCGTGGCTTCGGCCCTGGAGGATGCCCCGATCTTCGCGAACATCTCCTGAAGCCGGAGCGCCACCGACTGGGGAGTCGTTCCCAGCCTGCCGGCGATCTCGTCGTTGGTCAGACCCTCGGTGAGCAGGCCGAGCAATCGGGCATCGGCGTCACCCAGTCCGGCCAGAGCTCCGTCGCCGGCAGCACCGGCAGACGCCATCTCGACCGGTCCGACCAGCCGCACCCATTCCCGACCGATGGGGCCGCGGAACCACCGAACCCGCACGTCCTCGTCCACCGTCCGCTGCGCCACCATGGCCACCATGAGCTTGAGGAACATCCCGGCCATCTGCTTCTCGTGCTCCTCGCCGGCTGCGAAGATCGCTCGCGCGGTGGGCAGGAGGATCTCCGGGTACAGGTCCTCGCGCATCGCCGATTGCATATCCTGCATCGCTGCCCGCCCGGCCTGGCCTGCAGCCACCAGGTCGCCTCGAGCGAGCGCCACGTCGGCAAGCGCCGCGTCCGCCTGCGCGCCCCACGGCGGATGGCCCGGAAGCACCCTCACCAGCTCCTTCGCCTCACGGGCCGAACGCTCCGCCAGTGAAAGCAGCTCCTCGTCGTCGGCGGCGGCCCCCAGCCGAGCGGCCTCCACGGCGAGCCGGGCCAGCACCTCGCACCTTCCCGCCGGCCGGCCCTGGTCCGTGGCCGCCCGCAGCGCCCGCCCCAGATGCTCGCGCATGCCGGCAGCGTCGCCCGCCGTGGCCCGGGCCAGGCCGCGCCACAGCTCCAGCCGCCGGGCCCGCAGTGGGGTCGGGGCGGCCGACGCCGCCGAGGCGGCGAGGCCGAGCCACCGCTCTGCCTCCTCCACATCACCCAGGTCGAGGAGTGCCATCGCCACCCCTCCCGCCGCGGAGAATTCCAGAGCGCGGTCGCCCAGGGTCTTGGCAGCGCGATAGGCATCTTCACCTCGTGAGATCGCCAGGTCCGGAATGACCTTGGCCCTGGCGAAGACGTGCACGCCGTACAGCATCTGGGCCTCGGCGAGCGCTCGTTCGCTCTCCTTGGACAGCGAGCGCATCCTGGTGGCCAGTCGTCGGATCTCCTCGATCCGTTGGGCCGGACTGGCGCCCATATGGATCTCCGGTCCGAATCGCAGATAGGCCATGGCGATGACCGAGGACATCACCCCTCGGCGGTCTTCGAGCTTCTCGAACAGCTCCAGGGCCCGATCGAGGTGTCGCTGCGAGCTCGCCACGATCGGCGCGATGGGCAGGGTCGGCAGCATCTGGTCGGGCGTCTCGCCGCCAACGGCTCGGGCCATAAGGGCGACATGCTCGCCAGCCTTCACCCGGTCCACGAACCACGCTCGCACCCGCCCGATCTCGATGATCCCGAGCTCCCGGCTGGCCCCGGCCAGGGCGGCGTCGTCGCCCAGCTCCTCGGCCAGGGCTGCGGCCCCACCGAACGCCTCCTCCGCGCCGTCCAGGTCCACCTCGGCCGCCGAGGGGACGAATCCCTCACCCAGGGGGCTTCGAAGCAGGGCCTGTCCGAGCTCCAGGCATGCGGCCATCTCCGCTGCGCGATCGCCCCGCTTCGCCGCGAGCTCGCGGACCTCATCGGCCAGGCTCGCCCCGACATCGTGCTCTTCGGCCAGGCGAAACGCCGCGGCCCGCCGGAGCATCGTGCGGAGCTCGAGGTGGGGGTCCCCCAGCGCGTCCGCCAGAGCGGCCAGCTCGGCAAGGCCTTCCAGGCGGTCCCCCGGGCGGCGCAACATGTCCAGCGCGTCGTCGCGAAGCCCCAGCAGCGTCACCCGATCCTGCGGCCCGGAGGCGGCGGGCAAGGCCAGGTCGACGGCCCGGAGCACTTCCTCGGGGGCGTGGGCGGCGAGGGCAGCCTTCGCCGAGGCGATCGAGAACCGTGCGCACCGCTCCGTGTCGCCGGCAGCCGCCGCATGGTGCGCCAGCATCGGGAGACTTTGCGACGACGGCTCGCCGCCTTCGGTCAGCATCTGCACGACGGCGGCGTGGATCGCCCTCCGCCGAGGTGGCGACAGGGAGCTCATGGCGAACTGGCGGACCTGCTCGTGATTGAAGCTGTAGTCGGCGGCCGACCCTTGAGGGTGCTGCGCAAGCAAGCCGGCGCTCACCGCCGGCGCCATCGCTTCCGCCAGCGCGCCGGCGTCGCGCGCATCGTCGCCGAGCTGAAGCTTGACGGCGAGAAGATCCCGCAGGCTGAAGCTTCGGCCCAGAACGGCGGCCTCAGCCAGCGAGGCCTTCGTCGCCTCCGGCAGTCGTCCGGACCGGCGCTGGATCAACGTCTGCACGGCCGAGGGGACCAGTCGCTCGGCGTTGCGGGCGAGCGACCACACACCGTCGATCTGCTGCACCATGCCGGTGTCGCTGTAGGCGTGGACGAGCTCTTCGAGGATGAACGGGACGCCCTCGGCCTGAGCATGCATCGCGGCGGCACTGGAGGGATTGACCTCCGCACCGAGCAACTGCCGCAGGAACGCCGCCGTCTCGATCTGGGTGAACCGTCCCAGCCTGAGGCGCCGGACCAGCCCCATTCGCTCCATGTCCGCGATGAATGTCACGGCCTCCGTGAGAAAGGCGGTTTCCTCTGGGCGCAGGGCCAGCAGGAGAAAGATCGGGTGGGCGGCGGCGGTCCGTACGACATACCGCAAACCCCTCAAGCTGTCCTCGTCCGCCCACTGGAGGTCGTCCACGAACAGCGCCAGAGGCCGAGTGGAGGCCAGAGCCTGGAAGGCCATCGCGATCAGGTCGAACTGGCGGAGGAGCTTCTGATCCGGCGGGAGCGCTTCCAGGGTCGAATCGTCCCGGCCCGACATGGCCTCCAGAGCCCGCCGGACCGCAGCCTCGGCGTCCCGAGGGAGCGCCCCCTCCGGCGAGACAGCCCCCTCCGGAGATAGGGCCGAGGAGAGGATCGAGCGCATCAGCAGGAAGGGGCCGCGCAGCTCCTCGTCTGCCGCAACCGCCACGGCGGCGAACCCCTCTTGGTCGGCGAGCTCGATCGAAGATAGCAGGAGGCGGGTCTTTCCGATCCCGGGCTCGCCTTCAACGGTCACGCAGGAGAGCCGCGCGAGGGCCGACCCCAGCTCGCCCTGGATGGCGGCCATCTCCGACGGCCTCCCGACCACCGACCCCGACACTCTGCGCATCCGCAAGGCGAGGGGGCAGAGCGCTTGCTGAACCGGGTCGGACGCGAGCGCCGGGGCGCCCGTCATGCCGCTGTCGCTTTCGATCCATTCATCCCGGTGTCCCGTTCTCGATCCCGATCCGGAGTATCCCAGCAGTCAGCCCCACAGGGCCCGCCACAGACCCGATCTTCCCAGTGCCCGGCCGACGATCTTGTTCTTGGCCCGCCTGGCGATCCGGGAAGGGTTGCCCGAAGCCAGCACCGAGACGTCGTTGGCGAAGCGGGCTGCCCGGTACATCTCGGACACGAAGCCACGGCGTCTCACGCCATCACCTCGCGGCAGAACGTGGCTCCATCCTCGGCCAGTTCGACTCGATCTCCTTCGTGGGCCTCGATCGCCGTCAGCAGCTCCGCGGCGTCTTCCGGTCGATTCAGCCCGATGGTCAGGCCGAGCGACAGCCACCAGTCGGCGGTCTCCAGCAGGACTGCGGCCTCTTCGAGATCGCGCGAGTCCAGCACCTCCGCCATCGCGGAGATCATGGCGCGGCCGTACCGCTCCCACTGCGTGCTCGGGGCGTCATCCTCCACTTGGGTCCTCCTTTCCGCGGCTCCTCGTACCCTACTTCCGTGAGCCCAGACCAGCCCGCGATCGAACAGGTGGCCGAGCCCGCGGCTGCCTCCTCGTCCTCAGCCGCCGGCGCACCGGTTCGTCAGCACCGAACGGGCACGTTCCATTCGCTCCGGGTGCGGAACTTCCGGTTGTTCGTGGGAGGCCAGCTCGTGTCCGCCATCGGCACGTGGATGCAACTCGTTGCCGGGCCATGGCTGGTCCTGCAGCTCACCCACAACGGAACGATGCTGGGGATCGACACCGGACTGCAGTTCCTTCCGATCCTGCTGTTCGGCGCGTGGGGCGGCCTCATCGCCGATCGGCTCGACAACTGGCGCCTCCAGATCTCGACGCAGGTCGCGTTCGCGCTGCTCGCGCTGACGCTGTGGCTTCTGGTGTTCACGGGTGTCGTCCATGTGTGGATGGTGTTCTCCCTGTCCTTCCTGGTCGGGCTGGTCACCGCCCTCGACATGCCGACGCGGCAGAGCTTCTATTTGGAGATGGTCGGACGGGAGGACCTCACGAACGCGATGAGCCTGAACACGGCGACGTTCACGGGCGCCCGAGTCGTCGGTCCGGCCGTCGCCGGAATCCTGATCGGGGCGATCGGGGTAGGTCCGGTGTTCCTGATCAACGCCATCTCCTACCTGGCGGTGATCGCCGCGCTCCTGGCGATGCGAACGAACGAGCTCCACCGGCGTGTTCCCGTCCCGCGCCGCAGGGGCCAGGTCCGGGAAGGGATCGCCTACGTGTGGCGCACGCCGGATCTCCGTGTCCCCATGTTGGTGATGGCGGCCGTGTTCCTGTTCGCCTACAATTTCCCGGTGGTCTTGCCGCTCCTCGCGGTGCGAACGTTCCACGGCGACGCCAGGACCTACGGCGACATGCTGGCGCTGTTCGGTGCAGGCTCCCTGATCGGGGCGCTCCTCCTGGCCAGCAGGGCTTCCACGCCGAACGTGCGGCGCCTGGTCCTGCTGGCGGTGGGCCTGGGAGTGGGTTCGGTGCTGATCGGTTTGGCGCCCAGCCTGGGCCTGGCCTGGTTGGTGCTCCCGCTGCTCGGCGGCGTGGCCACGTCGTTCGCCATCACCGGGAACTCCACGCTGCAGCTGACGTCCTCGGACGAGATGCGGGGCCGGGTCATGGCGCTGTACACGGTGGTGTTCCTGGGGAGCACGCCGATCGGCGGGCCCGTGGCAGGATTCGTGGGGCAGCACGCGGGACTCCAGGTGGGGCCTCGCCTGGCGCTGGCGGGCGGAGGAGCCATCGCAATCCTGGCCAGCCTGTTCGCCTGGCGAAAGGTGCGAACGTCCCGGCGAACCTCGTAGCGAGCCAGCCCCCCCGCGGTCTTCACCACATTTCGACCGAAGTTGCGCAAACAGGATCCCTGGTCCTAGCCTGCCGTCCTCACAAGTGTCTCGAAGGAGGTTCCACGATGCGATCGACCAGACTGTTGTTCGGAGCGATCCTGTCCGTATCGGTCGTCTCCGCGCTGGTGATCGGGACGCCCGCCGCCTCGCTCGGCGCCACGCGATCCAGCCGTACGTCGACCCCCCAGAACGTGGACGTGAGCCAGCGACACGGAAACGAATCCGAGACAACGGTCGCCATCAACCCCACCAATCCCCAGAACGTCGTGATCGTCTCGAACGTTCAGCATCCGCTGTCAGGCATGTTCGAGGGCGTGAGCTTCGACGGCGGAACGACGTGGGCGACGAAGCTCATCGGCCACGGCGACAACCTCGGCGACGCGTGCTGCGACCCGAGCCTGTCGTTCGACAACTACGGGAATCTGTTTTTGACCTATCTGTTCAATCGCGAAAACACGATTCCGGTTGCGCTCAGCACCGACGGTGGAATCTCGTTCGGGCTCATCGCGAAGATCAACGGCATTCCGAAGCGGCAGGTCAGCCGGTCCGGCCACGATGACCGGGGCCTGTTCCAGTTCACCGACCAGGGGACCATCACCGCAGCCGAGGGCGAGGTGTGGGTCGTGGTCAACGTGGGTGGCCCGATGGGCGCGTTCGGCGCCCCGGTCCACGGGTTGGGCCAGGTCGGTTCGTTCGACACGCGTGAGGTCATCGAAGGGACGAACAACTGCACGTACGGCGACGTCGCGATCGGTCCCGAGGGCCAGGTGATGAACGTGTGCACGCTCACCGAGAGCGGACAGGGCGGAGGCAAGCTGTTCGTGAACGTGGATCCCGACGGCCTCGGGCCGGCCCCATTCGGCAAGCGCGTCTTCGTCGCCGACACGCACGTGGGCGGCTTCGACTTCATCCCACCGCAGCCCGACCGGTCCGTCGACGCCGAACCGGGTCTGGCGTGGGACCGCACGGGGGGCGCGCACGCCGGGCGGGCCTACCTCGTCTACACCCTCGAGCAGAAGAACGAGAGCGACAACACCGACATCTACGTTCAGCACTCCGACGACGACGGCGCCACGTGGACCGACCCGGTCCGGGTCAACGACGACCACACCACAAACAGCCAGTTCCTTCCGAAGATCGCCCTCGACCAGACAAGTGGAGACATCGCCGTGACCTGGTACGACTCGCGGTTGGACCTCGGCAACGGCGGGCCCGGTGACACCGACGGAGTGCCGAACGATGACGCGCAGTACTGGGGTGCCTTCAGCACCGACGGTGGGTCGTCGTTCACGCCGAACCTACAGATCAGTGCGGGCACGTCGAACTCCGCCGACGCCAACAACGGGATCGACTACGGCGACTACACGGGCCTGGCGTTCTTCGAGGGCATCGCCCGTCCGGCCTGGGCCGACAATTCGAACAGCACCGGAACCAACCCCGACGGCAGGCTGAACGAGCTCGACATCTACACGGCAGCGGTGCCGGTCCGAGGATGACCAGCCACCCGGGG
>DHWM01000035.1:0-2218 GCA_002413185.1 Actinobacteria bacterium UBA5182
GAGGGATGCAGCCTCTCGTCAGCCCCTACGGCAACGCATGGCGTGGCATCAGGGCACAGGTCCTCCACGAGGAACCCAGATGCAGGGCGTGCGGCGCTCCGGCCCAGGCGGTGGATCACATACGCCCCATCGCACTCGGAGGGATGCACGACAGAGCCAATCTCCAGGCGCTGTGCAAGCGCTGTCATCGGTACAAGACCACGAAGGAGGCCACTGCCCGCACCAAGGGGAGGGGCATCCAAATCTCTAGACCCTAAGCGGGCGAGGGCCATCTTCGGCCCGCTTACGCGCCCGCAACTCGGAAAAAGCGCGTGGTGGAGAAAGTCCAGGGGGGTTGACTAAAACTTGGTGAGGAGGACGTGCGTGAAGTGCGAGACCGCGCTCCCGCGGAGCGAGACTGGCAGGCCTCGCCGCTTCTGCTCGGTCGGATGCAGGCGAGCTACCGAGTTCGAGCTGCGACGCTTGCAGCGCCAGCTCTCGGACGCAGAAGAGGCGATCCGGTCCTGGTCGTCCGAGGCAGCGGTCGCCCCGGTCAAGGCCTTCCCCCCGTTCGTCCGGTCGAAGGCCCAATGCGAATGGCAGGCGAAGGGCTGGGAGGACCAGCGGGTCGCCCTCGAGCTCCGCATGCGGGACCTGCTCGACGATCCCGAGGCTGCCCCGTGACGGAGGACGAAATCCGTGCAGTTCCTCAAGGTGACTTCAATGCGTGCCGATAACTGAGCGAGAGAGAAACATGACGAAACGTCATCATCGGCCTGTGGCGAAAGGAACAGGCCCGTAGACCCCAAGGAGCGCCCCGCCGTCAGAGAGGACGTGAACCATGAAGGTCCCGTATTCCAGACCGCTCTTAGTGCTCCTGGCAACCGCCGCTGTTGCGTTCGGCAGCGTTCCACAGGCGGGGGCGACGAACGCCCCTCGCCAGCCGCTCGGGAGCAGGACTCAGTACACCGCCGATGCCTACGGCTCCTACGCCAACGTCGGAACTGTGATCAAGGCGGGCAAGAGTGCCGTGGTCAGCCTGGGGACGTGCGGAACCCTGACTCCGCCGATCGCCAACTCGAACACCGTGGCCGCCGTGAGCGTCCCCCCATACGTCACGACCGGCCTCGTCAACACCACGGCGTCGGCCACCGACGTGAGCGGGACGCAGACCGCGAAGTCCACCTCAGATGTCCATTCGGCCAACGTGCTCTCAGGCCTGATCACCGCCGATGAGGTGAAGGCCGTCAGCGCCACGAGCCACGACACCAACGGGTTCCACGTGAGCTCGGTCGGTTCCTCGTTCGTCAAGCTGGTAGTGGCGGGCGTTCACATCGCGGGGCTTCCCGCTCCCAATACCCAGATCGATCTGGTGGGCTTCGGCCATGTCATCCTGAACGAGCAACTCACGAAGTTCGGATCGACTTCGGCCTCACTGACCGTGAACATGATCCACGTCTTCGTGACGCTGCAAAATCCGCTCGTTCCGGTGGGCACCGAGATCATCGTGGCTCATGCTGCCAGCGGGCTCAGCACCAGTATCGGTGGCACCCTCGACGGGTTCGCCTACGGTACGAGCGCCAAGTTGGCCAATGTGTTCCTGTCCGGGCAGTCCGCGCTTATCCACCTGGGCTGCTTGGGGACCGGAGGGGTCACCAAGACCAACTCGATCGTCAGCATCAGCTTCCCGCCTGAGTTCACGACCGGCACGGTGACCGATACGGCAAAGGGCACCGTGACGTCGACGACCGCCACCGGGGAGACAACGTCCACCGTGCAGACGGCGAACCTCGTTGACGGCCTCGTGACCGCCGACGCGGTCAAGGCGGATGCCCACTCGTTCACCGATGGGACGACGTTCACCTTCGACGACGCCGGCAGCTCATTCCTGAACCTCACGGTCAGCGGGCACCCGGAGATCAACGACCAGGTGGGGCCGAACACGAAGGTGTTCCTGGCCGGGCTGGGGACGCTGTGGCTGAAGCGCGAGATCACCACGCCGAACAGCATCGAGATCCGCATGATCGAGATCATCGTGACCCTGGAGAACAACTACGGGATCCCGGTCGGGACCGATATCCGGCTCGCCGTAGCGGAGGCCTCGGCACACTAGCGGCTGGGGGGGGACTCCAGCACTCAGAAAGGCCGGCTCCCATGCTTTGGGAGCCGGCCTTCTGGGATGA
Source organism: Actinobacteria bacterium UBA5182 (assembly GCA_002413185.1). Classification (GTDB taxonomy): domain Bacteria; phylum Actinomycetota; class UBA4738; order UBA4738; family UBA4738; genus UBA5182. The sequence continues at coordinate 2,163 of DHWM01000035.1, forward strand.
GAGGCGCCCTGAAGGAGCTTCCCCACGCTCGGACGCTAAGCGTCCCGATGTAGGTC
>DHWM01000035.1:2391-2803 GCA_002413185.1 Actinobacteria bacterium UBA5182
TTGATGGTGATGATGTGCTCTCCCGGGCTCTCCGTCCAGCTTCCCCACGGTGAAGAGAGCTGGCCGAAGGACCAAAGCGGAGTGGACGGGTTACCTCGAGCACATCTTCGAGAAGCTGGGGGCGTCGGATCGAACCGCGGCCGTGGCCGAGGCGCTCCGCCGGCATCTCATCGAGTGACGCTCCTCGCGGCCCTGGTGGGAGTGACGGCCGACGGCCATCTCTTCCTCACATAGTCGGAACCTCCGTCGACGGCACTCGATCTCCAGGGCCACCCGCAAAACGGAACGATGGCGGTGGGCGTCAACCGGGGTCTAACACCTCCCCCCAAAGGGCGCGGAGGGCTGGACCTTTGTTCAGCCCGCTCGGACGGGTCCTGCGCCCGCCGCCCGGTTCCGTTCTCGCACCCGACCC
>DHWM01000165.1:0-1516 GCA_002413185.1 Actinobacteria bacterium UBA5182
TCGGCCGGGCGAAGGGGGTCGCCCCGAGCCTTGGTCACCGACAGTGCCCCCAGCAGCTCTCCGCGGTGGCTGACGGGGAGTGCGCGATCCGCGCCTTCGATCGTTGGAAGCTCAGCGTCCTGGATACCGATTGGCGAATGAGGCTTGGAATCCGCGGGCCAAAAGGCGGTCGCGCGTAGCTCGTTCTCCGCCTTCAGCCACACATCTGCGCGGGAAGCCCCGGTCCCCTCCGCGAGGATCCGAGCCATCCGAGGCAGAAGGTCTTCGGTTGCGTACATATCCGACATCCGTTCGGAGAATTCTGAGAGGACCTCGTAGGGAGTCGCCCGCTTGCCGTAGACCAACCGGTTCGCCAGGTGCTGAACGCGGTCCTTGAACGGCTGGAAGGCCACGGCAACGACCGCGGTGGCAAGGATCGACAGTCCGACGTTCGGACGATTCCCCTGCCCCACGGCATGCCCGATCCCAACCACAATGGCCACGTAGACAGCGGTGATGAACGCAGCGAGAGCACCGAACACCAGGGTCTTGTTGACGACCACGTCGAGGTCGTACAGGTGGTACTTGAGGATGGCGATGGCGCACGCCGCGGGGATCCCCAGCGAGAGGGTGAAGAACAGGGCAAGGAACATGGTGTTGCCGGCGGTATCGCCCAGGCTGCTCACCGGCCCCAGCAGCAGCAGCTCACCCAGGCAGGCGATGCCGACGAAGGCCAGCCATTTCACCTGCTGGCGCTCGTCTCCGTGGCGGTTTCGGAACCGGAAGAACAAAGACGCCCCCGCCAGGAACGCAGCCACCAGGGTGGCCGCCCCGGCGATCCCCGTGGGATCGCCGTGACCTTTCAGGGCACCGAGCCCAAAGGGATTGACCACCGTGACCTTCGTGAGGTCGGCGAAAGCGCCGGTCATCCGGCCCGGGGTGAGAGCGAAGGCGATCGTGGTCACCGCGGGGGCGCCGACGGCCAGCCACAAGGCCGGCCGCCAGCGAGACGACGGCACTTTGCCGTCCGGGAAGAGCAAGAAGAGCGGGATGAAGAGGGAGAATGTCGGGACGATGGCCCACCGGTCGATCCATGCCGCGTAGCGTCCGGCCGGCAGCATCCCCGGCCGGCGCACCAACGCCTCGTACGCGTAGTCGCCCGCGATCAGGGCGAACACCGCCATGAACGGGATCGCGATCAACAGCCATCCGATCGTGTTGCGCGGCTGGCGGCTGACGATGAGCGCACCGGGGACGCCGAAAGCGAAGACGACCAGGACGGTCCCAATTGTGAAGAGGATGTCGTCCCGATCGTAGACGCCTCCCGTGAAGTACCCGAGCACCAGATGGCCGACGAGGAGCCCAAGACTTACGCCGAAAGCGGTCCACGCCCATCTGCGCGCGCCGCCGAATGTCATGCCTCCATCACCTCGAGCTCCCTCACCGGGACTCGCCCGATCACGATGGTCCCCTGGCCGGGTCGCGAGCGGACCTCCAGTGTCCCGCTCTGTGCTGCCAGCCGGTCGGCCATGCCCTG
>DHWM01000165.1:1717-2391 GCA_002413185.1 Actinobacteria bacterium UBA5182
TCAAGGGTCCCGCTCTGGGCGGCCAGCCGGTCGGCCATGCCCTGCAGGCCGGTCCCGTAGGACGTGGTCGAGGTGTCGAACCCGTGACCGTCGTCGGTGATCTCGAAGGCGAGGGATCCGTCGTCTTCGGTGAGGCTGACGGTGGCGCTGGTCGCCCCCGCATACTTGGCCACGTTCTGCAGGGCCTCGAGCACGCAGAAGTACATGGCTGCCTCCTGCTCCTGGGGGTAGCGGGAGACGCCCTCGGCCTCGATCCTCACCGGGAGGGGAGCCTTGCGGGCCTGGGCGGTGAGGGCCGCGGTGAGGCCCTGGTCGGCCAGGAGCGGTGGGTAGATGCCTCTCGCCAGGTCGCGGAGGTTCTCCAGGGCCTCCCCGGCCTCTTGCTTCAGGGCGCCCAGGGAGTCCCTCACCCGGCAGTCATCCTCGGCCTGGCGTTCGGCCAGGGACAGCCTCACCTGCAGGGCCACCAGCTGCTGCTGGGCCCCGTCGTGGAGGTTTCGCTCCAGGCGCCTTCGCTCCTCGTCCTGTGCGGCCACGATCCGCTGGCGCGAGGCTTTCAGTTCATCCAGCCGGGCCAGGAGCTCGGCGGTCAGGCGAACGTTGCGAAGGACCAGGCCTGCCCCCGAGGCGAGGTCCTCCATGAGCTTCTCCTCGGCCGGGCGAAGGGGGTCGCC
>DHWM01000165.1:2667-9657 GCA_002413185.1 Actinobacteria bacterium UBA5182
GAGACGGGGATCGGTTCCCGGGGGGAACCCTCTGCTGGCCAGGACGCTTCCCGGTGCAGGTCGTTCCCCACGTGCAGCCACACGTCGGCCCTGGCCGCTCCCGTCCCCTCCGCGAGGATCCTGGCCATGCGGGGCAGGAGATCCTCGGTGGCATAGGCCCCCGACATCCGCTCGGAGAAATCCGACAGGACCTCGTAGGGGGTGGCCCGCTTGCCGTAGACCAGCCGGTTGGCCAGGTGCTGGACCCGGTTCCTCACCGGCTGGAAGGCCACGGCCACCACCGCCGTGGCCAGGATGGAAAGGCCGACGTTGGGTCGGTCCCCCTGGCCCACGGCATGGCCGATCCCGACCACGATCGCCACGTAAACCGCGGTGATGAACGCCGCCAGCGCGGAGAACACCACCGTGTTGTTGATGACCAGGTCCAGGTCGTAGAGGCGGTACTTGAGGATCGCGATGGCCGCGGCGACGGGCACGCCGACGATCAGGCTCAGGAAGAAGACCGAGAACAAGATGTCGCTGACGGCCGAAGTGTCGTCGAAGACCAAGCCGAGGGGGAACCCGGCGACGTACACGACTAGCGCGGTGCCCGCCATGAAGGCCAGCCACTTGATCTGCTGGCGTTCCTCGCCGGCCGATCGACGGAACCTGCGCACCAGGGCGACGACCGCCGCCATCGAGCCGAGGAGGGCGGAAACCACGCCGATGGCGAAGACGACCGCGAGGACGCCCTTGAGTGGCTTGATCCCCAGGGGGTTCTGGATGCGGATGCCGAGGTCGTTCCAGGGCCCGTTCAGAGCGCCTGATCGGAGGCCGAACCCGATTGAATAGAGAGCGGCCCCACCGACGATCATCCACGCGACAGGGCGCCAATGCGCCGACGGCAGCCTGCCGGTGGGGAACAACAGGAAGAGAAGCCCCAGGGAGGCGATGCCCCACTCTCCAAGAGGTCCCATAGCGGCGACGAGGGTTGCCCCGGGGAGCGAACCGGCCGCCCCGGCCACGCTTCGAAGTGCGTATTGCTCGCAGACGGAGATCCACACCAGGGCGAACGAGAACGCGAAGAGAGTCCAGCCGATCGCGTTGCCTCGCCGGGCAAGGATGAGGGCACCCAACGTCGCGTGCCCGATCCCCATCACGGCGACGAGCCAGAACAGGGCATAGGTGCCCCTGTCCGGACGATGCTGGAGCTTCGCCGCCAACCCCGACGACCAGATCGACTGGTTGAGGGTTCCCAGGACGACCAACGCCACAGCCAGCAGGACGATCAGAGCCCAAGCCGACCAGGCGAGCCGTCGCATGGCGCGGGACGTGCTGGGACGTTCCCGCCGAGCCCCCGGGGCCTCGCTCATGCCTGGATATTGGCGCTTTGGCAGTCGGCTGTGAAGGTGATCCGCCGAAGAGTTGCCCGCGCTTCGCCGAAGGGCGCTGGTGGTGCTACCACCCGGGCGGGCCTTGGTCATCGCATGGGCCAATTAAGGGCCTCAAGCGCGGTTCCTCCTCCGCGCCGGCAAGGTAGGTATCTTTCGAGACCGAGTGGGTGGATGATCCAAGTGCGCTGGACATTCGCCAACGTCAAGGGGATGAGGTGAGTCAGCGACGTGGACCTCGTGGGAGGACCCGGTTGACGAAGCGCATCGCCGCGAAAAGGGTCCGCATCGTCTGCTCCATGCGACGGGCGGGGCGGACGTCGAGGAGCAAGCGAGCCTCATTCTCGGCGGCGTTGCGGATGGCGTGTAGCCGGCGGCGAGGTACGTCGAGGCTGTCGCCAGGTCGTAGCTCATGGTTGCGCCCGCCCACGCGGGCAATGACCGAACCCGCGATCACCTCGAGGCGCTCATCTTGCCGAAGATGCGCATGTCCAGGCACCCGGCCTCCAGCATCCAAGCGGACCTCCACCCGCAGGAGCTCACCCTCCGTCTCAGGACCGGTTCTCACGAAGGTGAGATGCTGGCCGGTGATCGGGTCGTCCAGGTGCCCACTACGACCCACGGCTCAGTCCGATGGCCTTGTGGGCTCGCGGATCGCATCAGCCCGGTTGCCTCTCCGCGCCAATCCCTCTGCCTGCTCGCCGAGCCGCTCGAGCACGAACGCCTCCACTGCTTCCTCCTTTCCTCTCACTCGTACGGAACCGAGGGGCCGGACGATGGCCTGGTGCCGGATCGCGTCGCAGGTCCCAGTCCCGATCACGATCTCTCCGGGCTGCGCCATCTCCTGGAGGCGGGCCGCGAGGTTCACGGTGTCCCCGATGGCGGTGAAGTTCCGGAACTGGTCGCTGCCGATGTTGCCGACGAGAGCTGGACCGCTGTTCACCCCGATCCGGAAACATGGGAAGTCGGGGTTCCCCTCGACCACCCGCTGCACCGCGGCCTGCATGGCGAGCGCGGCCCGGGCACCCCGGAGCGCATGGTCGGGCTGGCGATCCGGGGCGCCCCACATGGCCATCATCGCGTCGCCCACGAACTTGTCCACCGTCCCGCCCTCTTCGAGGATCAGCGGCACGACGTCGCTGAAGTACCGGTTCAGCATCGCCACGACCTGGTCCGGCGAACCGAGCTCCGAGTACGACGTAAATCCTCGAAGGTCGGCGAACAGGACCGTCACGTCGACGATCGAGCCACCGAGCGCGGTGTGACGGGGATCGGCCAGCATCGCAGCGGCGACGCCGGGAGAGACGTACTGGCGGAACAGCCTGGACGCTCTGACCTCCATGTCGAGGTGCTCCCGTCGCCGGGCGAACAGGGGCGCCGCCACCACCACGACGGCGAAGAAGGTCACCTGCCCGGGGCCTCTGAACGCGGCGTCGGGGACGCTCGAGAGGATCTCGCTGGCGACGACGCCGGTCACCCACAGGAAGGCCACGGTTCCTACGGCCCACAATGGGCGCATCACGGTGGCCAGGGCCAGCGTGGCGATGGTCAGGCCGAGCGAAGGGAGGAGCCACGCGGCGGCGGTCCAATCCAGTCGCGGAAGCGCCAGGGAGGCGAGGCCCGCCAGGAACGAGGTGGCGGCCAGGACGGCCGTGGCTCGGATCAGCAGGAGACGGGAAGTACGGACCGGGCAGGACAGTCCGATCTCGTACGTGGGGTCCACCCCGGGCCCGAAGGCCGCGGCGACACCGCCGAGGGGCAGGAGTGGAGCGATCACGAGGAACATGAGCGGGTCCTGCTTCCCGTAGGCGGCCAGGATGGAGAACCCGAGAGCCACGACGGTCGCCCCGAACCAGGAAACACGGAGCGAAGGTGTCGCGGCGAGCAGGCGGGCCACGTGGTCGGGCACGCCAATTCGAACGAGCACGCCCTCGACGGGACCGCGGGGGCCTTCGTCCTTCATCGGAACACGCACGGCGTGGCCCCGCCGGCACAGGATGCCGGAAGTTGAAGGATCGCGCCCACCGCGACGGCCGCGACTCCAATCACCGCAGCCGCCACGAGCGAACGGCGGATTCCATCCCTCAGCAGGGCCAGCGTCGCGGCGCAGGTCCCCAGGCCGACCAGGTACAGGATGTGCCAGCCCACCGAAGGTAGGGAGTCCGGGATCACCCAAAGCGCGAGGAACCCCCAGGGCTGCACGGGCTGGGCGTACGCGCCCACGATCGAGACGAGCGCGACGAAGGCCACCACCGGTGCGACGACTCGGGTGGGCAGCAGGCGCCCCAGAGCGACGCCGGCGAGGATCGAGACCGCCACGACGAGTGGCTCTTCGCTCAGCTTGACCACGTCGGGGAGGCTCACCTCATAGGCGATGGCGAAGCCGCCGACGAACGGCACCAGCATCACCACGCCGGCGGCGACAGCCCACGCAGCGGATGCGAGTAGAGCCGCCGTTCGGGCTCGAGGGGACAAGGGGGCGGAGCCGAAGAGCTCCTCGGTGCCGTCCAGGCGGTCCCGCGTCGCAGCGAGGTTCGCGGCCACGAAGCCGAACACCGCCAGCGGACCAATCGGGAAGCCCGCCGGCCAGAGAGGTTCGACCACCGAGTGGTGGGTGCCGCTCGGCAGGTCGCTCCACCCAACCAGGACCTCCATCACGCTAAACGCGATCCCGACGAGAAATACGGGATGCCGAAGCAACCGCCGGCCCTCCACTCGTGCGAGGCTGAGGATTACCCGACCGGTCCTCGGGGCTCGCACACCGACGACCGCGTCGGGGGCCACGGCCGTCCCGAGCGGCGCCGCCACGTTCATGGCTTGCCCGCCACGGGAGCACGCGAGGCCCGCACAAGCCGTCCATGCGTCTGCGGCCGCCACCGTCGGCGGAGGATGCTCCAGCGCCTGGCGGGGTCGAGGCTGAACGCGGCGAGCACGATCGTCGCGGCGACCAGGATGAGCGCCCAGCGAGCGTGCGCGGCCGCCCAGCCAGGCTCCGAAGATGCAGCGGGGAACAGCGGCCAGTACCGCCCGAGCGAGAGCACGGCCATCACGAACGCCAGAAGCGTGGGTCCCGCGGCCACCCCACCCTTGCCGTGGCCCAACGAGCGAGTGGCAACCGCGCCCGCAGCCAACGTTACCCCGAGCAACGCCGCCGCTTCAATCGCCAACCCGGCCACCGGCAGTGAAGGAGGCGCGACGGAGCCGGTGCCCCGGCCCGAAGCTGCCAGCCGCGACGCCGCCCAGAGTGCCGCTCCCCAGGCGATCCCTACCACGGGGACCGTCAGCGCCAGGCGGAGACCGCGCCGGAGCATGAGGCTGGCCACCGCGGCCTCGACGGTCGCCCCCGCGTCGTCGTCGAGGACGAATGCCGCCCCCAGGCACAACAGCACCGCCGCCAAACGCATCGGCAGGAGCGGGATGGGTCCGCCCTTGGAGAGTTCGCCCTTCGCCGCCCAGAGGACGAGCTGGGCGGCTGCGGCGCCTCCCAGCAGAGCGGCCCACCGGATCGTCCGAATGGTTGGCCGAACCAGCAGGAGCGCCTGCTTGGACCGGACGCCCCGCGCGCCGCTCGTCATCGCCATGCCCTCGTTCATCGTGGTCATCCGAAGTCCATCAGGACGCCAGCTGGAACGCTCCGGAGACGGTGGCAGCGACCAGCCCCGCGGCGAGCAAGGCCCGGACCCACCGGGCCCAGCCATGGCGAATCAGAGCCACGGCCAGAACGATCGCTCCGAGCCCCGCCAGGTACACGGCGTGTACGGCCGCGAGCGCCCCGCCATCGTTCAGGAACGTCGGATCGAACGGGGTGAGCCGGAACCAGGCGGCGCTCTTCGCCGCTTTGAGGACCACGTTGCCCACCGCGAACAACCCCACGATGGCGACCGGACCCGCAAGGGCTCTCGAGAGCCACCGCGCCACCGCGATCCCGATCAGCACGAACAGTCCCGCCACCAGAGGTCCCTGGACCAGATCGAACAAGGGGAACAGCGCCGCGCCGGAGTCGGACCTGGCCCCCTTGCCCATGGCCCTGATGGCGATGTCGCCGGCCAGGAGCAGCAGGGTGAGCACCGCCATCAGCCAGACGGCGGCCAGTGCCAGCGCGACCGTGCGGGCAGCAGGAGACAGCGGCGCTGACCGGAACAGCTCCTCGGAGCCGTCTCGCCGGCTCTTCGAGGCTTGCAGATTTGCCGCGAGGAGCGCCCCGAACGAGATCAGCAGCGCCGAGAACTGAAGGAGCCAGCCCACGTCGTGCTGGCTGGTGGCCTCGCTGGAGAGGAGGAACAGGACGGTCTGCACGATCCCGAGGGCGACAGTAATGACGACCGCGGGGTGTTTGATCAGCCTCCGGCCCTCGACCCGGGCCAGGGTCACGACGGCGCGGGCTTGCCCCGGACGCGAAGCGACTTCGTCGAGGCGAGAGTGGAGATCCCCGATGGCGATCATGGCGAGGCCGCCAGAACCTGCATGACGCCGCCGACCGCGGTGAGCGCGAAGGCGACCGCGCCGTAGACGTGCACTCCCGGTGGCCAGGGCCTGCGAGCCACCGCCACCAAGCCGAACAGCAGGATCAGGCCGGAGAGATACACGAGATGCCACGGCATCACTGACGCCGGCTCGAGTCCGCTGCTCGAGTACGCCGCCACGGGGTTCAGCCAGTGGGTAGGTCCCGGCGACAGGCCGGTGACCGAGCTGATGGCGAAGATCCCGGCGAACACGACTGGGATTGCCACCGGGGTGATGAACCATCTCACCAGTACGACGCCGGCTACGCCGAGGAAGGCGACCAGCAAAGGCCCCTGGGCGAAGTCGGGGAGCCCGTGCATGATCAGCCTGGGTTCGACGTCCAGCCGGGCGGAAGCTCCGGCCCAGGGCCGAGTCACCGCGGCGAGCACGCCGCCGATCAGCATGGCCGCCGTGAGCGGGGCGGCTACCGAAAGCAGGTGGGCCTCAGTTCGATCCGCGGCGCGGAGCGGGAGCGACGAGTACAGCTCCTCGGTCTTGTTCCGCCTGCTCCGTGAGGCGCACAGGTTCGCCGCGACGAACGTCCCGATGCCGATGGCAAAATACCCGATGCCGACGAGGAAGAGGAACTGGAACGTTCCGGGCCCTCGGGCGCTCTCGAGGACGATGAGTCCTGGTGCCACCAGGATCGCCGGGTGGGTGATCAGCCGGCGGCTCTCGACCCGGGTGAGGGCCAGCACGGACCGGAGCCTCGGACCCGTCGTCACGACCTCCCGTGGCGGCGCTGCCGCGAGTGCCGTGCTCACGCCGCGGCCTCTTCCTCGATGGCCCGATGCCCCACCAGCAGCAGGTAGGCGTCCTCGATGGTCGGCTCGACCAGCTCGGCCCCTTCGCGGGCATCCCCGATGTGGCGGTGCCGTCCCTCGCCGGTGCGCCACGACAGGCGGGCCCGTGGATCCCGCTCGTCGGCGATCCACACGCGGCCCCTGGCCATCTCGGCGAGCTCGGGGGGCGCGCCGTCGAACAGGACCTGTCCGCTGTCCATCACCAGGACGCGGTGGCAGAGGGCGGCCACATCCTCCGTCTGGTGGGTCGAGAGCATCACGGTCTGGCGGGTGGCGATCTCGCTGATGACCTCCCGGAACCGGAGCCGCTGCTG
>DHWM01000165.1:9884-11948 GCA_002413185.1 Actinobacteria bacterium UBA5182
CAGGGACTGGGCCAGCGCTACCCGGCGGCGCATCCCGCCCGACAGCGCCTTGATCTTGGTGGAAGAAGCGCTTCTCAGGTCGACCAGGTCCAGGACCCGCCGCACCTCGTCGTGTCGACGGCGGCGTTCCGTCATCTCCTTGAGGATGGCCACGTAGTCCACGAACTCGAACGCCGTGAAGTTGCGGTGGTACCCAGGCTCTTGCGGCATGTAGCCCAGCCGGCGCCGGATCGGGATACGGTCGTCGCTTCGGCTAGGGTCCCACCCCAGCAGCCGGACCTCTCCGCTGTCGGGGGCAAGGACCGTCGCCAGGATCCGAAGCAACGTCGTCTTGCCGGCGCCGTTCGGCCCGAGCAGGCCGGTGATGCCGGCGCCGGCGTCGAACGTCACCCCGGCCACTGCCCGAGTCCGGTGGAACCGCTTCTCCACCTCGATCACCTGCACGGCCGGTTCGGTCATTCCATCCACTGCCTGCTCCTTTCTCGCACCCACTCTGTCGTCGTGTCGGGGGAAATCGGTTCTTGGGAGGGGCGGATCGTCATGCCCACGGTCTCCGCTCGAAGGCTTCCGACCGCCGGGTCAGGATCATGCCGGACACGAGGATGAGCGCCAGGCACAGCACCTGGCCGCCGGCATGGAACGCGGCGACGCCGTCCCCGGCGAGACGCCCGACGAGCCCCACCGAGATGATCCATCCCAGCGCCACCCCGACGGCGGACGGGACCGGCTCTGCCACGGTCGACACTGCGAGCGTCACCAGGGTGAGGGCGAACGCCGGCAGCAGCCACGCCGCTGCGCTCCAGTCGAGGCTGGGGAGAGCCAGAGCAGCCAGGCCGATCAGGACCAGCGACGCCACCAGGACCGCGGTGCTTCGGATCAGCAGCAGCATGAAGCTCCGAAGCGGCGCCGCCACGCCGATCTCATACGTCGGGTCGATCCCGGGGCCGAACGAGGCGGCGACCCCGGCGACGGGGATCAGCGGAGCCATCGCCAGGAACATCACGAGCCCAGGGTGACCTCCGTGGGCAGCGAGCACGGCGAAGGCCAGTGCCACGGCCACGGCTCCGAACCAGGAGAGTCGAAGCGACGGCGTGGCGGCGAGGAGCCTCGACAGGTGGTCGGGGAGGCCGAGCCCGAGCAGGGCTCGCTCCACGGGCCCGGGCCGGGGCGCATCGACGGACTCTTCGATCTCGAACCACACTCGTTCGATCGCGCCCGGATCCACCAGCGGCGAGAGCAGCGCTCGGCACCGGGAGCAGGCGAGGAAGTGGGCCTCCAGAGAGTACGTCCTTGCCTCGTCCAGCTCGCCACCGGCATAACGGGACACGGCCTCCGGATCGGCGTGCCACTGGATGCTCATGCCAGGGCCTCCCGGAGCTCGGCCCGCGCTCGCATCAGCCGGGTCTTCACCGTGCCCGTGGGGATGCCCAGCAACCGGCCGGCCTCTCGCATGGTCAGCCCGTCGAGCGCCGTTGCCTGGAGGACGGCTCGAAGCTCGGGCGACAATCTGTTCAGCGCGCCGGCGAGGTCGCCGTACTCCACGCCGAGCAGCACCTGCTCCTCGGCCGATGGCTCGGCCCGCCTGGCGGGGAGCGAGAACCGCCGAGCGGTCGCCGATCGACGCCGAAGCACATCGATCAGGCGCCTGATCCCGATGCCCCAGATCCACGCGGGCACCTCTCCCGTCCCCCCAAAGGCCTGGGGCTTTCGCCACACTGCTACGAATGTGTCCTGCACGGCTTCCTCCACGACGCTGCGGTCTGAACATCTGTGAGAAAGGCGGAGGACGAGCCACGGGGCGTGCCGCTCGTAGAGTGCCCGGAGCGCCCCGCGATCCTGACCGGCCACGGCCTCCAGGAGCGCCTCGTCGCTCCTCCCGTCCGAGCCTCCCGCTTCCACACTCATCTGTCGTGTCGCGTGCTCCGGATGGTTCACCCCTCGCCGAAGATTCTCTGCCCGATGGCAACTTCTTTCGGACCCTCCATCGCCCCGAGTACCCGGCCCGGTGCGCGGGGCACGGGCCCCCGGAGCATTCTTCGCCCTCGGGACCCTCGATGAAAGGCC
>DHWM01000019.1 GCA_002413185.1 Actinobacteria bacterium UBA5182
TTGTTCTTCAAGCCGGGCTAGTGTGCGAGTTCACCAGGCGAAGGGCAAAGCCCGACCATCAGATCGACGGCCGCCTCCTCGTCGGCTGCCTCTTTGGACAACACGATGGAGAACCGTGCCAAGCAGGTGTCGGCGTGACAAGCTCGACCGCGGTTCGTGAAGGTGGCCGCGAACGGAAGGGTGGGCGATGTCGGAGCGTTATCCGGAGATCGAACCGTACGAGCACGGGATGCTCGATGTGGGAGACGGCCAGCGCCTGTACTGGGAGGTCTGCGGTAGCCCGAACGGGAAACCGGCGGTGGTCCTGCACGGCGGGCCCGGGTCGGGGTGCACCCCCGGGCTTCGCCGGTACTTCGATCCCGCGGCGTACCGGATCGTGCTGTTCGACCAGCGCGGCGCAGGACGAAGCGTGCCCCACGCAGGTGACCCCGCGGTCGACCTGTCGACCAACACCACCCACCACCTGATCGCGGACATCGAGCTCCTCCGAGAGCTTCTGGGCGTCGAGCGCTGGCTGGTCTGGGGTGGCTCGTGGGGAGCGACCCTCGCGCTCGCGTACGCCGAGCGGCATCCCCAGCGGGTCGCCGAGGTCGTGCTCGCATCGGTCACCATGACCCGCCCAGCCGACATCCACTGGCTCTACCATGGCGTCGGTCGCTTCTTCCCCGAGGAGTGGTCACGCTTTCGCGAGGGCGTGCCGGCGGCGGAACGCGATGGCGACCTCGTCGCCGCCTACTACCGACTGCTCAACCACCCGGACCCTGCCGTCCGCGACAAAGCGGCACGCGACTGGTGCGACTGGGAAGACGCGGTGGTCTCACTGGAATCGGACTACCGGCGCAACCCTCGCTATGACGACCCGCGGTTCCGGATGGCCTTCGCCAGGATCGTCACACACTACTTCCATCACCACGCCTGGCTCGAGGACGGCATCTTGCTGCGCGACGCGCACCGCCTCGCCGGGATTCCGGGCATCCTGGTCCACGGTCGCCTCGACCTCGGCGGCCCGACGGTCACCGCGTGGGAGGTTGCGCAGGCGTGGCCGTACGCCGAACTCGAGCTGGTCGGCACCGGTCACACCGGTGGCGATGAGATGACGGAGCGCCTGGTCGCTGCCACGGATCGGTTCGCCAACTCGGCCCGGAGAGATGCGTTATGAGCATGTCTGGAGGCAATCGCGGGGCCCTCGTGGCTGAGGTCCCCCCGGCTGGAGCCTGCTGTCTCCAGCAACCCCGAGCCAGCGGCTACCGATGCAGAGTTCGTGCGTGCTCGTGAGCTCGTTCCTCCGGGCCGTCGTCCAGCGATTGAAGGTCGTCTCCGCCCGTTACGGGCGACAGCGCCCGCTTCAGAATCCCATCCGCGAATTGAGGATTGAGCGGGAACACCGGGCCGTGCAGGTACGTGCCCACAACGCTTCCCCGCACCGCGCCCTCCGAGCCATCGAGGCCGTTGTTGCCCCCACCCATCCTCACTCTGGCCAGAGGTCTCGCTCCAGGCCCTAATGTCGTCCGCCCGCCATGGTTCTCGAACCCAACGAGGTCGAACCGGTTCCCCCAAAGCTCGGCGGTTGCCCCGACGCGCCCGACCAACCGGCCCTTCCCGGCCCGCGTTTCGGCCTCGATGAGGCCCAGGCCCTCTGTCGAGACTCCGTCCGCAGAGACGTAGAGATTCCCCAGGAACTGATACCCGCCACACACTCCGAGCACCACCGTCCCCTCCCCGACGGCCTCAGCGAGCTCGGGACCCCGGTCACGCAAGTCGGGGCCAAGAGCCTCCTGCACTCGGTCGGTCCCGCCGCCCAGCAGCACGACGCCAGCCCCACGGGGGACACGCTCGCCCCTTGACACTGCTACGACGTCGACCCGGAACCCTCGCCACTCGGCTCGGCGCTGCAGGGCGAGGACATTCCCACGATCCCCATAGGTGCGCAGGAGGTCAGGATAAAGGTGGACGATCACGAGATCGGCGCCCATCGACGGCCCTATGCGATGTCGTCCTCGACCCGCGTCGACCGGTCTCCGACGAGTGCTTCCCGGACGTCGAGCATCGCCGTGTACGTGGCCAGGATGGCAATCACCCCGTCCGGCGGGCAACTGATTATGGCCGCTCGGACGGCGGCGAGCGGATCGGTCTCCACAACGTCCGGGATCCGGCCAGCGTATTTCAATCGAACCGCAGTCTCTGCCGCGCGCGTCCCCCCCGCCACGATCGGCGCCTCGAGTTGGACCAGGCGCTCGAAGTCCGCATCCCAGATCCACGAGACGTCCCGCCCGTCCGCGTCGTTGTCGCTGATCGCCACGACGACTGCGCCGACCCGCCGGTCCGTGCACACGTCCCGGATCACCGTGCCCGCGCCGGCCGGGTTCTTGATCAGGGCCAGCCACAGTTGCCGGTCGTCGAACAGTAACTCCTCGGCCCGGCCGAACCGAGGGTGGAACATCTCGAGAGCCGAGGTCGCCCGGTGCGGCGCGATCCCCAACTCGGCCGCAACGGCCACGGCCGCCACCGCGTTATAGGCATTGTGGATGCCACCCAGCGGAAGCGTCAGCAGCTCCTCGCAGAGTTCCAGGACTGACGCCTCGAGGCCCGCCCGCGATACCAGCCTGGCCACGTAACGACCGATGGTGGAGGTCCAGCCACAACCTTCGCAGTGCGCCGACCCGAGGCCGGCCATGGTCCGGCGGGTAAAGACGAGGCCCGTTCCGCAGCGCAGGCAGCTCTCCGGCTCTGCGTCGGCCGCAATCGCCGGCGCGCCGGCGCCTCCTCGACCCCGTGGGGTGGCTCCGCCGTCCGGCGGGGCGAGCACCGAGAATCCGACGGGGCCCAGATCCTCCAGAGACGCCCAAAGCAGAGGGTCGTCCGCGTTCGCCACCAAGATGGAATCTGCGGGCAGCCGTTCGGCGGCAATCCGGAGTCGAGCGGCTACACCCTCTGGCTCCGGAAACCGATCGAGCTGGTCGCGGAAGACGTTGGTGAGGACGAGGAGGCGCGGGAGGACTTCGGCCACAACAGAGGGCAAAACCCCCTCATCGACCTCGAGCACGCCGACATCCGCACCCTGCCTCGCGCCGAGAAAGGCGGAGACGACACCGCCAGGCAGGTTCGCCCCGCTTGTGTTCGCCGCCACCGCCAGTCCCTGCGCCTGAAGGATCGATCGCAGCATCGATGCGGTCGTCGTCTTGCCGTTCGTGCCGGAGACGATCACCGCGCCCTGGTCGAGGCTGGCGGCGCGCCGGGCGAGGAACCCCGGGTCGATCCTGTTGACCAGCCGCCCTGGGAGGCTCGTCCCCGACCCGAGGTGGGCGAACCGGGAGAAAGCTCCGGCGGCGCCCCCCACCGCTGCGAGAGCGGCGTCGATCATCTGAGGCAGAGGACCCCTGGATCGGGAGGCCTTGGCCATTCCCGCCGCCGGCCCCCTCTCATCAGGTTCTCTCTCGCCGGCAGGACGCCTCGCGTCCTCCGAACCGACTCCAAGCTGAGCGGTCATGAGCTCACGACCACGTTCCAGGTGGACGGATCCATCGCGACGGGGGTGATGCGGTGGCTCTCCACAGGACGCGAGTATTCCCGGAGGGGGTTGGAACCCGATATGGAGAAGTTTGGGAGTTGGTTTGAATCTCCGGCGCCTCCTGGGAAAGGGCGAGAACATCGAAGCCGTGCAGCTGCTCCTAGTTGAGGACGAGCGTCAGTTCGCCCACTTGCTGGCCCGAAGACTGAATGACGCCGGCTACGAGACCTCGCTGGCGTTCACCGGCCCCGAGGGCTTGGAGCGGGCATCGAATCGCGACTGGGACCTCGCCATCCTGGACGTGATGCTCCCCGAGATGGACGGTGTGACCGTCGCGAAGACTCTGCGGGATCGGGGATGTGAGGTCCCGATCCTCATGCTCACCGCTCGCGATGCGGTGGAAGACCGTGTGAAAGGCCTCCGCTCCGGCGCCGACGACTACCTCGTGAAGCCCTTCGCCTTCGCTGAATTGCTCGCCAGGGTGGAGGCCCTGGCCCGGCGCACTGGACGGAGCAGCAAGCTGTCCTTCGGCCCCGTGGAAATGGACTTGGCCGCGCACCGCGTCAGCGTGACCGGGACACCGGTCGAGCTCACGCCCAAGGAGTTCGACCTGCTCGAGGCCCTTCTCCGCGGCGCCGGACGGGTTCTCACCCGCATGGAAATCAAGGAGTATGTATGGGGGTTCAACTTCGATGCCCCGACGAAAGTGGTCGATCTCTACGTGCACTACCTACGGCGCAAGCTGGCGAAGGCGGGGGCGAGGGCTTTGATCCAAACCATCCGGGGGGTCGGGTACTCGGTCGGGCGATGACAATGGCCGTGTCTCACGCCGAACCCAGCCCGTGAACGCGCGGCATCCGCGCCGAGCGCCCGATCATTCCGCGCGCTCGGGCATCAGTCGGACATGACCCGCCGAGGCCGCAGCCAGGGTCGTCCGCTGTTCCGCTCGCTCCGGCTTCGGATGGCGCTTTCCCACGGCCTCGTCCTCGGGCTCATCCTCCTGATTCTCGGGGGCGTCGGCTACTTCCTTCTGGCCGCGAGCCTCAACCGCGAAGCCACGAACGAGGTCCAGACGGCCGCGCAATCCGAGATCGACCGGGTACGTGAGTCGGGGCAAATCCTGCCGCCAGCCGACAAGGACGTTCCCTCGTCCTCGGCGATCCGCCTCGCCGTCATCCTTCCGGGCGGCCGGGTTGTCGCAGAGGTGAGCGAAGTCCCATCGTGGCTCCGGCCGCAGCGCGAGCCGGTGACCACGATCCGGGCACACGGAGAGGACGTCCGCATCGTGACGATCGTGCTCCGGAAGGGTCCCCAATGGATCGGCACCATCGTGGCCGGCAAGTCCCTGGAGCCCGAGCATGCGCTGCTGAGCCGAGTCCGACTGCTCCTCACCGGAGGGGGGCTGGTTGGCGTGGTGGCGAGCATGATGGCCGGATGGTTCCTGTCGGGTCGCGCCTCCCGTCCGGTTCGCCGGGCCTACGAGGCGCAGGCGGCGTTCGCATCCGACGCGTCGCACGAGCTTCGCACCCCGTTGGCCTTCGTGCGATCGGGCGTGGAGGTCCTCTCGCCGCACGAGCCGCAGCTGGGAGCCGAGATCCTGCGGGAGGTCGGCTACCTCACGTCGATCGCCGACCGCCTCCTTGACTTGGCCAGGATCCAGAATGGCAATCCGGTGCTCCCTCTGCAGCGGGTGGCCCTCGAGCCCCTGTGTCGGGAGGCGGCCGCTCGCAGCCGTCGAGCTCTGGGCATTCGCCTGGAGCTCCGCATTCCGCCCGGCCTCGAAGGGATGGCCGACCCCGTGGGGTTCGAGGCGGCGCTCGACGCGGTCTTGGAGAATGTCGCACGTCATGGCGGGAGCGAGGCCACGATCGAGGCTGCGGCTCGCGACGGACGGGTCGTGGTATCCGTGGTGGACCACGGGCCGGGGCTGTCCCCCGAGCTTCGACAACGGGCGTTCGAACGTTTCGTCAGGGCGGATCCGGCACGGACGCGGGCGAGCGGCGGTGCCGGCCTCGGCCTTCCGCTCGCGAGGTCGCTGATCGAAGCACAGCGGGGCCGCGTATGGCTGGACCAGACCCCAGGCGGAGGGGTCACCGCCCGGATCGAGATCAGGGGTGCAGTGGGAGGTGCCATTCCAGGAAACCCAGCGCCCGCTCAGACCGAAGCGGACCCCCCCGACTCGTCCGCCTGATCGCCCACGGGCGCATAGGGCAATCACGAGGAAACCAGCCGCCCTCGCGCCGACCCGGTTGACTCGGCCGGACAAACTCACGTTTCGCACCTCGGCTTGCTTGCAAACACGGTGCAACATCCAGGCCATCAGCAGACGTTGACACGCCTTCTGAGATTTCTCTAACCAGACGCTGCCCACCTCGAGTAGACGCAGAGTGATTGAGCCCTGATAGCGCCGAGATCCCTCGGTTTCGAGCCCTGGCGCCATCGCAGTGGCCGGTGCGATGATTCGGGTGGTGGACGGCGTCGCGACTGGGCTTTCCCACACGGGTGGGGGGCGCTGCGGGCAGGCGAATGGAGTCAAGCGAAGGCCGCCTTTGAAGCTGCGCTGGAGGACCGCGAGACCCCCGCCATGCTCGATGGACTGGCCCGGTCCCGGTGGTGGCTCGCCGACGTTCCCGGAGCGATCGATGCATGGGAGCCGGCGTACGCCGGCTACCGCCAGCGGGGCGACGACGCGGCGGCCGCAAGGGTCGCGCTGCTGCTTTCGAAGGAACACGGACAGACCCTTGGCAATCACGGGGCGGCAAACGGGTGGCTGGCTCGGGCCCGCGATCTGGTCAGTGGTCTGCGGCCCTCATCGGTCCAGGGGTGGGTGAAGCTCGCCGAGTCGGAGGTCGAGATGGACCCAGCCGGGTCCTTCGATCTGGCAGCGGAAGCTCTCGAGGCCGCGCGGCGGTTCCGGGACGTAGATCTCGAGTTGGCGGCCCTCGGTCGCGTGGGCCTGGCCGAGATCTGGTTGGGCCGGGTCGAGGAGGGCATGACCAGGTTCGACGAGGGCATGGCTGCGGCCACCGCCGGAGAGCCGCGCGACCTTCGGACGGTGGGCGACCTGTTCTGCTCACTGATGCTCGCCGCCGAGGTGACGCTGGAGGCGGACCGGTTCGAGCAGTGGAACCACCTGCTATTCGAGTACATGAAGAAGAACAACCACCCCGACGTCCTCACCTTCTGCGGGACGTGCTGCGCCGAGGTACTCGCCGCCGCGGGGCAGTGGGAGGAAGGAGAGAAATGGCTGACCGACACCCTTCGGGCCCTCGAGTCCAGCGGCCAGAGGTCTCGGTGTGTCCATCCAGCCACACGTCTGGCTTCGCTTCGGGTGATGCAAGGCCGGCTGGAGGAGGCCGAAGTGCTGCTGCGCGGCTACGAGGACCTGCCCGAGGCTGTCCAACCGCTGGTCGGGCTGTACCTGGCGAGAGGCCAGACGGCGCTGGCCGCGGCCCGGCTCCATCGCCGGCTCAACGAGCTGGGCAGGGACACGCTGCTCGTCGCGCCGCTCCTGGCCCAGCTGGTCGAAGTCCAGCTGGCCCAAGGTGACCACGCGGGGGCGGAAGCAACAGCTCTGATGCTTTACGGGGTCGCGGAGCGCTCGGGACGCGAGCGGGTGAGAGCCGAGGCTGAGCTGGCCGAAGGCTCGGTCGCGGGGGCGGTCGGAAACGCCGGGGAGGCGGCCGAGCACCTGGGGAGGGCCATCGAGCTCTTCACCCGGCTACCACATGCCGCACAAGGCTGCCCGGGCCCACCTGACCTTAGCCCGGGGGGTGGCCTCGGCGGAACCCGAACGCGCGGTGGAGGAAGCCCGCCAGGCCCTTGACGCGTTCGAACGACTCGGAGCAATCCGAGACGCCGATGCAGCGGCCGGCTTGCTCCGGGAGCTTGGTGTCGGGGGCAGGACGGGTCCGAAGCTGCTGGGGGAGCTGTCCAAGCGGGAGTTGGAAGTCCTTCGCCTCCTGGGCTATGGGTTGACCAACGCCGAGATCGCCGCACGGTTGTTCATCAGCACGAAGACCGTCGCCACACACGTGGGCAACGTCTTCGCGAAGCTCCACGTGCGAAACCGGGCCGAGGCGGCCACCTTCGCCCAACGCTACCTCGACGAGGACGTCCCGACCGGGTAGCCGCCCACGGCGCTCCCGCCGTTCGGAAGGACTCGGTCACGAAATCAGTAATCCTTCCGATCCTTCGCGCGGTGCCCAGTGACACCCTCCTGCTCGAAGCTCGCCGACCGACACAGGGAGGAGCCACATGGGGAGGAGAGCGAAGGACAGGGAGCCGCAGGCCTCATCCAGTCGGGTGGCGCTTCCGCCGATCCGCATGGAGGCCGACTGCAACGCTCCAGCAGAGATCGTCTACGGCCTGTTGGCCGACCTGCAAAGCCATCTGGAGTGGGCGGGAAAGCGCCAGTCCGAGGGCCTTCGCCTGCTGTCGATGGAAGCCCCGGCCGGCACGGCCAGGGTTGGGATGGAGTTCCACTCGACCGGGTCAGACGGGAAGAAGCGGGTCAACCACGACCGCTCGGTCGTCACCGAAGCGACTCCTTCGGCGGTGTTCGAGTTCGTGACCGAGAGCCGGTGCGAGAGGGCGGGCCGCACACTCGCATCCGCTGGCACGTTCGTCCACCGCTACGGGATCACGCCCGGGCCCGGCGGCTGCAGGGTCGCCTACACCATGGAGACCACGCGCTTCGAGGGCGGCCCGGCCGTCCTTCGGGTCCCGATGATCTCGTCCTTGCTGGCCAAGGTGCTCACCACGATGTTTCCGGAAGGGGTTCCGGAACCTGCTGCTGTTGGCCGAGGAGCGCGCCGCCGCGCGTACGGCCGCCTGAAAGGAGGAACCTGCACTGTCGGAGGAGCAGAACGCGTCCATCGTGGAGCGGGTGGTCAGGGCGTTCAACGAGCAGGACCTCGATTCCCTGGACGAGATCGTCGCCCCTGGCGCGGTCCTGCTACGGGATGCAGTCCCAGGGCCTGCAGGGCTTCAAGAGCGAGCTGCGCGGCTTCGCCGCCTTCCCGGACGCCCGGATGGTGATCGATGACATGGTCCATCTGGAAGACAAGGTGGTCATCCGGGACACGTGCTCCGGCACGAACACCGGCGACTTCTTCGGGATGGGCTCTACGGGGAGGGGGCTGGCGCCCGAGGAAGAGTCCGTTGGCTGAGGTCTTCGCGCAGAGTGAGCGGCCGAAAGCCGAACTGCAACGCATGAAGGGAGGAGAGATGAGCAACGATCGGTGGGAGCGGGCTGCGGCGCTGTCTGGCGTAGCCGTTGCAGTGCTCTTCGTCGTGCTGATCGCGTTGGCTGGCAACCTGCCCAAGGCGCCATCCCCCGGCGGAGAGGTGAGTTCGTACTTCGCCAAGCACCGCTCGGCCCTGCTCGGCGCGGTTTACCTCGAGGGTCTGGCGGCCGTCGCCATGATCTGGTTCTGGGGGGTTGTCCGGAGCACCCTCGCCAAGGGCGAAGGTGGAACCGGCCGGCTGTCGAACGTGGTGCTCGCGGCCGGGACCGGCCAAGCTGCCCTGTACATCTTGAACAGCGCCTTCTGGGGGATGCTGGCATACGCCTCGACCCGGCCGGCGGACCCGACCACGGCTGCCGTGGTGTACCGGCTGGGCTCGGTGGCGTTCCAGGTGGGCGCCTTCCCGTTCGGGGCGGCACTGCTGGCCATGGCCGTGGCGGGCCTTCGATCCCGGGCGCTCCCCGCATGGCTCTCATGGGTCAGCGCAGCGCTGGGAGTCATCGCCCTCATCCTCCGGGCCGTGCCGGAGGAGACCTATGGACCGGAGCGGGTTGGCAGCGTGGCGTTCTTCACCCGGTGTGGTTCCTCGTGGTGGGGGTGGTGCTGGCGACGACGCACGGCCCGGACGGAGGAGATGGTGTCAGTCTCGGCTTGACGGCTCGAAGGACTCCAACTCCCATCGGGTGAACCTCTCCGGGGTGGGCCTCGAGTACCGAGGGACCGCATCAAATAGTCTCGGGGCGACCGCAAGAAGGAATGACCACCCTCGCGTTGGTTCCCGGAGGCTGGCACGGGAGCTGGTGTTGGGAGCGCTTGATCCGGGAGCTGCTGCGTTCAAGCGGAGGTGTCCAGCCGCCAGATGTAAATGGCGTCGCCGCTCTTGTAGGTCGCGTGGACCAGAAGCAGCTGCTCTCCCTGCTCCCGAACGCCGGCGAGTATGACGACCGTCACGTCTCCGTCCCGGTTCAGCTCGAAGCGGATCGGGCGGTTGGCCTCGTCGAACAGCGGAACGATGCGCCCATCCGGACCCCACGGGCGTAGGGCCGGCTCGATCTGCCTGACGGCCGATGAGCCGACCACCACGATCAGACGACCGTCGGGGCGCGCCTGGACCGCCTCCAGATTAGTGAGCCCATAGGCGGGATCGGCATGCTGCCCGCCCCAGGAGAAGGCCGGAACCGAGGCCGGGAAAGCCGCGGCGCTCGTGATCAGCCATGCAGGAGGGAGGTTCGTGCCAACCGACCTCATGGGCGGAAGATCGATGCCTCGATAGGTGGAAGCGGGCCGAGTTCTTTCGGGGTCCTGCACTTGCCGTCCTGTGATCCCCACCCCTCCGGACCAGGACCTCTTGCTCACGCCTCTCCACGGATCCCGGGGACATCCGCCCACCGGCCTTTCATCGAGGGTCCCGAG
>DHWM01000191.1 GCA_002413185.1 Actinobacteria bacterium UBA5182
CTATTTGTGAGGCGCTCCACTAGGGAGGCCCCCTGCGGGCGAGGGGAGATCTCAAGGGCCTTGGCTAGCTCATTATGACTAGCCCGAACGGGTCCCGCCTAAACCCCAAGCCCAGTGTCCGACCGGCCGCTGTTCGGTCATCATCTCTTTCGCACAGCGCCGACATCGAGTCGGCGGCGGGCAAGGTGAAGTCAGACGGAGGGTCGAGTGGCTGATCAGCGGGAACGGATGCGCCTGGAGACCGACAGCATGGGACCGATCGAGGTCCCCGCCGACAGGTACTGGGGGGCTCAGACCCAGCGGTCGCTGCACCACTTCCCGATCGGAGACGACCGAATGCCCATCGAGGTCGTTCGGGCCTTCGGAATCCTCAAGAAGGCGTGTGCCCTGGTAAACGCCGAAGCGGGACGCCTGGCGCAGCCCAGGTCCGACCTCATCGTGCGGGCTGCCGACGAGGTGATCGCCGGCGCCCTGGACGGACACTTCCCCCTGTCGGTGTGGCAGACCGGGTCCGGCACGCAGTCGAACATGAACGCCAACGAGGTGATCTCCAACCGGGCCATCGAGCTCGCCGGTGGAGAGCTGGGCTCCAAAACGCCCATTCACCCGAACGACGACGTCAACATGTCTCAGTCCTCGAACGACACCTTTCCCACCGCGATGCACATCGCCGCGGCGACCGCGGTCTTGGAGCGGCTGCTCCCGGCGGTGAAGGAGCTTCGGGACGCCCTGGCCACGAAGGCGGCAGAGTTCGACGACATCGTGAAGATCGGCCGGACCCACCTCCAGGACGCCGTCCCTCTCACGCTCGGCCAGGAGTTCGGCGGATACGTCGCCCAGCTCGACGCGGACATGGCGTTCATCGATCAGACGCTGGTGGCGGTGTACGAGCTCGCCATCGGCGGCACGGCGGTAGGGACCGGGCTGAACGCGCCGGCCGGGTTCGGCGAGCAGGCCGCCCAGAAGATTGCCGAGCTCACCGGACTCCCGTTCGTCTCCGCGCCCAACAAGTTCGCCGCGCTCGCGTCACACGACGCGCTGGTCATGGCGCACGGAGCGGTGAAGACGCTGGCAACCTCGCTCATGAAGATCGCCAACGACATCCGGTGGCTGGGGAGCGGTCCCCGCAGCGGCCTGGGCGAGCTGGAGCTCCCCGAGAACGAGCCCGGTTCCTCGATCATGCCGGGCAAGGTCAATCCGACCCAGGCCGAAGCCGTGACGATGGTGTGCATCCAGGTCATCGGCAACGACACCGCCATCACGGTGGCCGGCTCACAGGGAAACTTCGAGCTCAACGTGTGCAAGCCGGTGATCATCCGGAACTTCCTTCACTCCGTCACGATCCTGGCCGATGCCTGTGGCACGTTCCGGCGGTTCATGGTCGAGGGGATCAAGCCGAACCGGGAACGGATCGCCGAACTGGTTCAGCGGTCGCTGATGCTGGTCACGGCCCTCTCACCCAAGATCGGCTACGACAAGGCCGCCGAGATCGCCGAGAAGGCTCATCACGAGGAAGTCACGCTGAAGGAAGCCGCGCTGGCTCTGGGCTACCTGACGGAGTCCGAGTTCGACGAAGCGGTGAAGCCTGAGCGGATGGTGCACCCGGAAGGCCCCTAGCCCGTCCCTAGCCCCCGATACCCTCGCCGGCCGAGGGCCCAGGTTCGGGATGGTGCTCACCCCGAAGCACCGCGAGGGCCAGGAGCGGGAACAACAGCACCGAGAGCAGCCCCGCCGCGATCAGGGCGGCCCCGCTGGCCGCACTGATCTTTCCCAGAGCCACGCCGATCCTCGACGCGGTCACGATGAACGGCAGCGACGTGGCCTGCAGAAGCCCGGCGGCGACCGTCCGGCGGGTCCCCACCAGCGCCCGGTACACCAGAGCCGGCAGACCGCGCACCGCGAGCAGGGCCAGGAGGAACACCGGCACCCGCAGGACCGTGGAGGCGCTCGAGAACAGCGCAGCGAGATCGAACGCCACCCCGCTCGATACGAAGAACACCGGGATGAGGAAGCCGTAGCCGATCCCTTCGAGCTTGGTACGGAAGTGCGGGTGGGTGCGCATGGCGTCGCGATCGACCAGGGCCAGGATGACGCCCGCCATGAACGCGCCGAGGATGGTCTCCAGGCCGAACCGCTCGGCCATCGCCACGAACCCGATCAGCAGGAGCACCGCGCCCCGAACCCGGATCTGCGCCGTGGTGTCCTGGAGCCGGATCAGCGCCGCGGAGAGCCGCATCGATCGCCCCGCACCGGCCACGGCCAGACCGACCGCCCCGATCAGGACTGCGAACGTGAACACCAAGACCACCTTCGTCCCGGTCCCGGAAGCCTGCTCGGAGAAGAACTGGGACAGCAGGATCACCGCGCCGAAGTCGGCGATGGTCCCGCCGGCGATGACGAGCTGTCCGAAGGTCGAGGCGCTCTGGCCGGCGTCCTTGAGGACCGGCACCACCAGGCCGAGGGACGTTGCCACCAGGATGATGCCGACCAGGAGCGGGGACCGGATCTGCCCCGCCGCATGCAGCGCCCCCCCCGGCTCCCACGCCCAGGGCCAGCGACAGGACGAACCCCAGGCCGGCCAGTCGCAGCGGGCGGCCCCGCAGGCGGTCCACTTCGACCTCCAGGCCGGCCAGGAACAGCAGGAAGGCCAGCCCGACCAGCGACAGGACCCTGATCGGCACGTTGAGCGTGACCCATCCCAGCACCGAGGGCCCGATCACGATCCCGAGGAGGATCTCGAGCACCACGGAGGGGAGCCGGATCCGAGGGAACAACCCCAGCAGGATGGGCGCGGCGAAGGCGACCGCCATCACGATGACCAACCCCGAGAACGAGACGTCCGGCCTCATCGGGACTCCGACGTCCGCCGTGCCTACCCGGGTTGCGTATCCAGCTCCAGGGCGCACGAGTTGATGCAGTAGCGCTGGCCGGTCGGAGCGGGACCGTCGTCGAAGACGTGCCCGAGGTGGCCACCGCACCGCCTGCAGGTGACCTCGGTCCGGATCATCCCGTGGCTGGTGTCGGTGTGCAGCTCCACGTTGGCCGTGTTGACCGGCTCGGTGAAGCTCGGCCACCCAGTCCCCGACTCGAACTTCGTCGAGGAGTCGAACAGCTCGGCGCCGCATCCGGCGCACCGGTACGTCCCGTCCTGGTGCGCGTCGACGTACGTGCCGATGAATGGCCGCTCGGTTCCCTTCCTCCGAAGGATGTCGAACTGTTCGGGCGACAGTCGCTCCCGCCATTCCTCTTCCGTCGCCGGTATCTGTGCGTCCACTGGCCCTCCCCGCTCGATGGTGGCTCCACCATCTTCGGCCTTCGAGGCTTCGCTCACATCATCTCAAGGGGCGAGAGTTCGGGTCCGACCGAGTCGCCCACCCGGACGACACCCGGCTCGACAACGGCGGCGTAGACCCCGAAGTCGATCTTCTTCCGCGCCCGCAGACCACGGTACGCCTCGATCTGCCGGAGGGTGTCGAAGTCCTTGAGCCCCGTGTCGGGGTCCTGGGTGGTGATGACGCACCTCGACACCGGCTCGCTCACTTCGACGAGCGCCTGGCCCACCCTGACCCGCCGGCCGATCCATCCATCCTCTTGATGCGGGTTGCAACCGTCCAGCTGGATGAGCATCCGGAATCGCCGGGAGTCGACCGGCTCGAACCGCCCGGCCCGACGCCCGAGCTCCTCGACGGAGGCCGAGGAGAGCATCGATACGGGAGCTTCGTCGTTGGCGTCGCCCGGCGCCTCGGGGCGAACGAGCGCCACCGGGTGGTCCGCATAGACGGCGAGAGCGTCGGAGAACGGGCCCAGGACCCTTCGCCCCTTCACCGGCCGGCCCCAGAAGGACGTCTCCACCTCTGCGCCCAGATCGTCGGCAGGGCCCTCGACCACCTCACCGTCCGGGAGGCAGAGCCGGAGCCACTCCCGGTCCGCGTCGTGGTCCGCGACGACCGCCACGAGCGGCCCGTGCTTCGCCCCGGTGAAGAGCCGGCCGTCCTGTTCCGCCAGGTAGAATCGGCGGTTCCCGACCGCCCCGTACCCTTCGAGCCTGATCTCGAAGGGGTGGTGCAGCCGCATCGACTTGACCGGCGTGACGGACAGGCGGCTGACGGTGACCACCCCTCAACGGTACCGGCTCGGCCCCCGCCCGGTGAACGGTGAACCACTCGAGCGTGAGGTTCAGCGCTCGTCGATCACGTCGTAGTTGTTGAAGCCGAGCTCCCCGTCGACCAGCGTGGCCATCTTCTTGGCGAAGGCGTCGGTCTCGGGGCGGCCCGAGTTCTCCATGGCCTGGTCGTAGGACTCGAACTCCGCGATGACGACGTACGCGTTGTCGCGATCCCGATCCTTCAGGACCTTCGAGCCGATGAACCCGGGCGAGGAGCCCGAGTCCTGCTGGTCGTACTCCTGCATCAGCGCCTGCATCTCCTCGATCCGGCTCGTGGAGAACCGGATGGTCTGGAAGAACTTCATGTGATCTCCTCCCTGCTCGGTTCCTCTAGGGTAGGAGAAAGCCCTGATCGAGGGCAAGGCGAGATATACTGCGCCGCCCGGTTTACTCGTTTGGGAAGGAGGGATGAGCACATGACCACCACCATTCGCGTCATTCCCGTTCGTCCCTCCGGGTCCGCCGGCTAGCCACTTCTGTCGCCACGCACCACCGGCCGCCCCCAGGGGCGGCCCTTTTCGTTTCTCCCTGCGCTCACCCGTCTGGAGGATGAACGTGTTCGAGGACACCTGGTTCGACGATCTGCAGTCCGAGGGCTACATCACCGATGTGATCCGACCACTGAAGAGCGGAAAGGAGGCGTCCGTGCATCTGTGCCGTGGGGCACCGTCCACCGGCGAGGCTCTCCTGGCGGCGAAGGTCTACCGTCCGCGGGCCGCCCGGAGCTTCAAGAACGATGCGGCCTACACCGCAGGCCGGGTCATCACCAACGCGCGGACCCGCCGGGCCGTCCAGGGCAAGACCCGGTTCGGTCGTGAGGTCGAGGAGCGGATGTGGGTGGGGCGCGAATACGAGACGCTCCGCGAGGTTCACACGGCCGGCGCCGAGGTCCCGCGGCCGGTGGCGTGCTCGGACACGGCCATCCTCATGGAGTACGTGGGCGACGAGGACGAAGCGGCCCCTCAGCTCAAGGACGTCCGCCTGTCGGAGAGGGAGGCGGCGCACGTGTTCGAACGGTTGTTACAGAACGTGGAGGTCTTCCTGTCACGGAATCTGGTCCACGCCGATCTCTCCCCGTTCAACGTGCTGTGGTGGAACGGGGAGATCCGGATCATCGACTTCCCCCAGGCGGTGGACGCCAGGACCAACCCCAACGCCAGGGACCTGTTGTGGCGCGACATCGAGCACGTGTGTCGTTTCGCCGCCCGTTTCGGAGTCGACCGCGATCCGGCGAAGCTGGCATCGGGGCTGTGGGACCGTTTCCTGCTGGCCCGGCTGTGACGCCCTCCACCCTCAGCATGTTCCAAGAGCCGGGTGTACCCTCCAGTCATGCGCCGTGGACAGACCGCCGATACCTGAGACATGAGGCGGCTGTTGGCGCTCGTGCTCCTGGCCGGAGCGGCTTGCACCCACCAGCAGAGCTCGATCGTGACATCCCAGTCCGATCAGGTGGACGGCGCCCGGGTGGCCCACATGGCGGCCCAGTCGGGGCTCGCGTCCGGACCCGCAACGGGGACCGAGGTTCCCACTGACGGAACGGCGCTGGTCGGTCCGCTGGAACCCTCCAGCCTGAGCCTCGTCGCCGCGCTTCCCAGCATCCGAAACCTCCACGTGGAGGCGTTGCATTCGCCGAGCGACACGGCCGCCGTCAGCCTGCGTGAGGACGATCACTTCACCGACCGATGGGGCCGGCTGATGATCCCGGCGGAGCGGAAGATCTTCGTGCGGTTCGCCGCTGACCCCGCCCTCGGCGACTGGCTGGTCGTCGAAGACGACGTTCGCGTGTCGAAGGGACCGGACCCGATCCCGTTGACCGGCTACCGGTGGTCGCGGGCGGACGTGGAGAGCTACGCCAGATGCGGGATCCCGCCGGCGGTCATCGACTCGTGCACACAGGCCTTCTACGCCACTCCCGAGATGTGGTACGGCGCCGCTAACAGCAGCCGCAACCTCGGGGCCTGACCTACCGCATTCCTCCGCGGCCCGCGATCCGTTTCCTGGTTCGAAGGTCTCAGGCCGAGTCCCCCTCCGTCCGATAACCGCAGACAGGAGGAAGTCATGCGGCGGATCAGGACGGAGCACAAGACACGGCGCGTTCGCGAGGATCGCACCCCTATCCTTCCGATCGACCCCCGTGATCCCGACGTGGTCCGGGCCAAGCAGCGGGCCCCCCGAGGGGGCCTCCGCGATCGCCTGTAGCTCCGGCAGGGGGTGCGGCGCGGGCCTCCCCGATCGTTCCTAGACGTCCGCGGGACCCGTGGCCCTGACCTTCTCCACGGCGGCCAGCGCTTCCCTCAGCTCCTCGATCCACTCGCCCTGCTTCTCCCCGACCAGCTTCACGCACCACGCCAGAGCGTGGCTCCGGCTCCGGGCCACTCCCGCGTTCACCAGCGTGTCGAGGACCTGGCGATCGGATTGCCGCAGCCGGGTCATGATGGGCATGCTGAGCGTGGTGAAGTTCTCGCGAACGTCGCCGCACACCGCACCCCACGAGACCTTCTTGCCGAAGCGGGCCTGAGCCTCGTCCGCGATCCGCATCCGGGCTTCGCGAGTGTCCTCGCGGTGCTGCTTGATCCGCCCCCGCCGGGCCGCCGCCCGGGCCTCTTCGGAGTCGCCTTCGACCGTCACCTCGGGGAGCGTTCCCACCACCAGGATCTCCTCACGATCCACGGTCACCTCCGGCGGAGCGCCGAACCACCCATCAGGAATCCGTCCGGCAAACCACCCTCGGATCTCCTCCTGCGAACGTCTCATCCTCCACTCCTTTCGCCCGGCAAGTCTGGCTGGAGCATGATTACATCATTACTCGCATAGAAATGCAACGCTTGATGAAGGAGTTTCGCAAGAAGTCTGGGTTGGGGCGGGGTTCTTGTGCAACCTGCCATCGCACAAAGGGGGCCGAGCAGCTGCCGGGCGCGCGCTGGGGGGGAAGGGGAGCGTCCAGCCCTCAGACCACCGGCTTCGGAGCACTCCCCATTCGTCGCCCCCGCCAGGCGAGGCGGCACTAGCAGCCGACAACCACTGGCCCGTCTGAGGGGTCCCTGGTCCCCGCAGGCTCAACCTGGCACTGGCAACTATGAACCCAGTCCTTCGGCGGCGCAACGTTCGTTCGGCCCATATGGGACAGGTGGGTCAAGTATGTCAATGCCTTCGTTTGCCTTCCCCCTGCCTAGACTCAGCCGGTGCAGCGGGACATGCGGCGAGCGGTCCGGCTCGAATACGCGACCATCGGCTGGAACGCCATCGAAGCCGTGCTCGCGCTTGTGTTCGGCATCGTCGCGGGATCACTCGCGCTCACCGCGTTCGGCATCGACTCCGTGATCGAGGTTTTCTCGGCACTCGTCGTCCTGCGCGAGCTTCGGAGCCATGAGGACCACGTCCACCAGGGAGCCGGGGCCGAGCGAATGTTCCTGCGGGTGATCGGGGTGACGTTCTTCCTACTGGCCGCCTACGTTGTGATCGGAGCCGCCTACGATCTCGCGGCGAGGGCGCGGCCTGAGCACTCCATCGCGGGCATCGTGCTCACAGCGGCCTCGTTCCTCACCATGTCGCTGCTGGCACGGGCGAAGCACCGGACCGGGCACCGCATCAACAGCCTCCCGCTGATCGCCGACAGCCGGGAGACCCGCCTGTGCTCGCTCCTGTCGCTCGTCACGGTGGTCGGACTGGCACTCAACGCGGCCTTCGGCTGGTGGTGGGCCGACCCGGTTGCCGCCCTCGGAATCGCTTTCCTCGCCGTGCAAGAGGGCCTGGAAGCGATCACGGGAGAGCACCCCGAGCACCATTGAGCCCCCCTGCGGCTTCGAGCGTCAATGAGACGGAAGGGGGCGCCCCGGAGGGGGGCCCCTTTTCGAAACCGCCGGGCTGGAGCTGCAGCTACCCGACCACGCCGTGGAAGAAGTACCAACCGAAGATGATCGAGACCAGGAACATGAGCGGGTGCACGTCCCGCCACCTTCCTCGGAGGATCTGGATCACCGTGTAGGAGATGAACCCCGCCCCCACGCCGTTCGTGATGCTGTAAGTGAAGGGCATGACCCCGATGGTCAAGAGCGCCGGGATCCCGATCCCCGGGTCACTCCAGTTGATGTCCTTGACCAGGGTCATCATGAAGTAGCCGACGATGATGAGCACGGGGGCCGTGGCGACCTTCGGCACCATGCCGGCGAGCGGCGAGAGGAACATCGAAAGGAGGAACAGGACACCGACAACCACCGCGACGAGGCCCGTCCGGCCGCCTTCGGAGACCCCGGCCGCGCTCTCGATGTACGTGGTGTTGGAGGAAGCCGAAGCCGCCCCCCCCGCCGCCGCGGCCAGGGAGTCCACGATCAGGACCTTCTGGATCCCGGGAAGCCGGCCCTGATCGTCCAGCAAGCCCGCCTCGCCGCCGATCCCGATGACCGTCCCCATCGTGTCGAAGAAGTCCGACAGCATCACCGACAGGACGATGGCGATGGCCGTGCCCCAACCGAGGGCCGAGAAGAAGCTGAAGCTGAAGTGGCCCACCAGGTGGAAGTCCGGTCCGGGCCATGAGTGCGGCACCTTCGCGCTCCCGTCCGTGAACACCTTGAGGTGCTTGGCTTCGTTGACGATCGTGGCGAGGATGGTGGTGAAGACGATGCCAATGAGCAGCGCCCCACGCATCCGCCTGGCAACGAGTGCCGCGGTGACCGCCAGCCCGATCACGAAGATCAGCAGCGGCCAGCTTCGGAAGTTCTCCACGATGGTTACGGGGATGCCCACGCCCGCCTTCACCACGCCCGCGTTGACCAGTCCGATGAACGCGATGAACAGTCCGATCCCGATGCCGATGGCCCGTTTGAGGTCCATGGGAATCGCGTTCAGGACGGCTTCCCGGAACCCCGTCAACACCAGCACGGAGATGACCAGACCCTCCATCACGATCACACCCATGGCCTGAGGCCAGGTCAGCTTGCTGGCCAGGACGAGCGTGAACGCGACGAACGCGTTCAGCCCGAGCCCGGCAGCCAGGGCGAAGGGGTAGTTCGCGTACAGCCCCATCGCCAGGGTGACGATCCCGGCGACCAGCGCGGTCACCGTGAGGACCTGGCCGAACTGCAGGGCCACGCCGGCGTGGTCCTTGAGCCCGGCGATGATCTGCGGGTTGACGAACAAGATGTAGGACATCGTCAGGAACGTGGCCACCCCGGCGATGATCTCGGTGCGGACGCTCGACCCGCGCTCGGTGATCCGGAAATACCGATCGAGCGAACTGGCCATGCCGGTCGAGCCCCCGCCGGAGGTGGGGGGCGCCTTCGTCGCCATGCGTGCTCCTTTCGACGCAGCCTGCAGAGCGTCCCGGAACGAACGCTCCCGGCAACCGGCGGGGAAGGCGATGGAAATATACGGAGGGCTGCCGCCCCGGCGCAAGGCTGAACCGGAAAGGGGCCCGACCGCCCCGGTGACGAGGTCTCTCTCGGCTAGGAGCGAAGGTCGACGGCCACCGGTAGCGCAGTTCGGGCCCACGAGCTCAAGGGCTCGCCCTGTCGCCAGTCCTGGTATTTCGCCGCGAGGAGTTTCCGGGCCATGGCGTCCTCCTCACCGTCCTGAACGACTTCGGCCCGGCCGGAGAATTCCTGTCCGCCAACCCTGACCCCCACCTCGGGGTGGGCCAGCAGGTTTCGGACCCAGTCCGCCCGCTCCCCACCGCCGGAGAGCATGTACAGACGGTCGCCGGCGATCCCGAACCAGATCTCGATGGTGTGGGGCCGGTCGGAACGGCGTCCCGTCGTGGTCAGGTAGCAGAAGCTCTCTCGTCGAGCCCGCGCTTGAAGTTCCACGCTCCCATGATCACATCTCTGATGAACGCGACCGAGCAACCCTTCACCAGGTAGGCGTACGCCCCGACGTCCTCCGCGCTCCGGGTGGGGAGCGGGCCCTCGTAGACCGTGAGGATGATGACCTGCGTGTACGGGAGGGCCTCCTTGATGAGACGAGTGGCCTCCATGCCGCCCATGACCGGCATCCGGAGGTCGGACAGGACCACATCGGGTCGAAGCTCCTCCGCCAGGGACACGCCCTCGACGCCGTCGCTGGCCTCGGCGACCACGTCGATGCCCTCGGCTTCCAGGAGCTCCCGAAGGATCGCCCTCTCGTTCGTGTCGTCCTCGAGCAGGAGGACCCGAGGGCCGTGAACGTTGGAGGTGGCCTCTGCCATCCGGACTGCTTCCACCCGGTGGATTATAGCTTGCCTTCCTTGGGGCTAGTCTCTGCGAACTAGTCCTAG
>DHWM01000105.1:0-490 GCA_002413185.1 Actinobacteria bacterium UBA5182
GGGGTAGCCGAACAGCGGCTTCCGCGCGAAGACCGGCAGGACCTCGGACACGATGCCCATGGCGGGCAGGATGAGGATGTACACCTCCGGGTGGCCGAACAGCCAGAACAGGTGCTGCCACAGCACCGGGTCCGCGCCCTTCTGGGCGTTGAAGAAGTTCGTCCCGAACCGCCGGTCGAAGAAAAGCTCGACCAGCCCCACGGTGAGCACGGGCAACGCGAAGATGAGCAGGAACTGCACCACGAAGGTCATCCACACGAACACGGGCATGCGGAACAGGCTCATCCCCGGAGCCCGCATGTTGATGATGGTCACGGCCAGGTTCACCGCCGAGACGGTCGAGGCCATGCCCAGGATCAG
Organism: Actinobacteria bacterium UBA5182; assembly: GCA_002413185.1. Classification (GTDB taxonomy): domain Bacteria; phylum Actinomycetota; class UBA4738; order UBA4738; family UBA4738; genus UBA5182. The sequence goes on from DHWM01000105.1 coordinate 361, forward strand.
CAGGCCCAGCGCATAGAACGTGGCATGGGTCTGGGGCTGGATCGACAGGGGCGCGTAGCTGAACCACCCGCCGTTCGGCGCGCCGCCCAGGAGGAAGCTCGAGTACAGGAACAGCCCCCCGAACAGGAAC
>DHWM01000105.1:762-20864 GCA_002413185.1 Actinobacteria bacterium UBA5182
CCCAGTAGCTGAACGCGTTCAGCCGGGGGAACGCAACGTCGCGGGCGCCGATCAGGATGGGGATGAAGAAGTTGAAGAAGGCGGCCGACAGGGGCATGACCACCAGGAAGATCATGGTCAGGCCGTGCATCGTGAAGATCTCGTTGTAGGCCGCCGCGGAGACGACGTGTCCGTCGGGACGGGCCAGCTGGATCCGGATGATCAGCGCCTCGATGCCGCCCACCAGGAAGAACAGGAACGCCGTGGCGCCGTACAGGATCCCGATCCGCTTGTGGTCGACGGTGGTCACCCAGCCCCACCAGCCGTGCGTGGAGGTGGGGCGGGCGAACACGCTTCGGCGGGGCCGAAGGGCCTGGATCCCGCCCTCCCTCGCTACCGTCGCCACGCCGGTCCTCCCACCGCGGTCACTTGTTGCCCTCCAGATACGCCACCAACGCCTTGATCTCGTCCGGCGTCAGGTTCAGGTTCGGCATGTCGGCGCCGGGCTTCACGCCGGGCGGGTTCTTCAGCCAGTTCGTCAGGTTGACCTCGTTGTTGGGGAAGGTGGAACCGGCGAACGTGGTTCGGCTCCCGAAGTGGGTCAGGTTCGGGCCGATGATCCCGCCGAATCCCTCCACGCCGTTGATGGTGTGGCAGCCACCACACCCCTTCTGCTGCACGATCAGCAAGGTCGCCGCGGGCGGAGCCTGCGCCAGCTGCTCCTGCCCCGCCACCCACGACTGGAAGTCGGCCTCGTTCTGGGCGAACACCCGGAGCCGCATGTTCGCGTGCGAGGCCCCGCAGAACTCGGCGCACTGCCCGAGGTAACGCCCCGGGGCGTCGGCCTGGATGGTCAGGTGGTTGATGCGGCCGGGCTCCATGTCCTGCTTGCCGGCCAGCCGAGGCACCCAGAAGCTGTGGATGACGTCCTGTGCCCGCAGCGTGAGGTAGACGGGACGCCCCACCGGGATGTGGAGCTCGTTGGCGGTGGTGAAGTGCTGGCTGGGGTACTGCACCTCCCACCACCACTGGTGCCCGGTGACGGTGAGGTTCAGCACGTTGCCGGTTGGCTTTCGGGCCAGGGAGAAGATCCCGTTGATGGTGAACCCACCCACGCCCAACAGGATCAGCGCCGGAATGACCGTCCAGGTGATCTCGAGCCGCTTGTTCCCGTGGATCTGCTGCGGCATGGGCCGGCCGGGGCGGTGCCGGTAGCGGATGGCCGCGAACACCAGCAGGCCTTCGACCAGCACGAACACCACGACGGCGATCCAGAACACCGGCCAGAACAGGCCATCGATCTTGCGCGCGGCCGGCCCGGCCGGGTTCAGTGTGTCCTGCTGGATGGTTGTCCTGGAGCAACCGGACAACAGCAACACGACCCCGGCGAGGGCACCCCCCGTCATCAGTCGCGCCCTGGTGGTGAGCCTCATCGCCTCCCCTGCGGAACGGATCGGCCGGCCGTGGAGCCAGCGCCGGACACGATATCACCACCCCTCGGGCCAGACCGCCTTTCGTTCGAGCTACAGGCGGATGTGGGCGAACGTGTCGACCGCCACGACGCCGAACAGCAGTGAGAGATACAGGATCGAATACCGGAACAGGCTCATGGCGGCGCCGACGGTTCCCTTCCGCCGCAGCCGGACGGCTCCGGCGATGAACCGCCATCCCAGGAGGAGGGACGCCGCGGCGTACAGCACCCCCATATGGGCGACCGGGATGAGGACCAGGCTGGAGGCGACCAGCACCACCGAATACAGGAGGATCTGCCTGGTGGTCGCGTCCTTCCCGGCCACCACCGGGAGCATCGGGATGCCGGCGGCGGCGTAGTCCCGTTCGTACCGCATCGACAGCGCCCAGAAGTGCGGGGGCGTCCACAGGAACACGATGCCGAACAGGACCCAGGCGGGCGCTCCAACCCTCCCCGTCACCGCAGCCCATCCGACCAGGGCGGGGACCGCTCCGGCCGCCCCCCCGATCACGATGTTCTGCGACGACCTTCGCTTCAGCCAGAGCGTGTACACGAAGACGTAGAACGCCAGCGCCGAGAGCGAGAGCACCGCGGAGAGCAGGTTCACCGTCGTCCACAGCCACGCGAACCCCGCCGCACCCAGGGCGATCCCAAAGAGGAGGGCCCGCCGCGGATGGATCCGGTGGGCGGGAAGGGGGCGCCGGCGGGTTCGATGCATGACCTCGTCGATGTCCCGGTCGACGTACTGGTTGATGGCGTTGGCCCCGCCGGCCGCGGCGGCGCCGCCCAAGAGCGTCGCCAGGATCAGCCACAGCGAAGGCAGCCCGTTCTTCGCCAGGATCATGGCGGGCACGGTGGTCACCAGCAGGAGCTCCACGATCCGCGGCTTGGTCAGCTGAACGTAGCTCGCGACGACCCCCAGCGCCGCAGGGTGAGCCCCAGCCCGTGGCGCAGGGGGGCCGGCCGTGGGCCGCCGCATCGCTCTCATCGTCCCTCCGCTCCTTCGATCCCCGCCCCGGCCGTGGTGTCGGGGCGCTCGGACCCATCGGGGGCTGGCGGCCAGGTCACCCGAGCGGCGACCGCCGTCGCCACCACCGACCCCCACAAGAGTCCGGCCACGGCGACGTGCGCCACCACCGCGGGAGCCGCCAGGTGCGACCACACGTTCGCCGCACCGATCAGGACCTGGACGACGAACAGGCCCGCAGACACCAAGGCCAGCACGACTGGAGGGGCCCATCCTGGTCGGGCACGGCCCGTCCACGCCGCCACCGCCACGGCCGCCACCAACGCTCCCACCCCCAAAGCCAGGGCCCGATGGGCGAAGTGGAGCGCGGCCGGGGTCGTGCCGAGCCCGGGGACGAGCCGGCCGTTCATCAGGGGCCAGTCCGGGAAGACCAGACCGGCGCCTTCTCCCCGTACGTACGCGCCCACGGCCATGAGGACATACGTGGCTGCGGCGGTGACGACGGCGAGCCTGGCGAAGCCGTCGGAGGGCCGCACCGCCCGAGGGTCCACCGAGAACCCGGCCACGGACGCAGCGACCAGCACCCCGACCAGGATCATGGCGGTGCCGAAGTGTGCCGTGACCAGGAGCGCCGCCAGATCGCCCTTGACCACGATCGCGCCCAGCACGGCCTGGGCCACGATCAGGCCGACGGCGGCCGTGGCCGGGCGGAAGACCCGAGGCACGGCCCGGTATCCGCGCCAGGCGACCACCGCCAGAACGGCAACCAGCGCGATGTCGATCACCGCCGTCATCCGGTGCGAGTACTCGATGATCGCGTGGTACTCGAGCGGGGGAAGCCATCTCCCGGCCGAGCATTTCGGCCACCCAGTGCATCCTTCGCCGGATCCGGTGGCCCGGACCAGCGCGCCGATGGCCACCAGGAGGAACGTGGTGGTGGTGGCCAGAACGGCCACCACCCGAAGACGGCGATCCGACCGGACGGTGTCCGGACGTTCCCTGCTGGGCTGGTGGTTCGGGGGTGTGGAGAGGACGGATCCGGGCCTGGACATGTCGGCCCTCAGTATGGCGCGCCCGTTCGCGGAGCGGCGACGTGCCGAGGACACGGTGCCGGCCGAGCGGCTCGCGACTATATGGGAAGGCCGATGCGGTTGGCGAACCGGAACAGCGGCGCCACCAGGCGGGTCCACTCCCCGGTGATCAGCAGGATGCCGATCCCGACGAGCGCCGCCCCGCTGACGCCGGCGAACCAGTGATAGTTCCTGCTGAAGAACCGGAACGCCCCCATAAGCCGGCGCACCCCCAGCCCGACCAGGAGAAAGGGCACCCCCAGCCCGAGGGAATAGATCAGGAGCAGAACGACCGTCCTGGGTGTGCTTCCCTGGTTCGCGGCGAGGGTGACGATGGCGCCGAGCACCGGGCCGATGCAGGGCGTCCAGCCGACCGCAAACGCCATCCCCAGAGGGAACGCGCCCGCGGCGCCGGGCCGGACCCGGGACAGCAGCGGACGCTCCTCTCGGTACAGCCACGGCACGCCCAGGCGGAGCGCGTACAGCAGCATGAACACCCCGAACGCCAGCACCACGCCACCCGCCACCCGGCGCCCCGTGGAGGAGTGGAGCCATCCGCTGACGGCACTCGCCGTGAAGCCGAACAGCACCGTGAAGACCACCGTGAACCCCAGGATGAACAACAGGATCGGCACGACCGGCCGGCGGTCCTCGCCCCCGGGAGCCCGTCCCCCGGTGACGAAGGAGAGGTAACCGGGGACCAGTGGAAGGACGCACGGTGAGGCGAAGGAGACCACGCCCGCGGCGAAGGCCAGCGCGGGCGCCCACCACGACTGCACACCTCGCGCGATGTCGCCCAGCATGATGAGATCAATCCTCCCAGCCCGCTCCTCGAAGCGCGCGGCCAAGTGCGATCGAGATTTGGTTGCAGAAGCTCCCACGGCGAGCCATAGTGGTGGCGATGCTTGTGAACGGCTTCACAAGCCCTCCGGGGACCCCCAACCTCCCGCTCGGGAGGGCGAGGGAGATCACATGTTTGAGGGGTTCGGCGGCCGCTGCCTATAATCCGCCCGCGAGCCGGGAGGCCCTCCGATGATGAACCCCGTCGAGCTCATGCTGAAGACGATGCCGGCGCCGATGCGCCAGCGGACCGAGGCGTTCTTCAGGGACTTCGAATGGACGTGGACCAAGGCCGTGGTGTTCTCGCTGGTCATGTGGTTGCTGGCCATCATCCTCCTCGCGGTGATCCCGTCCTGGTGGCTGTACTTCGCGGACCAGAAGCTCGGATGGCGCCAGACCCGGTTCTGGCTGTTCAAGCTCCGCGACGTGGTCGCGATCATCCTGTTCAGTGCCCCCTTCGGCGGCTTCATCATGGTCCCGTATCATGTCCAGAAGCTGCGCCGGAGGCTGCGCAGCGAGAGCGAGAGCCGGCCCACTGGGGGATACCGGTGAGGCCCGAGCGGACCACCGCCGAGGGGAGCTGACGGCATGCCGTTCGTGAAGACCGAAGTCGATATCAAGACCGACTACACCATCGAGAGCGTCGATCCGGACTGGCTGAAGGAGGGCGTGAAGTCGCCCAAGCACCTCATGCTGGACCCCGAGCCGTGCATCCTGTGCCGGGCCTGCGAGGACGTCTGCCCCTGGAACTGCATCTTCATGCTCGACCCCGGGATCGTGCAGAACACGGAGGACGAGGCCGTGGAGGCGGAGGTCCAGAACTCCTTCGCCATCTTCGTGGTGGACGACAACGCCTGCACCAGGTGCTCCGTGTGCGTGGAGCGCTGCCCCAGCGACTGCCTGTACTATGCGCGCCTGCCGGAGGGGGACGGCGGGCGGCGCACGATGGCTGCGGTTCCCATGTCCCAGAAGGTGGACGTCGACGTCGAGTAGGTTCGAACCGAAAGGACCCGAACGCCCTTGAAGCTCAAGGACAGACTGCCAAAGCCTCCCAGCCCGATGGAAGCCTTGGACAAGGTCCGGGAGACCGAGGTCTGGAAGTCCGTGTTCCGGCCCGGTTCGATCTTCCGCAAGGGATACAAGGACACGCAGCGGGACCGTGCGCTCGCGATGATGAACAACGTCCTGTACCACCTGCACCCGGTCAAGATCAAGCGCCACGGGCTGAAGCTGACGTACACGTTCTGCCTGGGCGGGCTGTCGTTCTTCCTGTTCGCGCTCCTCACCGTGACCGGGATCTACCTGATGTTCTTCTACCGGCCGTCCGCCGACATCGGCGGAGCCCAGGCCTACAGCGACATGCTGACCATCCGGAACACCGTGTTCTTCGGGGACCTGGTCAGGAACATCCACCGATGGTCCGCCCACCTCATGGTGTTCACCGTTGCGCTGCACATGGCCAGGGTGTTCTACACCGGCGCGTACAAGCCGCCCCGCGAGTTCAACTGGGTGGTCGGGGTGATCCTGCTGTTCCTGACCCTGGGCCTCTCGTTCACCGGCTATCTCCTCCCGTGGGACCAGCTCTCGATCTGGGCGGTCACGGTCGGCACGAACCTCGCCGGCTACTCCCCGCTGATCGCCAGCCAGGTGCGGTTCCTGCTGCTGGGCGGGTTGGAGGTGGGCCCGGCCACGCTCTTACGGTGGTACGTGTTGCACGTCCTGGCCTTACCGTTCGTCCTGGTGCTGTTCCTGGCCGTGCACTTCTGGCGGATCCGCAAGGACGGCGGCATCAGCGGGCCGCTGTAGGAGGAGAAGCGACCGATGGCGACACGCGAAGAGACCCCGCTCGACCAGGAGGTCCTCGACAAGACGCTCCAGGCCGAGCTGGCCAAGGGCACCGACCGCCGGGTGGCCGAGGGCCGGGCTCGGGCCGCCGGCGTCCGGGCATATCGAAAGATGCACGGCGAGCCCGAACGGGAAGCGAAGGCCCCGGCCGAACGCGAGCACGCCGCGGCGGCGGCCGCGGGCGGCGACGGCGGCGGCAACGGCGGGACGGCTGCCGCGGCGGCCGCTGCCATGGCCGCGCCGGGGGCCACCGTCGCCTATGCCCCCCCACCGGCGGCGGCGGTTCGCACGGCGCCGGCTCCGACGGGCCGGGCCCCCAGCGCCAAGCCGGGCGCTCCCGACAAGCACCGGCTCCTGGCCCTGGTGGCGCCGGAGGGCGTGCAGCGGGTGGAACGCGAACAGGGCGACCGCATCAACGTCTTCCCGCACCTGTTGATCGAGGAGTTCGTGGCCCTGCTGGTGGTTCTGGCCGTGGTCATCGTGTTCTCGACCTTCGTGCAGGCTCCCCTGCGAGAGCTGGCCAACCCGAACCTCACCCCGAACCCCTCGAAGGCGCCGTGGTACTTCCTGGGCCTGCAGGAGCTGCTCCGCTACTTCCATCCCATGATCGCCGGCGTGATCGTCCCGACACTCATCCTGGTCGGGCTGATGGCAGTCCCTTACGTCGACCGCAACCCCAGCAACAAGCCGGGGGACCGCAAGCTCGCCATCACGCTGTTCACGATGCTGTTCATGTTCGGGGCCACCCTCACCATCTCCGGCTCGTTCTTCCGCGGCCCGGGCTTCAACTGGGTGTGGCCGTGGAGCCAGGGGATCTTCTTCGAGCTATGACTGGCCACGCCGGGAGCCGGAGACCGTGAGGATGCTGGGTATCGCGCAGTCCACGTTCGCCGTGGGGATCGTCGTGGTGCTGTTCGCCCTGTTCGTGATGCTCCTGGCGGGGTCCTTCCTCCGCGCTCGCAGGAGCGACCGGGCCAGGGCGGCGGTGAGCGAGGGGTCCACGCCCGGGGCTGGCCGGCCGGCCGTGGCGGCGGCCCCGGCCCCCGCACCGTCGCGCAAGAAGGTGGTCGTGTCGCGGCGCGACTTCTTCCGGGGGGGCCTGCTGGCCTCGCTGATGGTGTTCGGAGCGCAGTTCGGCGGCGCCAGCATCGCGTTCCTGTGGCCGAACCTGAAGGGCGGGTTCGGCTCCCTGATCACCCTGCCCGACACCGCCGACGTCATCAAGAACCAGATCTCCGAGAACCGCCAGCCCGTGTACTTCGGAGCGGGGCGGTTCTACCTCATCAACTACACGGGCGACGGAACGAAATCGATCTACCAGGGCATCACCGCCGACGGCCTGATGGCGCTGTACCAGAAGTGCGCACACCTGGGCTGCCGGGTGCCGTTCTGCCAGGCCAGCCAGTGGTTCGAATGCCCGTGTCACGGCTCCAAGTACAACTACGCCGGCGAGTACCAGCTCGGGCCGGCCCCCACCGGCCTGATGCGGTTCAAGGTGACCGTCGAAGGTGGCCAGGTCAAGGTGGACACCTCCACGATCATCCCGGGTCCGCCCCGAGGCACGAACACCATCCACCAGGCGCCGGAGGGCCCGTTCTGCGTGGGAGGCGCGGCGGGCGGATGAGCTTGCCCGTGGGGATCGTTTCATGAGCATCCTGGCCGCGCTGACCACGAGCCGGGCCTTCCTGATCGGCATCGGCGTCGGGATCGGCGTCCTGGTGGCCTTCGCGGCGGTGGCCGCCGGCATTCGCCGGCCCAGAAGAGGCCCCGAGCTCGATATCCCCAGGGCGATGCAGCCGGGCCCGGCCGACCCCGACCTCGAGCGGCCGGTCCTGGAGCGTCTCATCGCGTGGGGCGCCGTGTTCGTGGTGTTCATGGCCATCTGGATCCCGGTGGTCTGGTACAACGAGCCCACCACCAACCTCAACGACACGAAGAGCGAGATGGCGCTCTCGGTGGAGCGGGGGCACCAGACCACGCTGCCCGGCACGCTCGCCAACCCCCTGGGGTTCAACTGCGCCCGGTGTCACGGGCAGACCCTGGGCGGCGGTCAGAACGTGTTCAACGGGAACATCGTGGCGGTCCCGAACCTCCAGACCGTGTGCGGAGGCCCGGCGTACGGGCACGCCCAGATCCACGGGATCCAGGACATCGTGGCCACCATCTCCGAGGGACGCTCGGGGAGCGACATGCCGTCCTGGAGCGTGCGGTTCGCCGGAGCCATGGACGACCAGCAGATCCAGGACCTGGTGAACTACATCCTGTCGATCCAGAAAGAGCCCAAGGACAAGAACCTGTGCATCAACCCTCCGAAGGCGGGATAGCGGGCCCGTGACCACCGCCCTCGCCCTCGCTCCCACCTTCACCAAAGGGGTCGCGGTCATCGTCTGCTCGCTCATCCTGTTCGTCGGCAGCGTGTACGTCCTGCTGACGGCGATCTTCGGGCTTCGGATGGGCTACCTGGTGCTGGCTGTGTCCTTCTTCGGGTGGATGATCATCTTCTCGCTCATCTGGGTCCTCGGGCAGCCCAGCATCCTTGGGGTGAGCGGGACGCCCAAGAACGAGGGACCGCGAGGCACCGAACCGCACTGGCAGGTGTTCGCCGCGGGGACCGGCGCGGTCCAGTCGAAGTACCCGGAGACGAAGTCCTATCCGGGAGGCCGGTGGCAGGCTCCGAACGCCTTCACCAAGCCTTCGGTAGACACCGTCGACGCCGTCATCCAGTCCTATCTGGCCCAGCAGGCCATCAAGGAACTGCAGAGCAAGGGCACCAAGGTCTGCAACCCGGCCAAGCCGCCTCTGACCCAGCTCGGTTGCTTCAACTTCGACCCCACGACGTTCTCGGTGGAAGACGTGGAGTTCGTGACGGCGAAGGGCTCCACGCAGCTCGTGGGGACCCACGCCGCATACACGCTGGGCGGACCCGAGGTCACCGTGTTCGCCTATCGGGACAAGGGCGACGTGCCGATCTACTCCTACGCCTTCCTGATCGCGTCGGTGCTGGGGTTCCTGATCCACCTCCCGCTCCTCGACAAGGCGGAGCGGAAGCGCAAGGCGATCCTGACGGGCGGCACAGCGCCACCCTGGTTCGGGCCGGCGTAGGGAGAGAGGAGAGCGATGCACCTGCTCGGGATCATCACCAACGGGGCCGACGCCTTCCTCGCCTTCACGGTGATGGTGGTCGTCATCTTCGTGGCGCTGCTGATCACGATCAGCCGTTGACCGGCCGACCCAGGGTCACAGGTCCCCGACGGCCTCCTCGGCGGCTGCCACCGTCCATTTGACGTGCTCGTCGGTGTGGGCCACGCTCGGGAACCACGCCTCGTAGCCGCTGGGCGGAAGGAAGATGCCCCGCCCGAGCATGCCGTGGAAGAATCGCCCGTACCGTTCGTGGTCGGCCCCGCGGGCTTGATCGAAGTTCGTCACCGGGCCGTCGGTGAAGAACAGCGAGAGCAGTGACTCGACCCGGTTGACCGCTGCAGGAACTCCCGCCGAGGAGAGCGCGTCCTGCAGGCCGGTGGCGAGGAGGTTGGCTCGTCCCGCCAGCTCGGCGTAGGGATCGACCTTCTGTACCAACGTCAGGGCGGCCAGGCCGGCCGCGACGGCCACCGGGTTCCCCGAGAGCGTCCCGGCCTGGTAGACGGGGCCCGAGGGCGCCAGCCGGTCCATCACGTCGGCCCGCCCCCCGAACGCCGCGCACGGGAACCCCCCGCCCATGATCTTTCCCAGACAGGTCAGGTCGGGCTTCACGTCGAAGAGCTGCTGGGCACCACCCCTCCCCACTCGGAACCCCGTGATGACCTCGTCGAAGACGAGCAATGCGCCCGCGTCGTGACACAGCTCCCGGAGGCGCGGCAGGAATCCCTCGGCCGGCGGGACCACACCCATGTTCGCAGCCACCGGCTCCACGATGACGCACGCGATGTCTCCGCCCGCTTCGGCGAAGGCACCCTCCACCGCCGCGGCGTCGTTGTAGGGCACCACCAGGGTGTCGGCCGCGGCGGCACCGGTCACGCCCGGCGAGCCGGGGAGCCCGAACGTGGCCACCCCCGACCCTGCCCGGGCCAGCAACGCGTCCGAGTGCCCGTGGTAGCAACCCTCGAACTTCACGATCTTGGTCCGCCCCGTGAACGCTCGGGCCAGGCGGACGGCGGACATGGCGGCCTCCGTGCCCGAGGACACCAACCGCACCATCTCCGCCGACGGGACTAGGGCGGTGATGCATTCGGCAAACTCGACCTCGCCTTCGGTGGGGGCGCCGAACGACGTCCCCCGCCGCGCAGCCTCGATCGCGGCCCGAACGATCTCCTCCCTGGCATGGCCGAACAGCAGCGCTCCCCACGACTGGACGTAGTCGAGGTACTCGTTGCCGTCGGCGTCGATGAGGAACGCCCCCCGCCCCGCGGTGACGAACCGGGGCGTGCCTCCGACCGCGCCGAACGCCCGGACCGGCGAGTTCACGCCGCCGGGAATGACCCGCCGGGCTCGTTCGAACAGCTCGTCCGAGGCATCCGTCACGCCCGCCATTGTGCCCGACCACGCCTCCTCTCGACCGACCGAGACCTCACGATGGCGTCTTCGCAAGGAACCGGGTTTGCGCGGCCGGGGTCCACCCGCCACCATTCCTGTGCCGCCGGCGCGGCATCCGGCTCGACGGGCGCGACGAAGGAGACGCATGCGATTCGGGTTGTTCTACGAGCATCAGCTCCCCCGGCCGTGGGCGACGGACGGGGAGGAGCGGTTGCTGGGCGACGCCCTGGAGCAGGTCGAGCTGGCGGACCGGGTCGGCTTTCACAGCGTGTGGGAGGTGGAGCACCACTTCCTCGAGGAGTACTCGCACTCCAGCGCGCCGGAGGTCTTCCTGGCCGCGGCGAGCCAGCGGACCAAGGACATCCGGCTGGGCCACGGGATCGTCCAGCTCCCTCCGCCGGTCAACCACCCGGCCCGGGTCGCGGAGCGCATCGCCACGCTGGACCTGATCTCGGGCGGGCGGGTCGAGTTCGGCACCGGCGAGGGAAGCTCGCAGGTGGAGCTGGGCGGCCTGGGCGTTCCCCGGGAGATGAAGCGCGAGCAGTGGGACGAGGCCCTCGACGCGATCACCCGCATGTTCGTGGAGCAGCCCTTCGCCGGCTACGACGGCCGGTGGGTCAAGATGCCGCAACGAAACGTGCTGCCGAAGCCGAAGCAGCGGCCCCACCCTCCTCTGTGGGTGGCGTGCAGCCGCCGCGAGACCATCCTGCTGGCGGCGCGCAAGGGCCTGGGGGCGCTGTCGTTCAGCTTCATCGAGCCGGAGCAGGCCAAGGAGTGGGTGGACGAGTACTACCGCATCCTGGCCTCGGACGACTGCGTCCCGGGGGGCTTCGCCGTGAACCCGAACGTCGCCGTGGTCCTCCCGTTCATGTGCCATCCGGATGAGGAGACGGCCATCCAACGCGGCATCGACGGCGCGCACTTCTTCGGGTACTCGCTGGCCCACTACTACGTGTTCGGGCAGCACCGGCCGGGCCGGACCAGCGTGTGGGACGAATTCGAGCAGCACCGCGACGAGTTCGGGTTCGCCAGGGACATCGTGACGGCGGCCGCGGCGCCCCTGGGCGTGAACCTCCTCCAGCAGGGCGTGGGGTCGCTGCGGGGGGCCATCGGAACTCCCGAGCAGGTCACCGAACTCATGGAGCGCTACGAGGCGGCCGGTGTGGACCAGGTCATCTTCGTCGGACAGGCCGGGCGCAACCAGCACGAGCACATCTGCCAGTCGATCGAACTGTTCGGCAAGGAAGTCCTGCCGCGGTTCGCCGAGCGGCTGGAGGAACGGGACGCAGCGAAGGAGGAACGGCTGCTCGGGGTATCGGCGAAGGCGCTGGCCCGGCGGGCCCCGGCACGGACGGCCGAGGCAGGCTACGTCGTCCTTCCCCAGAGCGAGCCCGAGCCCGCTCCGGTGCCATCCCTCGGTGGTGGGCGCCCGGCGCTCACCTTCAAGGACATTCCCGCACCGCGCGACCGCGCCATCGCGGCGTTCGAACGGACCCGGGCTCGGGCCGCCACGTGGCTCCAAGCGAAGACGGAGGCGGCGTTCGCCGCGTTCGTCCGGAGCCGGTCCGACGACCAGCTCAACCGAACCGTCGGGTCGAACGCCGGCCTCCGCCTGGTCTTCCAGGGCATGGAACGCAACTTCCAGCCCGGGAAGGCGCTGGGGTTCTCCGGCGATATCCAGTACGAGCTCCGGGTGGGCGAGGAGGTGCGGCCGTGGCTGGTTCGGATCGCCGGGGCCTCCATCAGCACCGGCTCCGGTCGTTCGCCGTCCCCGGCCGTCACCTTGCGGATGGCGCTTCCCACGTTCGCCAGGATCGTCTGCCGCCAGCTCCCCCCCACCCAGGCCTTCATGGAGGGCAAGATCGAGCTGGAGGGCGACTTCCAGGTCGCTGCGCGGATGGGCGAGTGGTTCGGGCAGGCCTCGCCGTTCTAAAGGCGTAATGGGTCAGGGCGGGCGGCGGTACGGCATCCGGGGCAAGACGGTCCTCATCACGGGGCCCGCCCGCGGGATCGGGGCGGAGACGGCTCGGCAGCTCGCGGCGAAGGGAGCGAACCTCGCCCTGGCGGGACTGGAGCCCGAGCGGCTGGCGGCCCTGGCCGATCGGCTGGGCCCGAATGCGGCGTGGTTCGAGGCCGACGTCCGCCAGGCCGACCAGCTGGAGAAGGCGGTGGCCGGCGCGGTGGAGCGGTTCGGCGGGATCGAAGTGGTGGTCGCCAACGCCGGCCCTGGTGCAACGGATCGCCGAGGTCGCGGCGCGGCGGATGGGCGCGTCCGAGCTCATCCGGTGATGGCCGCGCCCGGATAGGCTCAACGTCTCCATGGACTCGAACGGAAGGACCGTCCTCACCACCGGAGCGAACTCCGGGATCGGGCTGGCCACGACCATCGAGCTGGCGAAGCGGGGCTTTCGCTCGGTCGGCTCGGTTCGCTCGGGCGCCAAGGCCCGGCAGGTGCGGAAAGCGGCCCGCCAGGCCGGCGTCGAGGTCGAGACCATTCTCCTCGACGTCACGGACGCCGCGGCGTGCCGGCGGGTCATGCAGCGGGTCAAGCCCTGGGGTCTGGTGAACAACGCGGGCTCGTCCTTCAGCGGGGCGATCGAGGACGTGGGCGATGCCGAGGCCCGCGCCGCGCTGGAGACGATGGTCATCGCGCCGATGCGCCTGGCCCGCCTCGGCATCCCGCTGATGCGCGCGGCCGGTGAGGGACGGATCGTCAACATCTCCTCCATCTACGGACGCACCACCACGCCTCTCACCGGCTGGTACCAGGGCGCCAAGCACGCCGTCGAGGGGCTGTCGGACGCCCTTCGGATGGAGGTCGCCTCCGACGGGATCAAGGTGATCCTGATCGAGCCGGGCAGCATCGACACCGGGATTTGGGATTCGGCAGGCCAGGAGCTCGAGACGCGGGACCGGTCGCGCTACGCCGCCGCGTACCGTCGCACCCAGCAGGGGATCGACCTCACCAGGCGTTTCATGGCCGGTCCGGGGAAGGTGGCGAAGGTGGTGGCCCGGTCGCTGACGGTGAGGTCGCCCCGGTCCCGCTACCTGGTCGGCTACGACGCCGAGCTCGCGGCCAGGGTGACCGCGGTCATGCCCGACGCCGTGAAGGACCAGATCCTCCGCAGGACGCTGGGGCTCTGACACCCCGCGTTCACTGCGCCGTCATCGGACCCGGCGGCGTGTCCGCCCGCCGGGTGGAGAACCCCACCTGCCAGTTCTCGTCCTCCTCGCCGTCGATGGAGAGCTTCCACGTGTAGCGGTTCCCCGGAAGGAGCTGCATCGGTCCCATCCCGAAGGCCAGCGGCACGACCATGGGCGTGCCCGGATGCACGCCGGGCGGCCGCCCCACCTCGAAGTCCCCCTCGAAGAACACCGCCACCTCACCCATGGGGCCGGGAAGCATGACCGCGTTCCCGTCACCGTCCATGAGCTCCAGGCGGATGTGATGGGTGCGGTTCGTCTCGTCCCACGGGACGTCGATCCGGAGCGCGATGGCCATCTGGGTGGGCCCGGGCCCGGTGACCGACCATCCTCCACCCAGAATGTAGAGCTTGCCGTCGGCAACCTGCGCCGAGTCGCACAGCAGCATGACGGCGCGCATCACGGAGTCTTCCTCAGGCCAGCCAGTCGGCCGCGTCCTTGGCGTGGTAGGTCAGGATGAGGTCGGCGCCGGCCCGCCTGATCGCCGTGAGGATCTCCAGCGTCGTTCGGCGCTCCTCCAGCCACCCTCGTTCGACCGCCGCCTTCACCATGGCGTATTCACCGCTCACGTTGTACGCGGCCAGGGGGAACCCGCCGGTCTCCTGCTTCGACCGCCGGATGACATCCAGGTAGGGCAGGGCCGGCTTGACCATGACGATGTCGGCCCCCTCATCGATGTCGGCGCGGATCTCCCTGATGGCCTCGTCGGAGTTTGCCGGGTCCATCTGGTAGCCGGCCCGGTCCCCGAACCGAGGAGCGCACTCGGCGGCGTCGCGGAACGGTCCGTAGAACGCCGAAGCGAACTTCGCCGCGTACGCCAGGATCCCCACCCGGTCGGTATGGCCCCCCTCGTCCAGCGCCGACCGGATCGCCGCGACCTGGCCGTCCATCATGCCCGACGGCGCCACCAGGTCGGCGCCGGCTTCCGCCTGGGTCAGGGCGATGCGCCGGTACAGGCCCACCGTCCGGTCGTTGTCCACTGAACCGTCGTCGCCGAGCACGCCGCAGTGCCCGTGGTCGGTGTACTCGTCCAGGCACAGGTCGGCGATCAGGACGTGGTCGTCGCCGAGCTCCTCCCGGAGCGCCCGCAGCCCCAGCTGCGCGATCCCGTCTGGGTTCCACGCTTCGGATCCTTCCGCATCCTTCCGCGCGGGCACGCCGAACAGGACGAACGCCGTCACCCCTCGCGAGGCGATGTCGCGGGCTTCCTTCCGCAGCGACTCCAGGCTGTGTTGAGACTGGCCCGGCATCGAGGCGATCGGCTGGGGCTCGTCGATCCCCTCCTTGACGAACAGCGGAGCGATGAGGTGCCGCGGCGAGAGCTCGGTCTCCCGGATCAGGGCGCGAAGCTCGGGCGTGCGGCGAAGGCGGCGAGGACGGCGCTCTGGGAACGACATGGCTACCGGGACTCCTTCCGGCCCGGGCCGCCTGGGGGAGCGAGCGCTCGCTCCACGGCAACGACGAGCCCTTCGATTGTATGCGGCCGGGCGACCGCATCGGGGCTCATGCCGGCCGACCGAAGGGCCGCCGACGTCACCGGCCCGATCGAGACGAGCTTGGGGCGTCGGCGGGACCGTGGCTCCGTGGCCCGCCGGGTCCGGATGTCGTCGACCAGCGACGCCGCGGCTCGGAGGAACCCCTGCACCGTCGAGGCGCTGGTGAAGGTGACGGCGTCGATTCGACCCTCCTGCAAGGCTCGCCTGGCCTGGTCGGGGAGAGCCCCCGCCAGCTGGGTGCGGTACGCGTCCACCCGGACCGGAGTCCACCCCTTCGCCGACAGCGCTGCCTCCAGCCCGTCGGGGGCGATATCCGCTCGAGGCAGAAGCACCCGGCCCGATCCGCGTGGGATGGCTCGCCCCAGGGCCGACGTGGTGAAGGTGCCCGGGACCAGATCCGGTTCGACGCCTCGGGCTCGAAGGGTGGCGGCGGTGCCGGTTCCGACGGCGGCGACGCGTGCGGCGAGCGCGGGGAGGGCCGGGGGGCGCTCCGTCAGCGCCTCGAACACCGCCTCGACCCCCGCGGCGCTCGTGAAGACGACCCACTCGAACAGACCGTCCGAAAGGGACCGCACCGCCCTCTGGAGGGACGCCCGGGGCGCCGGGACCACCCGGATGGTGGGCGCCACCAGCGCCGTCGCCCCGCGTTCCTCCAGCAACGCCACCAGCCGATCCGCCTGTTCCCGCGGCCGCGTCACCACCACGACGCGCCCCCGCAGGGAGCCCAGCAGCGAACGTGACCCCGGCGGTGTGGCCCTCATCCCCCGGCCTCGAAGGCGCTCGCGTTCAGGGCGGCCAGGATCTCTCGGGCCCCACCCGCGGCCAGGATGTCACCGGCCTCCAGGGCGACCTCCTCGGCCGTGGGCGCCTCCGCCTGGGCCCACACCAGATCGCTCCCGTCGGGGCGAATGACCACCGCCAGCATTCGGATGCCCTCCGCGCGGGCTTCGGCGTAGGCGCCCAGGGGCAACGCACACCCGCCTCCCAGTCGGGCCACCAGGGCGCGTTCCGACTCGAAGGCTTGCCGGCTCCTCGGGTGATCGAGCAGCCCGATGGCTTCCCGGATCCCGTCATCGCCGCCTCCCGTCGCCCGGACCTGCACCGCCAGCGCTCCCTGTCCGGGGGCCGGAACCATCTCCTCCAGCGGCAAGGGCACCGCGTTCGCCACGGTCAGCCCCAACCGCTCCAGGCCGGCCGACGCCAGCACCACTGCGTCGACCACTCCGGCGTCCAGCTTGGCCAGGCGGGTGTCGACGTTCCCCCGAAGCTCCCGAACCTCCACGCCGGGATGGGCTCGGAGGAGCTGGGCCCTCCGGCGGAGACTGGACGTGCCTATGGCCATGCCCGGCTCGATCGGTCGTCCCTCCCGGGTCACCAGGACGTCGAAGGGGTCGGCTCGTTCGGGAACGGCCCCCACCACGACCCCGGGCGGGTCGTCCGAGGGGAGGTCCTTCGCCGAGTGGACCGCCAGGTCGACCTCGCCGTCCTGGAGCGCCCGGACGATCTCGGCGACGAAGAGTCCCTTCAACCCGGCCGGTGACGCCGTGGCGGGCGCGCCTCGATCGCCGGCGGTCACGATCGGGACGAGCTCGGTGTCGACCCCCAACGCCAGGAGTCGATGGGCCACCTCCTCGGCCTGGGCCACCGCCAGGCGGGACCGTCGCGTCCCGATCCGAAGCTTCGAGATCCTGCCTGCCTTCATGACCAAAGCCCGCCTCGCGCCGCCGCCCTCAGGCGCCGGGCGAGAAATCGATCCCGAACAGGTCCGCCAGCGCCTTGGCCAGGGAGTCTGCCGCGCCGGGCCCGGACGTCGCTTTCAGCCGCACGATGGGGTCGTGCAGCAGCTTGGCCACGATCCCCTGGGCAAGTTGTTCGACCGCCTGGCGCTCCCGTTCGGACAGCGAACCGAGACGGGGCGCCACCCGGGCCAGCTCGGAGGCCTGAACGGCCGCTCCCCTGTCCCTGAGCGCCTGGATCAGCGGGGCCAGGCGGGCCGCGCGGCGCCACGCGGCGAACCGGGCGACCTCCTCGGTGAGGATCCTTCGAACTCGTTCCACATCCTCACCCAGGTCTCGCCCATCCTCGGCCAGGACCTCGCGCAGGCCGTCGATGTCGACGAGCCGGACACCCGCCAACGCCGCGACGGCGGGATCGACGTCCCTGGGCACCGCCAGGTCGAGCAGGAACAGCGGTCGGTCGCGCCGTCCACGGACCGCGCGCCGGACGACCTCCCGCCCGATGACCAGTCCAGCGGCTCCAGTCGAAGAGACCACCACGTCGGCCTGGGCCACCGCCGCCGCCAGATCCTCGAGGCCCAACGCGGCGGCCCCCGTCCCTCCGGCCAGCCGCGCGGCCCGTTCGACGCTCCGGTTGACGATCCGAACGGATCCCACGGCATGGGCCTGGAGATGACGGACGGCCAGCCTGGCCATCTCCCCGGCTCCCACCACCACCACCGCCGCCCCGTGGAGCGTCCCCAGCGAGCGCTCCGCCACCCGCGCCCCCGCCTCGACGAACGCGCCAGGCGACGCCCCGATGGCCGTCTCGCTGCGGGCCCTTCGACCTGCCCGGATGGCCGCCCGGAACAGCGCGGACAGCATGGCTCCGGTGGCCCCTTCGCCCTGGGCCCGCTGGTACGCCCCCCGGACCTGGGTGAGGATCTGGGGCTCGCCGAGCACCATCGAGTCGATGCCCGCCGCCACGCCGAAGAGGTGCTCCGCGGCGTCCTCCTCGTAATGGGAGTACAGCGGCTCGGCGAACTCCTCGGCCCCCACCTCTCGCGAGTCCGACAGGAACCGCTTCAGGTCGAGGAACCCCGCATGATAGGACCCGACCTCACCGTAGACCTCGACGCGGTTGCACGTCGAGACGATCACGGCCTCCCGAACCGAGTCCAGATCCCGAAGCTGCCGGTACGCCTTGGGCAGCGAATCCACGGGAAACGCCAACCGCTCCAGCATTTCGACGGAGGCGCGGCGGTAGGACACCCCCAGGGCGAGGATGGGCATCTAGGACGCTCCGGGGCGCGAGGTCATGGGCGGCTCAGGGAGCGGCGGCCGCGCCGGCCAGGTCGCGAGTGGCCCGGCCGTCCTTCACCTCGGCCAGCACGGCCTTGCGCTGCTCGTAGTACGCCAGGATCTGCAGCTCCAGCGACAGGTCGACCTTCCTCACCGAGACGTGCTCCGGAACCGAGATAACGGCGGGGGCGAAGTTCAGGATCGAACGGATCCCGGCTGCAACCATCCGGTCGGCGACCTCCTGGGCGGCGGCCGCCGGGGTGCAGATCAGCCCGATGGCCACGTCCTCCCGCCGGGCGATCTTGTCCAGGCTTTCGATGTCCTCGACGGGGAGCCCACCGATCCGCTGGCCCACCGTCCCGGCCACCGTGTCCACCAGCGCCACGATCCGGAACCCTCGCTCGGTGAACCCCTTGTACTTGGCCAGAGCGTGCCCCAGGTTCCCCGCCCCGGCGATGACCACCGGCCAGTGCTGGGTCAGGCCGAGCTCCCGCCTGACCTGGTGGATGAGGTAGGCCACGTCGTAGCCGACGCCCCGGGTGCCGTAGGAGCCCAGGTAGGAGAGATCCTTTCGAACCTTGGCCGAATTGACCCCGGCGGCCTCGGCCAGGCTCTCGGAGGACGTGGTGGTGGCGCCGCGTTCGGCCATCTCCACCAGCGCCCGGAGATAGACGGGAAGGCGCCCCACGGTCGCTTCGGGGATCGATCGGCCTCTCATGGGTGGGCGACGGACGCCGTCACGCCGACGATTCTAGCGCGATTGTGAACGCCGGACGCACAATGGCACAAGCTCGCCGCCGGGTCGCGGGGGTTCGGTTCGGCTCCCCGCGGTCACGACCGGAGGAGCTGGCGGAGCTCAGCCGGGTCGACGGCGATCTCGAATCGTTCGACGCCGTCGACCAGGACAACCGGCACCCGGACGCCGTAGGCGAGCTCGAGCCGATCGTCGCCGTCGATGAACCGCTCCTCGAACTCGAACGGCGTGCCTGCACGCCCGGCCAGCAGGACTCGGCGGGCTTCGTCGCACAGGCCGCACGTCCGGCGGGAGAACAGCACCACACGATGCCCGCTCGAAGCCGGCTCCCGACGTCGCCGCCACCTTCCTGCTCGCACCGGCCCATGGTAGGCAGCATCTGCTACACAAGGCGGCGTGCATTCGGACCGCTCGGAGGATCGCCGCGACGCCGCCCTTCACGGGCGGGTGGTGGCGGGGGACCGCGGCGCCTTCGAGGAGCTGTACCGGCGGTACGCCCCCGCGGCGTTCGGCCTGGCGTTCCGGGTGACCGGACAGGAGAGCCTGGCTCAAGAGGTGGTCCACGATTCCTTCCTGGCGATGTGGCGGACGCCGGAGGCGTTCGATCCGTCACGAGGCACCTTCCGCTCGTTCTTCCTGTCCCTGGTGCATCACCGGGCGGTGGACACCGTTCGGCGGGAGGAGCGCCTCCGGCGGCGCTCGGAGAAAATGAACCCCGGGCGGGCCGTTGACGAAGATGTAGCGGAGGGCATCGTCGAGGAAGCCTGGCTGAGCACCCGGCGAGCGGACGTGATCGCCGCGCTGGGCAGGCTTCCGGCGGAACAGCGAAAGGTGCTGGAGCTGGCGTACTTCGATGGGTACACCCAGGCCAGGATCGCCGAGGAGCTGGCCATCCCGCTGGGAACCGTGAAGACCCGCACGCTGGCCGC
>DHWM01000105.1:21094-21659 GCA_002413185.1 Actinobacteria bacterium UBA5182
AGATGGTCGAGGGGCATCTTCCGACCTGCCCCGAGTGCCGTGAGGTGCTCGACCGGTTCCAGGCCACGGCCGGTGATTTGGCGCTGGCAGCGAGCTTCCGGCGGCCGCCCCGCCTCCTGAAGACGAGGCTTCGTCGAGCGGTTCGAAGCCGCCGCACCGGGCGGCTTCGGTGGCTGCCCGTCGCGGCGGCCGGCGTCCTGGTCGCCGTCGTGGCTGGGCTGGGGGCGTGGAACGCCCACCTGACCAGTCGCGTCACCCAGGCCGAGCAGCGGCAGGCCCGGACCACGGAGGTCCTGGCGACGGTGAGCCACCCGCAATCACACGTGGTCACGCTGTCGGCCAACACCGCGTCTTCCCAAACTGCCGTCAAGCTGGCCGCCGCGTACGTGCCCGGGCGGCCCGCCCTGTACTTGTTCGGCTCGATGCCCGAGCCGACGGAAGGCCGGGTCTATCAGGTGTGGCTGGTGCGAGGAGCCCGCTTCGACAGCGCCGGGACCTTCACGCCCGAGCGGGGCACGGTGCTCCTTCGGATCGACGCGGACCCGAATGGATACGAGTCGGTCCT
>DHWM01000105.1:21933-35807 GCA_002413185.1 Actinobacteria bacterium UBA5182
CCCCCGGGCCGGCCCCGGCCCTGTTGGCTCACCAGGGCATTAACCACCAGCTTGCCTGGCTTGCTGCGGGTGCGCCGCCCAACTCAATGCCATGGTGCCCCCCGAAGTTAGGAGGCGCGGGGGCCGAGCGAGCCCGAGAAATCGCGGAACAGTTTCAGCGAGACCGGAACGGCTCGCGTGGGGCCTCTTCTCCCGCTCCTCGGCTTCCTTGATCGCTTTCTTCGGGACCTTCAGGAGCCCGCCCACCCTGCGCTCGAAGCGGTCGCCTACGGGTACACCCCTTCGCGACCGGGCTAGGGGATTCCCCAAGCGAAGCAACTCTTCAGCCTCATCGGGAACCAAGTAGGTGAACGGACCCCCATCGGCGTCGATGATTGGGAGAATCCGCTGATTCGTTCGGCGAGCCGTCTTGATCCCGAGCCACCACTCTTCCACTGTCAAGTTCTCTGGCGGCCGGAGGTGTCTGAGCGTGTCCCCAATGCCGATAGCGACCATCGGGAACTCGGAATGACAACTGTATACACTTGCACTAACTTCACGTCAGTTAGCACTTGGCGGTTAGACCTTCCTGTCGGCCCCTCCCACGTCAGGTCGCTTGCCCGCCGCCGAGCGCGAGGAGCCACGCGAACCGGTCGTAGTCGTGGGCCCTTGCTTTTGTAGAAGCGAAAGACCCCTCCGATGTAGCAGTACAGCTGGAAGGGCCTGGCAGAGAGATGTCACCCTTCTTCCCCACGGTCGGCTAAAGGTGGGCTCTAATCTCGCATCCTAGACCGAGGATTTACTCCCCACCCTTGACGGAACGACATACGTGTAACTTCGTATCGACAGACGCCGCGGGGCGCGAGAAACGGTTGAGCTCACAGTAGCCTTTGGGTCCAAGGCTGGTGGTCTGGTCAAGTCTCAGCGTCGAAAAAAAACACGGCCCGGCTGAACCATCCGTGCCCGCTCGTCGAACGGAAAGTGAGAAGCATCCCCCTTCTCTGCAAGGCCGGACGAGCGTCCACTCGGTCCTCAGCGACTGATGGGCGCGGATCTCGAGGAGGCCGCACCTCGTGCGGCCTCCTCGTTCCATTCGGGAGCACTGACCGGCTTCCCCCCTGACTGGCTCCAGGCCCGCAGCCGCCCAGCCTCGCGGCCGCCCGCGGTCAGGCGATCTGGAACGCGCCGCGGAGGGCGAAGAAAAGCCCGAACCCCATGATCACCGCGGCCGAGGCCACGGGGACGATCCCGCCCCACCGCCCGCCCAGGCGGGCGGACACGAAAGACCGCGCCCGCAGCGCCAGCAGGCCGATGAACATGAGTGCGGCTGCCAGCCCGGCGCTGAAGGCCACGATGAGCGACAGGCCGTAGCCCACACGGTGGGCATAGATGGCCCCGGTCAGCACGACCAGCGCCGTCGGCGAGGGCAGGATCCCCCCCGCCACGGCCAGCGCCACCAGGCCCCGGCCCGACATCCGACGGGCAGGCCCTCCATGGCCGGGGCCAGGATGGACGTGACCGTGGGCCGTCTCCGAAGCGAGCGGATCGGGCGACGGGTACTCGAGAAGGAGGACAGCGGAGCTCGGCGCCGGAACCGTCGCGTCGGCCCCGACCTCCTCGGACATCCCCGCGACGTCCCGCCCGTTCGACATCTCCTCGACGTGCCGGTGGACGGCGCCGTGCCCGTGCTCGTGGGATCGAGGCGCCGCTGCTCCACCTTCGTCCCATGGATGCGAATGCCCATGGCCCCACGGGTCCAGGCCCTGCCGGCGGGCCCGGATCCGGACCAGCAGCAGCCCCGTCCCCAAGCCCAGGGCAACGAGGCCGGTGATCAACCCCAACCACGGGTAGACCCGCTCGGCCGGGAACGAATGGACCAGCACGACGGCCACCAGCCCCAGCGCCACCACCGAGGCCGTATGCATGACCGACACGGCCAGCCCGATGAACACCGCCTGGCGGGTCTTGGCGCCCGCGCCCACCAGATACGCGGCGGTGATCGTCTTGCCATGGCCCGGCCCGAGCGCGTGCACCGCGCCGAACAGGCACGCCAGCCCCAGCGACAGAATCAGGATCAGCGGAGTCAGCCGCCACCCGACCAGCCCGGCGAAGGCCCCACCGCTGGCCACGGGCGCTCCGGAGACGGCGTCTTCCGACGAATGGCCGGTCCCGCCCAGCGTCGCCTGCCCCGGCTGGAACCGGAACCTCGCGGACGTCACGTTCAGGGGGCTCGACAGGAGGTCTTTCGGGTAGGCCAGCAGCTCGCGGCTCACGCTGGTCACGGGGGCGGTCGACCCCGCGAGGGCCACGCCAGACCGGGACTGCACGGTGATCTCCTTCCACCCGATCCTGTCGGCGTAGTTGTCGTCGCGATAGCTCACCGAGCCCGACGTCCCGGGGAGTGACCCGTCCAGCACCCCGACGAAGCGAAGGATGGGGAGCCCGGCCTGGCCCGAGCGGAACGACATCGAATCGCCGGCCACCCGCAGGAACCCGGTCTCACCGTCGACCGTCAACGTCACCCCCGAGAGGACGCGGGTGGCCTGCCGGTCCGCCCATGCCTGGCGCTCGGCGGCGCTCACCACGCCGTCGGAGTTCGAGTCGATGTTCGGCGTCTCCTGGTACGTCGGGATCTCGGCCATGTCCAGGACGTAGCGAACCTCGACCCGCCCCGGCGAGAGTGTCAGCCCGCTGTAGCGGTTGACGGTGAAGTTGCCCAGTGGGTGGGCGGACGCGGGGGTCGAAGCGAGAACGCCGGCGGCACTGAACACCGCCGCCGACAGCGCCACCACCAGGGCCAGCCGGCGCCTCACGGGGCGCCTCCCATCCTCGCCAGGGTCCGAACCGCCGTCTTCGACCACAGGATCGAGAAGTGCGGGTTGATCGAGAGAGCCTGTGCGAGGTCTCGGCGGGCGGCGTCGGTGCGGCCCAGCGCTCGTTCGATCATCCCCCGGTGGAAGAAGAACAGCGCGTTCCTGGTCCCCAGGTGCAGGGCCTGGTTCGAGTACGCCAGCGCCTCCTCGTCGCGGCCGTTCGCGTGGAGCTCCCAGGCCAGCGCGTCGGCCACATTGATGCTGTGCCGGCGGGCCCACTCGGCCCGGGCTGCCGATAGGCCCGCGGACAGGTCCACCCGGTGATCGGCGTCGAACAAGGCGATCTCCAGGTCGACGTTGACGCCGTTCGCCTGGAGGAGCCGCTCCTCCACGTGCACCAGGCCGTATTGCTGGGCGGCCTGGTCCGGCCGGCCGGTGACCGTGTAGAGATCCCCCAGCGCGATCACGTATTCGGGGGTCGGGTATCGAGCCACCACCCATTGGTAGTCGGCGATGGCCCTGCCGAACTCGCCCAAGGCCGCTTCCACCTTCGCCAGTCCAGCGTGCGGGGGAATGAACGTGGGGTCGACCTGGGTGGCCCGCCTGTACTGGTCCGCGGCCGCGTCCAGGTTGCCGCTGTTGAACTCGAGCTCCCCGAGCTGGTTGCTGGCCCAGGCGGAGTCCGAAGCCGTCCCGGCGGATTCCAGGGCCAGGCCCATGACGTGCAGCGCCGCCGGGACGTTCCCCTGCAGCTCCAGCGCGTAGGACCCCCGAGCGTACGTGGGGAGCGTCGGCTTCAGGTCGAGTCCCTTCTGGAACTCAGCGAACGCCTCCGGATAGCGCCCCAGCTCCACCAGGGCGTCGCCCATGATCGCGTGGATGTTCGCGTTGGCGGGATCGATCGCGGAGGCGCGCCGTCCCCAGGAGAGCGCGCCGGCGAAGTCGTGACGAGCTGCGGCGAGCGTGGCCATCCCGGTCATGGCCTGGAAGTTGTCGGTGGTGTCGAGCGCCAGCGAGCGCTGCAACACGCCCTGCGCCTTCGGGTAATACGTCGGGTCGGCGGTGATCCTGGCCTGCTGGACGTAGTCGGCCCCCAGCGAGGCGTACGCGCTCCAGTCGTTGGGGACCAGCCGAAGCCGGGCCTGGAGGATCGAGATCTGCTCGGTGAGCGAACCCGTCACCACGACGGGCGGCGCGGTGACCGCCGGAGCGCTCGGCCGGACCACCGGCCGAGGCGACGACCCCACCGCTCTGAACAGCCCGATCCCACCGACCAGGAGCATGCCCACGGCGATGCCCACCACGGCGACCGCCCTCCCCACTCGCTTGCGCATCGGCCCTCCCAAGTGGACAGGGAGGGGCCCGGCACCTGGCCGAACCCCTCCGATGTCCATCGTGCCCCTCTTCCTTCCTTCGTTCCTACTGACTGCCTAGACGCGCCGCACCACGTGCGGGTTCGGGTCAGAACCCGAGTGCGACAGGGCCACGTACGGGAAGTGGTCCTGGAACGACACGTCGTTCCGCGAGACACCGTCGCCGAGGGTGTCGGCCCGGGGGTCGTGGCTCGGGAGGAGCACGCCCTCGGTGACCCGAAGGGCCGCGTCGATGATGTCGTCGGTCAGGCGCCGGCCGTTCGGGAACCCGGCGTTGTCTCCGCCGATGACTCCCAGGTCCGAGTGGGTGGAGCAGCCGGCCTCACATGGCGCGATCGACATGTTGAGGCGCAACTCCTCACTCGGCGTGACGTTGGCCGGCTGGTTCAGGCCCGCGAGCCCTGTCAGGAACACCGAGATCAGGTCGTCCCGCTGGATCCCCGGCGTGTTCGGCTGGGAGTCCGGGACCTGGAACCCGTAGACGGCGTTCATGAGATGGGGCAACTCGGGGTCGTTCACGTACTCCAGGAACTGGGCGTCCTTGGATGGAACCGAGGCGTTCCAGTTGTCCTTGTCCTTCAGTGGGATGACCACCTCGTTCACCAGCGGCATGCCCAACCGGGAGATCACCACGTAGGACCCGCTGTACGTCTGGGTCCCGGCGGTCGCGGCCGTCGAGCAGGCCGTGCCACAGGAGGATCCCGTCTGCACCCGGGTGGTCTGCCGGAGCACCGTGCTCCAGATGCCCACGATCGGGTTGGACCCGGGGTTGCCGCCTATGGCGATGGAGGTCTTCGGCACCTGGATGGCCAGCGTCTGAACGTTGAACCCGGCAAGCGTGTCGTCGCCGGTCTCGCTCAGGTTGCCGCCGTACAGGAGGTCGAAGACCCGCAGGTCGAGGAAGAACGGGTCGTCCGACTGCCCCGCGAAGGCCTTGCTGGTCGCCTTGTCGAAGCCAATGGTGGCCTGCGACTCGAGGCTTCCGTAGTCCGGCATCGAAGCGTCCCCCACCCGGGAGGGCAGGACGACCGCATCGTTGACGAGCGTCTGGGTCTTCGACGAGGTGATCCGGATCAGGTCGTACGTCTGGTAGAAGTTCAACGTGCTGTCGGTCAGGTTGTTCACCGGGCCGGTGTTGTACAGGAACGTGTCCGTGTTCCGGTAGTGGTTGGTGAACTTGAACCGGTACGTGACGTCGCCGACCGCGTCGCCGTTGTTGTCGATCCGGATGTCGTAGAGCGCGTTCGGGGAGAACGAGTAGAAGTTCGGGCCCCCCGCGGGCTCCTCGAACGGGAAGAACGACGCGATCAACGTGACGGTGCTCGGCCTGTTCGGGCTCACGAACGCATAGACGTCCGTGTTGTCGATCTGCGGGTCTGCGGCGACCAGGGGAGCCTCACGGTGACTGGATGCCCCGCTCGGCGCCGGTGCCAGACTCGCGAAAAGCGCGACCCCGAGGGCGCCGACGGCCATCATGGCCACCGCCGACCTTCGGAATCGCTTGCTGATGCTTGGCAACTCAACACCTCCTACAGGGATGTCGTAGAAATGGTCGGCCCGCCGATTGCAAGCTCCTCGCCGGTCCCTCCGGCAAGAGCCGCCTCACCTCCTCGATCCGTTTCGCAACGACGTTCCTCGGGGGCGTTCGCGCGGTTCGCCCCGAGGGATTACTCGGACGACAGAACCGGGACGGCACTAGATTCGAAATAGCCCGAAGGGGCTATCGTGCGGGCTGCCGGCGACGTCCCGCCCGCAGAAACCCGGCGAACATCACGGCCACCCCGGCCGCCAGGCTGACCGAGAACAGCGGGACGACGTGGAACGCCGCCCCGATCCCCGAGCCGATCGCCACCAGCGTGGCGCCCATGGCGATGGCGAACGTCCCCACGGCACGATCCCGGAGCTCCGGCCGCCCCCGCATCTTCCAGACCGACCAGACCAGGGCGCCCAGCAGGAGGAAGTAGGCCGGAATCGAATAGAACTGGGCCAGGCGGTACGGGGTGGCCCGCAGGAAGACGTCCTTCCCGAGGGGCAGCCGGTTCGCCAGCGCCCCCGGCCGGAGGTCGGCGTTCGACACGACCGGGACGGCGATGGCCGTGGCCGCCACCAGCAAGATCAGGAACCCTCGGGCCACGGCGCGGCCGGTGAGAAGGAAGACCTCCCCGGCGAACAGGTACGGCACGTTCAGCACGGCGCCCAGCAGCCAGTACACGCGGTAGTCGGCCGGCGTCCACCCCCGGACCACGCCGAGGAACATGGCGAAGGACGCCGCGGCGTACATCAGCAGCGCCACCGCCCACACGCCTTCGTACGGCCGGCGGCGCTTGGCGTAGCGAGTCAGGAGCCGGGCGCCGAACACCGTGGCGATGATGGCGGCACCCAATGGGAACACCGCCAGTCCCCACCCGTGTCCGGACGCGGCGATCATCGGCGGCCGGGCGGCGCGATCAGCTCTGGTCCGGCCGTCGCAGAGCCCGCCGGAGGACCTTCCCGGTCACGTGGTGCGGAAGCTCTTCGACCACCCGGACCTCCTTGGGAAGCTTGAACCTGGCCAGCCGTTCGCGCAGGAACTCGGTCAGCTCTTCGCCGGTGAGGCGTTGCCCCTCCCGAGCCGTCACCCACGCCTGGACGGCCTCGCCCGTCCGATCGTCGGCGATCCCCACGACGGCCGCTTCGGCCACCTTGGGATGCTGCTCGATGGCCAGTTCGACCTCTTTCGGATAGACGTTGAAGCCGGAGACGATGATGAGGTCCTTCTTGCGGTCGACGATGAACAGGTAGCCGTCCTCGTCCCGGTAGGCCACGTCGCCGGTTCGAAGCCATTCGCCGTCGAGCACGCGACTGGTCTCCTCGGGCTTCCCCCAGTACCCGGCGAAGACGTTGGGGCCCTTCACCAGGATCTCCCCGGCGTCGTCCTCCTCCTCGACGTCCTGGCCCGACTCGTCGACCAGGCGGACCTCCAGGCCCGGGAGCGGCAGGCCGATCGAGGAGGGCTTCGCCTCCGGCCCCAGCGCGTTCGTGGTGACGGCGGGGCCGGCCTCCGTCAGGCCATAGCCCTCCCAGATGGTCACACCGAACCGTTCGGCGAAAGCGGCGAGCACATGGGCGGGGAGCGGGGCGGCGCCCGACACGGCCAGGCGGACCGAGGACACGTCCGGGGCAGGGGCACCCTTCGGGAGGGCTTCGGCCAGCGCCAGCCACGCCGAGAACATCGGTGGCGCTCCGAACAGCACCGTCACACCGTGGCGTTGGACCAGCTCGAGCGTCTCGCGTGGGTCGAATCCCTCCATGAGCACGGCGGTGGCTCCCATCTTGATGGTGAGCCCCAGGATGACGTTGAGCGCGTAGATGTGGGACAGGGGAAGGGCCAGCAGCACCACGTCCTCGGTCGCCACGGCCAGGTCCGGCACGGAGCCCATCTGGTCGAGGTTCGCCGAGAGGTTCCGGTGGGTCAGCATGGCGCCCTTGGGGTCGGCCGTCGTCCCGGCGGTGTAGGCGATGACGGCGACGTCGGAGGGCTCGGTGGCGACCTGGGGCGCCTCGGCTTCGGACAGCAGCGCCTCTTCCAGCGAAACCGTCCCCGGCGGCGCCGGTGGCCCCCCGATCACGATCACGGTCTGGAGGTCGGGCAAGCGCTTGCGGATGTCCAGCAGCCCCGGCAGTGATTCGAGCTCGGTGATGGCGACCTTCGCTCCGGCGTCGGCCAGGATGAAGCCAAGTTCCTCGGGTGTCAGCATGACGTTCAGCGGGCACACCACCGCGCCGGCCCGGACCGCCCCGTACAGGCAATACACGAACTCCGGGACGTTGCCGGCGAGCAAGGCCACCCGGTCGCCCTTCTCCACGCCGAGCGCGGCCAGCGCGGCTGCGGTGAGGTCGACCCGCTCGTCCAGCTCCTCGAACGGGATGGACCTGCCCTGGAAGATCAGAGCGGGCTTGGCCGGGTGATCCTCCGCGGCGTCCCGCAGGATGTCGGCGACGTTCACCGGTGCGCCTCGGCGAACTCGTTCTCCACCACCGCGGCGGGCGTCCGTCCCGCCCACTCGGCGTGGGTCGTACCGGTGGACTCCAGCAGCGCCACCTCTTCGAACCCGCCCGCGCGCCGCTCGAACAGCGCCAGGCGTGACGAGGCGATCTCCGAGTTGTGGCAGAACCGGGGCGTGCCGTCGGGGTCCTCGTACCGTGCCCGGAGCAGGGCCCGGGCCGGCGCCTCGATCCTCCCCGTCAAACGGTAGCGCCGGTTCTGCATGTGGATGCGCCACGTGCCCAGGCCGAACTCGCGTCTCCGGCTGACCTTCGACAGGCGGATCCACCGGTCCTGCCAGCGGACGCCCACGAAGGTGATGTACGGGAGCGTAAACGGCCCTCGTCTCCCCCGCGCGGTGAGGGCGTGCAACGTGGCCTCCTCGTCGAGGAAGTCTCCACACTGGGCCCAGGCCCATCGCTCGGCATGCCGCGTTCCATACAGGTGTCCCTGCTGGGCCGGGGCCGCCCGGATCTCCGTGGCCTCGCCGTCCACCGAGATCGTCCCCTCGACGATGGTGGCCGGGTTGGGTGAGTAGGGCTTGGTGGGGGCGATGGAGCCACGGTACAGCGCGGCCGGCAGCAACTGGTAGGTGGGCTGGCCGGTGGCGTAGGAGATATCCCACGACGCCGCGCGTCCGCCCTCCTCGATGGAGCCCTCCGCGTGCCCGGACCGCATGAGGCTCTTCCCGATCCGGACCTCGAACGCCTCCGGTGTCACCGCCCCGGCGCCGAGCCGGTATCTGGCATGCATGCCGAAGGTCTTCGACGGGTCGCTCGGATCGAACTGGGCGAACCACACCCCGCCGGACGGCTCGCCGGTTGTAGGAGCCAGCAGCGTCGAGCGGATCCAATATCCCTTCCCCGAGGAAGGGTCGGTCATGGTCAGGAACCACACCTCGTAGCCGGGCGAGCGCCCGTCCCAGTTCGGCACATTGTCCTGTTCGCTCACGGCTGAGAAGGATACCCGCAGGTCTTGGGCCCCGAAGCATCCGCGAAACGTCACGCCTCGCCACGACGCGTTCGACGAGGGCGCGACGGCCGGTCCCTAGAATGGGTGGGCACAATCACGACGAAAGGCCGGCGTGAACCCACCCAAACCGAGTCCCAAGCTGATCTTCTCCACGGCTCCGTTCTTCCGGAAGCCGCTCCGGGAGGCCTTCCACCACATCGCCTCGGCGGGGTTCGACTCGGTCGAGGTCATGGTGACGAAGGACCCAAGCACCCAGGAAGCGCACCTCATGAACCCCCTGGCCGAGGAGTTCGGACTCACCATCGAAGCCGTCCACGCCCCGTTCCTCCTAATCACGCGCAGGATCTGGGGGTCGGAGCCCACCGGCAAGATCTACCGGGCCGTGCAGTTGGCGGAGGAGGCCGGAGCGTCGCTGGTGGTGGTGCACCAGCCGTACCGGTGGCAGGTCCGGTTCCAGCGGTGGATCGAAAGCGACCTGGAGGCGTTCTGTGCCCGCACCGGCGTCACCGTGGGGGTGGAGAACATGTTCCCGGTCCGGGTGCGGGGCGAGTTCGGGCTGCGCTTTCACGCCGGCCAGGAGGTCGAAGACCTGGAGCGGTTCCCATACCTGGTCCTCGACACCAGCCATGCCGCCGTATCGGGGCTGGACATCCGGGACTTCTACCAGCAGCACCGCGACCGCATCCAGCACGTCCATCTGTCGAACAACGCCGGGAAGGGATGGGACTCCCATCTGCCCGTCTACCAGGAGGGCGTGCTTCCGATCGCGGAGTTCCTGGACGACCTGGCGGCCGACGGGTTCGCCGGCGCCGTCTCCATCGAGCTCGACCTCCGGCCGTGGCTCCAGGACGAAGACGCCCTGCACGAGGTCATGACCCGGAACCGGGAGTTCTGCGAGCGCCGGCTTCAGCCGGCCACGCGCTGAGCCCTCAGCTCGGGTCCCACGGCTTGATGCCGGCCGCCGCAGGATCTGGAGCGTCCTTCCACCCGGGAACGTCCGCGAACAGCTCCAGCTCGATCCCGTCCGGGTCCTTGATGTACAGGCTCTTGGACACGCCATGGTCGCTCGAGCCCACGATCTCGGCGCCCGCCTCGACCAGCGCCCGATAGGCCCGCTTGACGTCTTCCTCGGTGCCCAGGCGGATGGCGACGTGGTACAGCCCGACCCCGTAGGGATGAGGCGCCGGTGCGTTCGGCCCCACCGCCATCACCGCCAGGTCGTGGTGGTTGTCGCCGGTGGCGGTGAAGAACGCCATGCGACCGGGAACCTCGCCGGTCTTGGTGAATCCCAGGACGTCCGTGTAGAAGGCGACCGAACGGTCCAGGTCGCGGACCTTCAGAACCACGTGTCCCACCCCGAGCGGGTGGATCTGGGCCATCGTTCCCTCCTCTGTCGTGGGTCTCATCCCGTTCAACTCCGGGGCATTCCCAGGGGCCATTGTGGCCCGTTTGCTAGCCTCGGCGGATGCGGCGGTGGACGTTCATCACGATCATCGTGCTGTTCGTGCTGATCCTGGTCGCGGCGATCTTCCAGATCCGCGCGGCGGGCAGGGGATCTCGCCGGTTCCCCGGCCCGGGATTCACCGTGACCCCGCCGACTCCCTCGGCTTCTTCCCCATGAGCGTCGAGGTGCGCCCGGTGGCCGAGGGGGACTTCGAGGCGGTGGCCGCCCTGCTGGCCGAGCTGGGCCGCCCGCGCCTGACCGACGAAACGCGCGGCCCTGCTCGCGAGGTGTTCCTCAGCCACGCGGCTCGCTCCGACACCGCTTCCCTGGTGGCCGAAGAGGAGGGCCGGCTGGTCGGATTCATCTCCCTCGAATTTCGCGACCGTCTCAACCAGGTCAGCACCCAGGCGTGGATCCCCGACCTCATCGTGACCGACGCAGCTCGGGGCCGAGGGGCAGGACGGGCCCTGCTCCAGAAGGCCTTCGAGCTGGCTCGGGCCCGGGGCTGCTGGAGCGTGACCCTCGAGTCCGGGTACCAGCGACAGGTGGCCCATCAGCTGTACCGATCGGCCGGCATGACCCAGGACGGCTTCTACTTCACCCTGCGGTTGCCGGGACGCTGACCGCCGGCTGCTACAGGAACACCGATTTCCGCTTGGTGAGGTTCGTGTAAAGCATCTGCTGGACGCTGTCGCGGACGCGGTCGGTCAGCTCGAACAGCAGCATGGTGTCCTGCCAGGCGTCGGGGGCGTACGTGTCCGTGGGGATGGGCTCGCCGAACTCGATGATCCACTTCGACGGCAGCGGGATCAGGCCGAGCGGGCCGAGCAGCGGGAAGAACGGCGTGATCGGGAAGTACGGGAGCCCGCCGGCCCGGGCCAGCAGGCGGGCGTCGTAGATCATCGGGTAGATCTCCTCGGATCCCACGATCGCCACGGGGATGATCGGGACCTGAGCCCGAAGGGCAATCGACACGAACCCGCCCCGGCCGAACCGTTGGAGCTTGTACCGGTTCTTGTAGCCCTTCCCGACGCCCTTGTAGCCCTCCGGGAACACCCCGACCAGCTCGCCCGACTCCAGCAGGCGCATGGCGTCCTCGTCGCAGGCCAGGGTGTTGCCCATCTTCCGGGCGATGGGACCGACGAACGGCATGCGGAACGCCAGGTCGGCAGCCAGCAACCGCACGTGGCGGTGCGCCGGATGCTGGTCCAGCAGTCCGAACTTCATGACCAGCGCGTCGACCGGGACCGTCCCGGCGTGGTTGCCCACCAACAGCCCTGCGCCCTCCGACGGGACGTTCTCGAGCCCCAGCCATTCGACCCGCCAGTACCGTCGATGCATCGGCTGCACCAGGGGCAGGAACACCCGCTCGGTGAGCTCCGGGTCGAACCCGAACTGATCGACCTCGTAGTCGCCGATGACCCGCCGCCGGGCCAGGTCCAGGAGCTCGTTGACCCGAGCCGCGTCGAACGGCCCGATGCGGTCCCGCGGCGGGGGCGGCTGGTGGACGGCGCAGAAGCCGTTCGCCTTGGCGCGGTTCCGGCACACGGTCCCCGTGGCGGTGGTGGCGTGGCACCGCTGCACCGGGACGGCCCGTCTCGAGGCGGTCTTCTTCGGCGTGCCGGCTCGACTGGACCCGGCTCGGCCCCGAGCCGGGCGAACCCTGGCTTCGTCGAGGGAGATGACCTCCGCTTCGGCCATCAGCGCCGCCTTCCCCCGGTGGCCGCCTCGTCCCGCTTCCGCCGCAGGAAGTCGTACACGTCCTGCTGCCAGGCCTCGGCCCGCTCCGGCGTCACCAGCCGCTGGAACTTCTGGCCCGACACGAACTCCTCCAGCGCCTGTCGCGTGGTGAAGGCCGGCTGGAACCCGAAACGATCCTTCAGCCGGGCGGTGTCGGCGACTCGCCCGAACACCAGGAAGTGCAGCTGGTCCCGGGGAAAGTCCACCACGCCGAACCTCCGGAGCGCCCCGGCCAGGGGCGCGGCGAAGGCCAGCGGGACGGGGAGCGCCGGCTTCCCGCAGATCCGGAGCGCCTGTGACAGGAGCAGGACCCCGTCGGCGGCGACGTTGAAGATCCCGGGGTGGTCCTCCCGGGTCGCCCGGTACAGGACGTCCACGGCATCGTCCTCGTGGATCAACTGGATCCGGGGGTCGTAGCCCAGGGCGGTCGGCACGACCGGAAACGAGAAATAGCGGGTCAGTGGCGTCTCGATCTCCGAGCCCATGAAGTTCGCGAAGCGGAGCACGGTCAGCGCGACGTCCGTTCGGCGCCGGCCGAAGTCCCTGGCGTACTGCTCCACCTCGACCGCGTCCTTGGCATAGCCGGTGGTGGGCCTGGCCCGCAGGCTCATGTCCTCGGTGAACACCGCCGGATCCCTCGGGCTGGCCCCGTACACCGCGGTGGTGGACTTCGTGACCACCTTGCGGAGCCGTTCGATCTTCTGCGACGCCGCCAGGAGCTGGAGCGAGCCGATGACGTTGATCTCCTTCATCGCGCTGCGGCCGCCCACCCGTGTCGGCGTGGCGATGACGCCCAGGTGGACCAGCGTGTCCACCTCGGCCGACTCCATCACTTTGAGGATCAACGGGTTGCGGATGTCTGCCCGGACGAACTCCGTCCGGTCGAAGTCGAACTCGGGCTCCTCCAGGTCGACGCCGATGATCGCCTCGACGTCCGGGTCGGCCTCGAGCCGCTGGGCCAGCTTGGCCCCCAGGTGGCGGCCGATGCCGGTGATCATCACGCGCTGGGCCACGGCCCCAGCCTACCCTCACTTCGTCGAGGTGATCCTGACGGGGTCTCCCACAGCGAGCCCCAGCGCGCCGGCCGCGTCGCCCCCGTTCGTGACGATGGCCAGCCACCCGGCCGAGTCCAGCAGGATGGCCACGCCGCCCTCTTCGACATCGGAGAACGCGGAGACGAAGGGCACGATGCGACGACGGGACCCCAGGCGAAGAAGGAGCCTCGAAGCCTCCGGCAGCTCGGCGGCCATGAAGTCATCCAGCCGGGCGTTCAGTGCGGCGTTGCCGAACCGGTCGACGGAGAGCACCTGGCACCGGATCGTGTCGTTCGCCACGTCGGGCCGGGGCACCTCCACGCTCACCAGGTCCGACGGCTCCACGGGCTCTCCCAGCCCCTCGAGGTCGCCTCCCTCGGCCAGATGCGCGGCGGCGGGAGCGAACACGTCGCGGCCCTGGAACGTGGCCGACACGGGCTTGAGCACAACCTCCGGCGCGGTGATGGCGACGGCCCGGTGCACCCCTTCCAGCTC
>DHWM01000105.1:36181-41471 GCA_002413185.1 Actinobacteria bacterium UBA5182
TTCGGCATGTACCGGAGGGACTGGCGAAGGATCAGCGCGCCGCGGAGGACATCCCCGGGGGCGAGGCCGTGGGCCAGATCGATCACGCGGGACCGCGGGGCCAGCCGGGCCAGGACGCCGTGGCAAGTCCCGACGAATTCGTCCTGGAGCCCGTAGTCGGAGAGAAAGACGATCGGCCGCGCCAAGGGTCAGCCTCTTCTGTGGGACTCGCCTACTTCTGCCGGCGTTCCCAGCGGGTCTTCTTCAGAAGCTTCTTGTGCTTCTTCTTCCGCATCTTCTTGCGGCGTTTCTTGACGACCGAAGGCAAGCTGTTCTCGTCCTTTCCGATCGAAAACCGAAGTGGAGCCGGGAGAGTTTAGTCGGTTCCGAAGAGATTCCGCAGGTCCACGCGACGGACCCGGAAGTCGGGGTCCAGCCTGGCCGATCCGAGCTTCAGGGCCTTCGGCGCCTCCGCCGCCGGGGAGATCAGCCGGAGAACTCCTTCGTCCGCCGAGTATTCGAGATATCCGATGCCGAGCGTGGTCCCCTGGCCGTCGGACAGCCCAACAAGGATCCGGTCCAGCTGGTCCGGCTCGAACAGGGCGGGGAGGGCGGGCATGAACACCGTTGGCTTGACCCGCCACCGCTGCAGCGGTTCGGCGAAGTAGGACCGGAAGGCGGCTTCCCGCCCCTGGGCCCGGTCATCGACCGAGGTCGAGACGACCTCGGTCGGCACGGGGAGCGCCACCACCTCGGTGTCGAAGAACCTCCGGATGATCCCGAGCAGCGGGTCCAGCTCCTCCCCTCGCTGCAGGCCGATCACCACGTCCGGCTGGAGGAGCTCCACCTTGTGGTACTTCAGCAACTGCCCGTACACGCCGGAGACGAACCCGCTGGTGTCCACCACCACCAGGTCCGCGCCGGCCGCTTCGGCTTCGGCCAGCATCCGTGCGGTCCCCACCACCAGCGGAAGCAGCTGGCCCTGGGGCGAGGTGGATCCGACGAACGACATCGCGTCGGGCTCCCCCAGCGTCCCGGCCTGCCGGGAGGCGCTCGCCGGGAACTCCTCGGCGTGGCGGAACATCTTCACGGTGACGGCGGTGGGCGGCCCGATGGACTTCTGGCCGAGGTCGGCGTCCAGGTAGCCCACGGTTCGTTCTGCGGCGAGGGCGGCGGAGGCGATGGCGCAGCCCAGGCTGGTCTTCCCCGAATCGAGCCCGCCGATGAGCATGGCCACCCGGCCGGTCTCGGCGACCCGCTCCACCACGGTCTGGTACCGATCCACGCCGCTCCTCTCGTCGAGGAGACGCCGCTCTCGGGAGCGGGAACCGAAAACCTCGAGATGCCGTCGGCCTAGCCGGGTGCTGTCGCCCGATCCTCCGTGGTGCGGTCGGGGCCATCGCGGCGACCCACCCTCGACCCGGGGCGCGAGTCTCCAGGTCTTCGGGCGGCAAGCCGCGTGGTTGAGGTCGTGCCGGCTGGCGTCATGTCGAACTGAGCGTCCATCTCGATGCCTCTCGGATCCGAACCCACGAACAGCGCTCCTGATTCGGGTTTGGAGGGATTCTACCGTGAGGAGGGAAGGGCCCCGCCGTTCCGGTGCTCGGCCGGGTCGGGTGGGAACCGCGAGGCGATAGCCTGGAAGCACGGCCAGTAGTCCTCCGGTTCGACGTTGTCGTCCATCACGATGACCACGTCCGTCCGGCCCTGCGCCTTCGCCAGGATCAGGGCGGGATCGTTGACGTCGGCGATTGAGACGGTGTCGATGCCGGCTTCGATGGCGGCGCCGGCGAACCCGTGGTCGGCGAACACCACATCCGGCCGGACCTCCTCGAGCATCCGCAGCATCGGCTCCGGCGAGTGCGTGTGGCGGGTCGAAGCCCGGTCGGTCAGGACGGCCACGCCCTGGAGATAGCGGATCTGGCGGTGGTGGCCGGCCTCGTTCCATTGATGTCCCTGGAGCGGCCGGAGGAGCTTCGCCCCGTGTTGCTCCAGCAGCTCCCCCACGGCCATGTACAGCAGGGGCAACCCGCCCGGGTGGCCGGTGGCCAGGATCACCCGCTCCCCCCGTGCCGCCGCTTCGGCCAAGCGGTCCCCCGCCGCCCGGCACGACCGCAGGACCCGCCACGGATCGACTGCCGAGGGTCCCTCGTGCAGCTCCGGATCGGGATCGAATCCCGCCGCCTCCGCCATGATGGCCAGCACGTCACCTGCCGTGAACTCGGTCAGCCCGGACAGCCCGAACTGCGCCTCGGGCTCCCCGTCCACGAGCCGCTGGATCTTCCACCGGACGTTGCGGCGGTCGTGCGAGGTCACCGGTCCGGCCACCCGTCCGGCCACCAGCGCCTCGGCCAGGGCCGCGTCCGTGGAGACGGCCCGGCGCCACGAAGATTCCTGGGAGCGGGGCACGAACTCATGAGAGGGCGGCCAAGCGGTCATGGGCCAGCGATTCTAGAAGGCTGCGCCTTGTGCCTCGGCGCCGTCCAGGTACGGCTGGAGGTCGCGGATCGTCACCAGCCTCACCCACTCCAGGGGGAAGTTCCCGCCCCGGACCTTCACGGTGACGTCCGGGCCCTCCCGGACGGCGACCCAGGCCGAGCCCTCCTCCAGCCACTCGAACTCGAGCGGTGCGCCGTCCACAGGGATGCTCACCTTCTTCCAATCGGCGGCCCGGGCTCGTAGGGCCTCCTCCAACCGGTTGACGGCCCCGGGAAGACGCTCCGGCGGTACGTCGAGCTGGCGCCTGCTGGCCTCCCGCCACAGCTCCATCTGGTACGAGCGGAGGTCCCGATGCCCCGGCACGACGACGGAGGACTCCGCGCCGAGGTAGGGCCCCGCTGCCGCCGACGGATCCCCGTGAAGGAGCTCGAGGCTGGTGAGCTTGCCGTTCGACGTGCCGTACCCGCCGATCAGCCTGGACTCGCCCCACGAGGCGGGGAGTCCGTACAGGGCGAAGGGCGCTCGCCGGAACAGCTCCTCGGTCCGGCGGCGTCGCCGGGCCAGCGCACGCCCCGGGCTGATCACCCCCAGCAGTTCGGTGGCGAGGTCACGGGGATCCTCGGTTCGGTGCCAGAACGCCGTGGACAGGAAGAACAGCCACACCAGGAGGAGGAACCCGGGAAGGACCACCCACCAGGCCCACCCCAGGAGGATCTGGAGGAGGAAGGCCAGGATCAGCCCGGCCCCGGCCGCCAGCGCGTAGGTCTGCGGGAACGGCTGCATGGTTCGGCGGCGTCGGAGGACCTTCAGCATCCGGGCGGGGGCGGTCCACCACCCGGGCGTGGCGGCGGCCAGATACGCTACGGCTCCGCCCGGCATCTCCAAGCCGCACCGCCGGCACACCCGGAGCTCCGCCCGGAAATCCCGGCCGCTCCGGGACCAGTCCCGAACGGCGCTCCAGAACGACGGCCGAACCGTCTGCCAGTCGTTCGCCCCGCACCGGAGGCACGCCTCGGGCTCCTCCGACATCGTCCAGGCGACGCTGCGGTCGCGGCGCATGGCCGCAATGATGCCACCAGGCGGGATGTGTTTTCCTACTCGCCTGGAGCCGGCGACCACGGCTCCCGGGCGCCGGCCGCGACCGGCCGAGAGAGCAGGAGGACCAAGGCGTGATCGACCTGTCGCTCGAGGGCAAGACCGCCATCATCACCGGCGGGAGCAAGGGGATCGGAAGGGCCATCGCCACGACGTTCGCCGAGGCGGGCGCCTCCGTGGCGCTGGCCGCGAGGGGCCAGGAGGACCTCACCCAAGCCGTCAAGGAGATCGAGGCGCTGGGCGGCCGGGCCCTGGCCGTTCCCACCGACGTCGCCGACGCCGACCAGGTCCAGCGCCTGGTGGACCGGACGGTCGAGGAGTTCGGCACCGTCGACATCCTGGTGAACAACGCCGGCGCGGCGCCCTTCATGTCGACCATCGACCGGATCCGCCTGGACGGCTTCGAGAAGTACTTTCGGATCGACTTCATGAGCGCCGTGTTCTGCACGAAGGCCGTCGCGCCGATCCTCCTCGGCAAGCAGGACGGATGCGTGCTCAACGTGGCGTCGGTGGCGGCGTTCATCGCCACGCCGGGGCTGACCTACTACGCCAGCGCCAAGGCCGCCATGGTGAACCTGACCCGGTCGGTGGCGCAGGAGTGGGCGGCATCGCGGGTGCGGGTGAACGCGGTGGCCCCGGGGTGGATCGAGACCGAGATGAACTCGGGGGCTCGGGCGACCATGCCGGAGTTCACCAAGGGAGTGCTCTCCTCGATCCCGCTCGGCCGGTGGGGCCGGGCCGAGGACGTCGCCTCGGCGGCGCTGTACCTGTGTTCCCCCGCGGCTTCGTTCATCACCGGGTCGGTGCTGATCGTCGACGGCGGTCAGACGCTCTCCACGCTCACCGGGCTGTAGCGCGAACGTGGACCTCGAGGGCTCCGTCGTGGTCGTGACCGGGGCGTCGTCGGGCATCGGCCGGGCCACGGCGGTGGCGTTCGCGGCGCGAGGCGCAACGGTCGTGTGTTCGGCGCGGCGGGAGGAGCGCCTGAAGGAACTGGTCGAAGAGATCGAGGGAAGGGGCGGGCGGGCCCGTGCCGTGGCCTGCGACGTGTGCGAATGGGAGCAGGTGCAGCGCCTGGCGACGAACGTGCGGGAGGAGTTCGGTCGGTGCGACGTCCTGGTGAACAACGCCGGCGTTCCCGGCGGCGGCCCCTTCGCCGAGCTCTCGCTGGAGCAGATCGAGTCGGTCACCCGGATCAACTTCATGGGGGTGCTGTACTGCACCAAGGCGTTCCTTCCCATGATGCTCGAGGCCGGTCGCGGCCACGTGGTGAACGTGGCGTCGCTGGCGGGGCGGTTCGCCGTCCCCGGCGCGTCGGTCTACACGGCGACGAAGCACGCGGTGGTGGCGTTCTCCGAGGCCCTGCACTACGAGGTCAGCGAACGGGGCCTCCGCGTCACCGCGGTGAACCCGGGGTTGGTGGCGACGGAGGGCTTCCCGCACCAGGATGCCCTGGCCAAGGGCAGGCGCGGCCTGGTGATGAGGCCCGAACGCATCGCCGACGTGATCGTTCGGGTGGTGGAGACGGGGAAGGCCCCGGAAGTATCGGTGCCTCGATGGCTGTCGGCCCTGCAGGCCGTCCGGATCCTGGCGCCCCCGCTGTACCGGTTCGGCCTGAGCCGTTCGACCCGAGGCAGCCTGCGCTCCACCCGGGTCGAGGAACGACGAGGCGCCCCGCGGGGGCGTCCGTCACGGCTGGCGCGTTTTGCGAGAAAACGTCAGAATGGGGGGTCGCTCCCCGCCCGGGGCGGCGGGAGGAGGTGGCGCGGATGAGCAA
>DHWM01000105.1:41672-50846 GCA_002413185.1 Actinobacteria bacterium UBA5182
GGCGAGCCGCCGGTGCACTTCGCCACAGCGACCAACGGAGGCGCGTTCGTGGTCATGGTCGGGAACAGCGACGGCGCCGTCCGACAGGCCATCCAGAAGGACATCAAGAACCAGCCCGGCGTGGCCGGGGTGACCGTTACGTGGTCGGCCCAGACGTCCGGCCCACTCGTCTTGAGGTGGGTGTGACATGGCACACGAGGCCTATCTCCGCATAAAGGTCGACGACGGCGTAAACCCCAAGGTGGTCCTCGACAGGCTGGCGGATCCCGGCACACCCTTCCACAGCGCCTACATCGGGGGGCAGGTCATCCGTCACGAAGATGCAGCCAAGGCGAACGATTTTCAGATCGTGATCGGGTTACGAGCCAGCGGTCGCCCCGAGGTGGACACGCTCATCGGGCAGGTCGAGGCGGTTTCCGGGGTGGCCTCGGCCGCGTCCTCGCACAACCCGAACGCGACACCGCCGAAGAAGAAGAACCCCTAGCCCGGGCCGATCTTCTCGGCAAGCGTTTCGGCCCGCTCCAGCTCGCGGAGGGACCGGAGACGTTCGAACACGGCTCGGCATGCCTCCAGAGGCCTCAGGCCGTCGTTCGGCCGGCCGGCAGCCAGGAGCGCTTCGGCCAGCGAAAGGGCCGTCCGAGCCGCCTCCCAGGACGCCTCGAGGGCCTCGAATCCGGCCCGGGCCCGCTCCAGCAGACCGACCGCCTGGTCGGCCCGGCCTCCTGCCGCGGCCGCCCGCCCTTCCAGCCGATCCGCGTAACACCTGAGAGCCTCCAGGCCCGCGGTGTCGGCACGCTGCCGAGCCAGGCGCACCACCTCGGCGGCCTCGTTCCAGGCCTCGCGCTCCGCGATCACGTCGCACCTGGCCTCCAGCACATACCCCCGGCCGTACCGCAGAGCTTCGAACTCCGGACGGTCCAGCTCGGCCGTGGCCTGGTCGAACTGCCCTCGCCGGGCCAGCAGGAGCGACCGCCACACCGCCCACCCGGGCGAGGGGCGGTCCTCCGCCCGCTCCAGCCAGGACAGGATGTCGAGGAAGCGGTCCGAGGCCTCCCGGTCCCCCCGGACCTCGTGCACGAACGCCGCCGCCGCCACGTGGTCCGAGGCGAAGCCCGGCGGGTTGTCCTTTCGGCGCCCCAGGAGCTCCTCGGCGGTGGCCACGTCGGCCAGGAACCCATCCCATTCGCCAAGACGGCACCGGGCCAGAGCCCTCCAGTCCAGGCAGTACAGGGCCATGATGGGCGAGCCGGAGAGGGCCCGGCGGAACCCCTCGTCGGCCCGGGCCTCGGCTTCGCGGTACCTGCCCACGTGGAAGGCCTGCCACGCCGCCACCCCGAAGCTGTCGCCGACCTCCCAGGAATCGGTCAGCGAGACCGCCAGCTCCAGTCGCCGCGCCACCAGGGACTCCATCGGCCCGTACAGCCCCTCGGAGAGGTAGTACGAACCGGCGCCGTCCAGGGCGGCGGATTCGAGCTCCGGCCTCCCGAGCTTCCTGGCGACATCGGCGGCGCGCTCACCGGCCTGCCTCGCCTCGACCAGCCCCTCGGCATCCTCGGGAGATTCGTGGAACGAATAGGGCCAGAACGACTGCACGATCAGGAGCCGGGCCAGGTCCTCGCCTTCCTCGGTTCCGACCCGCTCCAGGGCCGCCCGGAGGTAGGGCTGGGCGTCGTCCCGGCTCAGCCTGGACCGCATCGCTCCGCGGCCTCTGGTGGCCATCTCCAGGGCCCGCAGGCACGCCCGCGCCACCGCCTCGCCGTCGGCGTCCCTCGACGCCAGGAGGACGTCCGCGGCCTCCCGCCAGCTCGCCCAGGCCAGGTCCCCCTGGGAGTCGAGGAGGTAGCTCTCGGCCATCGCCTCGAGCGCCCGGGCCCGCTCCCGTGGACCGGACGCAAGGGTCAGGGCCCGTTCGCTCATCTTCAGCGAGTTGTCCAGGGCCAGCTTGCTCCTGGCACTGTCTGAGGCCCGAAGGGCGTACCCGAACGCTTTGGTCCTGAGATGCTGGATCTGTTCGGGCGCCCGGCCCTGCTCGCGGGCGCCCCAGTGCGCCTCCCCGTAGTGGTGGGCCAGCAACTCGACGAACTCCCCCTGCCGCTGCCCCGCGCTTTCCTCCAGCCACGCCGCCACGGTGGCGTGAGCCGAAGCGCGGTCCCGGCGAGGGAGGCTCTCGTAGGCCACGTCGCGGGTCAGGATGTGCTTGAAGATGTACTCCTGCTCTCCGCCCATGGACGAGCTGAGGCGGGTCAGGACGAGCCCGCGGTCCTCCAGGTGCCGGAGGGCATCGTCGGCGGCGGCCGCGTCCGCCTCGAGCAGCCTGGTGACCGGTCCCGGCCAGAACACCCGGCCGACCACGGCTGCGGACTGCAGGACCCGCTTCTCCACCCGAGCCAGGAGGTCCATGCGGGCGGCCAGCACGCCCTGAACGGTGTCGGGGATCTCGACGTCGTCGATCCCTCCGACAGCTCGCCATCCACCGTCACTCGGGACGAGCTGGCCCACGTCGATGAGCTGGCGGATGATCTCCTCCAGGAAGAAGGGGTTGCCCCCGGCCCGCTCCAGGATCCGCGAGCGGACCGATTCGGGAAGCTCCACGCTGGCGACCAGGAATCCGACCAGCCGTTCGGCCTCCTCACCAGACAGCGGGTCGAGCGCCACGGCCGAGAAGTTCAGGCGCCCACCGCCCCACCCGGGCCGGCGAGCCGTGAGTTCGGGCCGTGCCGGGCACAGGAACAGCACCGGGCCCTCCATTCGCTCGGCCAGCTCCTCCAGGAGATCGAGCATGGCCGGATCGGCCCAGTGGATGTCCTCGATCACCACGACCACCGGGCCGGTTCGGGCCAGCGCCGAGAAGTAGGACCGCCAGGCCTGGTGGACCTCCAGCCGGACCTGGCGGGGTTCGAGGGCGGCGAGCGACGACGCCGGGTGCTCCAGGCCGACCGTGAAGCACAGGGCCGCCGTCGCTCTGTCGGGGTCGTCGCAGATCTCCTTGATGAGCACCGCGGTCGCCACGGCCTGGATCTTCTGAAGCGCCACCTCCGGCGGATCGTCGTGCAGGACGCCGGCGTGCCCTCTCAGGATCTCCGCCAGCGGCCAGTAGGTGACGCCATCGCCGTACGGGAGACACCGCCCACCCGCCACCTTCGGCGGGGCCGCCAGGCGCCCGGTCCAGGAGGCGAACTCGGCCACCAGGCGGCTCTTGCCCACGCCGGGGTCGCCGTAGATCGTGACCAGGTATGGGCGCTCCTCGGAGGCCACCCGATCGTAGATGGATTGGAGCAGGGCGATCTCGCGATCCCGCCCCACCATCGGAGCGCCGAACCGCAGCGCCCGCCCGATCGCCTGGGGCTCGTAGTCGACCAGCTCATAGGCGTGGACCTCCCGGTCCTTGCCCTTCAGCCGGAGCGGGCCCACCTCCACCAGGTGGAATCCCCGGCAGGCCCGAGCCGTCCGCTCCGAGATCAGGATCTGTCCGGGCTCGGCCGCCTGTTCCAGGCGAGCCGCCACGTTGGTGGCGTCGCCGGTGACCATGCCCTCACCGAACCGAGGCACGCTCACCGCGACGACCTCGCCCGTGTGCACCCCCGTGCGCATGGCCAGCGTCACGCCGTGCTGGGCGCGGAGCGATTCGTTCAGCTCCTCCAGGGCCCGCCGCATGTGGATCGCCGCCCGGAGGGCCCGGGTGGGGTCGTCCTCGTGCGCGGCGGGCACGCCGAACGCGGCCATCACCGCGTCGCCGATGAACTTCTCGACCGTGCCCCCTTCCGCTTCGATCTCCTTGCGCATGGCGTCGAAATAGGCGCCCATGACTTGCTTGAGCTGCTCGGGGTCGAGGCGCTCGCCCAGGCTGGTGGAACCCGCCACGTCGGCGAACAGGACGGTGACGAGCTTG
Organism: Actinobacteria bacterium UBA5182; assembly: GCA_002413185.1. GTDB lineage: Bacteria > Actinomycetota > UBA4738 > UBA4738 > UBA4738 > UBA5182. The sequence goes on from DHWM01000105.1 coordinate 45,562, forward strand.
CGCTCCTCCTCCGAGGGCTCTGGCGGACCGACCGGCGTCCCGCAGGTCGGGCAGTACCGGGCGCCCGGCTGGAGCTCCGCGCCGCACCTCGGGCATCGGTCGGCCAGCTCGACGCCGCAGTGGAAGCAGAACCGGGCGTCCGGTGGATTCGAGCTTCCGCAGTCCGAACAGGTTCGCACGCAAGCAGTGTAAGGACGTCGAGCTGTTCGAAGAGCCCGTCCGGGCCTACAGACCCCGCAGCCCGAAGATCGTGCGCTCGACGTCTTCGACTGCGGCGTCGACCGCCGGGTTCGAGTTCGGACCGGGCACGGCCGGCTCGGAGAGCGTCCTCGGCACGTCGGGCGCCCCTTCGGTGGCGGCGGCTTCTCTCCAGGACTGCGGGATCTCATCCGGCAGCTCCCGGTCGCACATCTCGGCGAAGGCGATGGTCCAGGCCCGCGGGACCACCCGGGCCCACTGGTAACCGCCCCCGCCCGTGGCGAGCCATCGCCCTCCAGCCGATCGATGGGCCAATGCGTGGAGCTCCGCGGCGGCCTCCCGGTAGGCAGCCGTGGTGAGCTGGAGCATCGCCAGCGGGTCGGTGTGGTGGGTGTCGCATCCCAGTTGTGTGACCAGCACGTCGGGCTGCCACGCCTCGACCAGCGGGGGCACGATCCGGCGGAACGCGCGGAGCCACGCCCGATCGTCCGTGTAGGGCGGGACCGGAACGTTGACCTTCGTTCCGCGGGCATCTCCGCTCCCGTACTCGTCGACAAATCCGGTGCCGGGGAAGAGCGTCCGCCCGGACTGGTGCAGCGAGATGGTCAGGACCCTTGGCTCGTCGTAGAAGATCGCCTGCGGCCCGTCGCCGTGATGGACGTCGACGTCGACGTAAGCGATCCGCTCAGCTCCCTTCGCCAGCAGCCACCGGATGGCGATGGCCGGGTCGTCGTACACGCAGAACCCGCTGGCCCGCTCGGGCATGGCGTGGTGGAGACCCCCGGCAGGGTTGAAGGCGTGGTCGGCCCGGCCGGACCACACGGCATCGGCGGCGGCCACCGAGGCTCCGGCGACCCGGGCCGACGCTTCGTGCATCTGCGGGAAGATCGGGTTGTCGCCTGGTCCGTAGCCGAACTCCGACCAGGGCCCGCGTTCGCCGTGCCCGGCCCTCTTCGTGGCCTCGACGTAGCGCTCGGTGTGGACCAGGAGCAGCTCGTCGTCGGTGGCGTCGCGTGCAGGCGTCTCCAGGACGCGTTTGCCGTCGATCAGGCCGTAGGCGTGGATGAGCTCGCGGGTGAGGGTGACCCGAGCGGGACGAAGGGGGTGCTGCGGACCGTGGTCGTACCAGGGCGCGTCGTCTCCGTACCACACCAGCTCCACGCTCTCGCTCATCGCGCCGGGAGGCCCCCTTCTGCCCGCATCCGCCCATCGTTCAGGAACACCGGGTAGGCGATGCCCGCCATCACGTACAGGAACGCCGGGGCGGCCGCCGCCACGCCGGTGTCGTTGGCGAAGAACGCCACCACGCTCGCCGCGGTCAGTGCGATCAGCGCATCCCGCCAGGCCTGCCCGGTCAGGTCCACGGCCGGGCCGACGGGATCGGGCCGCTTCACCAGGACCGCCAGCACCACGGGCAAGCCCAGCACGGGGAGATAGGCCGCCGGTGTGCCGTTCAGCTGCCGGAGCCCCACCCCCAGCCGGCGCCGCAGCTGGGCCCACGCGGTGCCGAAGCGGCTTCCCGCCCGTTCGACGAGCCGGGTGGCATGCGTCGGCGCCCCGGGCAGGTACCGGTTCGCCAGGAGGACCAGCCCGGCCCCCACCACGATCAATCCGGCAACGAACGCCACCTCCCGCAGCCCGAACCGCGGCCGCGTTCGAAGCACCCACCACAGGCCCGCCGCCGCGAACAGCGTGGCCGACGCTCCGATGTTCGCGCCGAGCGACGGGAAGCCGGCGAACAACCCCACCGCGAAGAGCAGGGCAAATCCCGGAAACGGGCGGAGGGCGACGGCGAGGAATAGAGAGCTGGCCATCAGCAACGCGATGAAGGCGTTCGGCAGGCCGAAGTACCGAACGCCGTCGAACATCACGCCGCCCAGGAGCGGCAGGCGCATTGCCCGGCCCCTGAAGGCCACGGCGTCGACCACCACCATGGCCAGCCCGACCGCGCCCAGGAATAGGAACGGCCCGACGGTCGGAGGCCGCCTGACCTGCCGAGCCAGCGCTGCCAGGCCGACCGTCGCCACCACCAGGAACGGCACCACCACCGCGTACGTCAATCTCGGCAGGAGCCCTCCGGCCAGGAGCGAGACGGGGAACGCCACCCCGCACAGGGCCAGGAAGGCCATCGCCTCCCGGGTCCAGCCCGGCACCACGGCCCCGCGCCCCATGGCGACCAGCAGCGCCATCGCCACCAGCCCGATCGCGGAGACGAACGCCACCTCCGCGAGCTGGATGGGCAGGCGGATCCGGCGCTGTTCGAGCTCCAGCCGGTACAGGTCGAACGGCGCTTCGTCCTCGGAGGCCCGGATGGCCTGTCCGTCCATCTCCGACGGGATCGGGATGTCGAAGAACCGCAGCACGGTCGGCGCCACGTCGACGTTGGCGACCAGGCCCTTTTGGCGTGTGGTGTCCGAAGCGAGCGCGTGGAGCGGGCCGGTTGCCGTGAGCAGGCGATCGCTTCGAGCCTCCGCCATCACGATGGGTGTGACCTCGTCTCCGCGCCGCAGGACATCCGGGGACAGCGTGGGCGTCACCACCATGACCAGGGTCCGGCCCTGGGCGGATCCGGCTATCTGGGTCCGAATCTCCCGGTCGATGTCGGCCCGGCCGGTTGGCGTGACGACATCGAGCAGGAAGGCGCTCGTGGTTCCCACGGAGGGCCCGACGGACCCGAGGATCGCCCGGACCTGATCCGTCACCGCCCTCTCACCAGGCCCTCCCGGGGCGATGCGCCCGCTCACCTCCACCCCGTGCGCGGTCAGGGCCCTTGCCAGGAGGTGCGGGTTGGTCCCGGCCGGGGCCACGCCCGACCCCAGCGCTTCGTAGACCTTCGACAGGTCCGTCCGATAGTTCTCGTCGGTGGCCATCAGGGCCGCCCCCCCCGTCCGGGCCAGCTCCTGGACGACCGGAACCGAGAGCAGCTCGCCGAAGGACATGTGGTCGACCACGAACAGCAGGACCACTCCCTGCCGGGGCGCGGGCGGCGCCGGCGCCGCCGAAGCTGCTGAAGGTGGTGAGGACCCTCCCACGGCGAGCAGCGAGACAAGGGTCAGCGCGGAGAGCAGGAGGAGGGCCGGGCGGCCCCTGGTCACGCCGGCGCGTCCGGCGAGGCGGCTTCGCGCCGGACCTCGGCGCCCAGCGCGGAGAGCCTGCCCTCGAGATCCTCGTACCCGCGGTCGATGAAGTGCACGTCGGAGATCTCGGTGGTCCCGTCGGCCGCCAGCGCCGCGATCACCATCGCCGCCCCCGCCCGGATGTCGAGCGCCCGGACCGGCGCCGCGGACAGCCGCTCCACGCCGCGGATGACCGCGTGGTGGCCTTCGGTCCGGATATCCGCGCCCATCCGGTTCAGCTCGTCGACGAACATGAACCTGCTCTCGAAGACGTTCTCGGTGGCGATGCTGGTTCCCCTGGCCGTCGACAACACCGCCATCATCTGCGGCTGGAGGTCGGTGGGAAAGCCGGGATACGGCAGTGTGACGAAGTCGACCGACACGGGCCTGTCCGCCATCTTGACCGACAGCCCGCGGTCGCCGGGCTGGATGTCCGCGCCAGCGTCCGAAAGCTTGTCCAGGACCATCTCCAGGTGGTCCGAGCGAGCGCCTTCGATCATGACGTTGCCGCCGGCGACGCAGACGGCCATGGCGAACGTCCCCGACTCGATCCGGTCGGGGACCACCCGGTGCCTGACCGGCTCGAACCCTCCCCCCGTTCCCTCGATCTCGACGGTGGTCGTCCCGGCGCCCTCGATCTTGGCGCCCATCTCGACCAGCATGCCGGCCAGGTCCTGGATCTCGGGTTCCCGGGCGGCGTTCTCGATGACCGTGGTGCCCGACGCCGCCACGGCCGCCATGAGGACGTTCTCGGTGGCCCCGACGCTTGGGAAGTCCAGCCAGATCACCGCCCCGTGCAGTGAGGAGGCCGTCGCCTCCAGATAGCCGTGGTCGTAGGTGAACTCCGCGCCCATCCGTTCGAACCCCTTGAGGTGCAGGTCGATCTGGCGAGACCCGATGTTGCACCCCCCCGGCATGGCCACCCTGGCCCGTCCGTGGCGGGCCAGGAGCGGCCCCAGGACGACGATCGAGGCCCGCATCCGCCGGACCAGCTCGTACGGGGTCTCCACCCCGGCGGCACCCGAAGTGTCCACCGTGACCGTCGAACCTTCCCAGCGCACCCGGGCCCCGAGATGCGCCAGGACGTCGCCCATCGTCAGGCAGTCCGCGATGCGGGGCACGTTCTCGATGACCGTCTCGCCCTCGGCCAGCAACGCCGCGGCCATCAGCTTGAGCGCGGAGTTCTTCGCCCCGCCCACCCGGACGGAGCCCTCCAGGGGGGTTCCGCCGGTGACCAACAGACGGTCCATTGCAGGATTGTAGGGCCGGATCGCGGCCTTTAGCGCTGCAGGTCGAGGCGGGCCTGGGCCTTGGCCAGCTCGGCCTTCGCCTCCTCGTCGTCGTCGCCGCCGACACGTTGCTCGGCCCGGTCCCGCTGCTGCTGAGCACGCTGGGTGTCGATCTCGTCGGCCAGCTCGGCGTGTTCGGCCAGGATGTCCACGCGGGTCTCGTCGTCCCGGGTGATCACGTGCAGGAACCCCCCGTCCACCGCCGCCGCCAGCCGTTCGTTCTCCGTCTCGATGAACAGCGGACCGATGGCCAGCTGGATCAGCATGGGAACGTGCCCGTTCATGACCCCCACCTCGCCCTCGGTCCCTCGAGCCACCACGATGGTGGCCTGGCCACTCCAGACCTCGCGCTCCGGCGTGACCAGGGACACGGCGAACGGCGTGGCCACGGCGCCTACGCCTCCGCCCCGACCTGCTGGAGGTCCTTCGCCTTGCCCTGGGCGTCCTCGATCCCCCCGCACATGAAGAAGGCCTGCTCGGGCAAATCGTCGTAGTCGCCCTCCGTGAGGGCCTTGAACGAGGCGATGGTCTCGTCGATGGGCGTGTACTTCCCGGGAATCCCCGTGAACTGCTCGGCCACGAAGAACGGCTGGGACAGGAAGCGCTGGATCTTGCGGGCCCGGCCCACCGTGACCTTGTCCTCCTCGGAGAGCTCGTCCATGCCGAGAATGGCGATGATGTC
>DHWM01000081.1 GCA_002413185.1 Actinobacteria bacterium UBA5182
GGTCTGTTCGTGGGGCTGATGCTAGGCGTCGGCCTGGCGTTCCTCCGTGAGCGCCTAGACGATCGGCTGCACGGCCGGTCCGATCTGGAGAACGCCATCGGCGCACCGGTCCTCGCGGTGATCCCGCGGGTCCCCGGCTGGCGAAGGCAGCAGGACATCAAGCTCATCACGTTGGCTCAGCCGAAGAGCGCGACGGCCGAAGCCTACCGAAACCTCCGTACCAGCATCACCTTCGCCGCAGCGCAGCGGGGGATGAAAGTCCTCATGGTGGCGAGCCCATCAGCCGGCGAGGGAAAGACCACCACCGCCGCCAACCTGGCGGTCGTGCTGGCCGACGCCAAGAAGCGCGTGGTGCTCGTGTCCGCGGACCTGCGCAAGCCCAGGATCCACAAGTTCTTCGGGCTCTCCAACGACTCCGGGCTGTCGAAGGTGTTGAGCGAGGAAACCAAGTCTTGGGAAGCGCTCCAGAACCCCAGTATCGAGAATCTGCGGATCATGGCGAGCGGGCCGCCTCCTTCCCGCCCGGCCGAGCTCTTGCAGTCCGAGCAGATGGGGAGCCTCATCGCCGAGCTTCGCCAGGTGGCCGACTTCGTCATCCTGGACACGGCGCCGGTCCTGCTGGTCGCCGACGCCCTGGCCCTCGTCCCGCTGGTCGACGGCGTGCTCTTCGTCTCCGACGCCGACGGCACCTCGCGCGGTGCCGTGGCCCACGCCAGGGAGCAGATGGACCAGGTCAACGCCCCTGTCATCGGCGCGATCCTCAACAACTTCGATCCCACCCGGGCCCGCTATTACGGCTACTACTACGGGTATCGCGGATACCGGTACCGCTACGGTGCGGACTACGGCTACACCTACGGTGACGGCGAGGGACGGCGAAGGCGGGACGCCATCGAGGCCGTGGACGAACGCGAGCGCCAGCGCTCTTAGCTGGGAGTCCCTCCTTCCGGCGTTCCACCGATCATCAGCCTCAGGCAAGGGAGCAGAACCGCCCGAGCCAGTCGTCTGGTCGTTCCCACCGCCAAGAGAGCTCGCAGGCCGAAGCCCAACGACAGGACCGCGCCCAGGGCTCGCCGTCGCCCCCCCTCGAAGTCCAGCGCCAGGGATTCCACGGACCGCAGTCCCGAGTTGACGCGCCGTCCGGCCTCGCCGTGCGCGACCTCATGGTGCAGGCGCACGGCCGCTCGGCAGACGATACGCCAGCCGGCCCGGCGAGCGCGACGACAGAGATCGACGTCTTCGTGATAGAGGAAGAATCGCTGGTCGAACCCTCCGAAGTCCTCGAACAGTCGGCGCCTGACGCCGAGAAGCGCCCCGGACACCCACGCCAGCTCGACGTCGGCCGTCGGGAAGGGGGGGGCCAGCCAGGGACCGAACCGGCGGTGAAAGCGGACGGGCAACAAGGCCCACACAAGGTAGCGACGGAGGGTCGGTTCGTACCCTCCGGTCTCGGATCGGGGACGGCCATCCTCATCGACCTGGAGCGGGGCAACGGCGGCCACGCCGGCCGGGACGTCCCACAGCAAACGGGAGACCTGGCCGGGGAGCAGATGCGTGTCCGGGTTGACGAAGAGCAGCCAGTCGCCCTTGCCGAGGGCAGCGCCCTGGTTCGCCGCCGCGGCGAACCCCCGGTTCGAATCATTGCCGAGGACCGCCACCCCCGGCCTGCCCTCCACGCCCGAGAGCGAGGCGTCGACAGAGGCGTTGTCCACGACCACGACGCCCCGCACCTCCGGGAGCAGGACGTCGAGCAGCGGGCCCAGACGATCCCCGGAGTTGTAGTTGACGATCACGGCGGTGGCATCGGCCCTCCGAGCCGTGGCTTCCGTTCCGGCGGGGTCGGCGGCGGGGTCGGGACCGGCGGAGCCTGGTTGGGAGGTCGCCCGGGACACGGCCGAGGAGGCTAGCAGAACGCAAAGGACGGCACGGGCCGGTCGCTATACTTTGGACCTGGATGCCTCCCGACGTGCTGGTCATCCTGTGCGACACGGCTCGGGCCGACGCCTTCCAACCGTGGAACGAATCGGCGCAGACGCCAATCACTGGCCGACTGGCCAGCCAGGGCCTGTGCTTCTCACAGGCCATTGCCCCAGCGCCGTGGACCCTGCCCTCGACAGCCTCGATCTTCTCCGGGCGGCTGCCGACGGAGCACGGGATCAGCGGCGACGGCTTTCGATGGGAGGACGGCCGGCCGACGTCCCCGACCCAGGGCGTACGCTCACTGGCCGGTCCGTGGCTGCCCGAGACGTTCCGGGCGCGTGGCTACCGGACGTGGGCCGCAAGCGCCAACGGATGGGTCAGCCGATGGGGCGGGTTCGATCGTGGCTTCGACGAGTTCATCGACCTCCGGGAGTCGGTCGGGACCACGAAGGGGCCGCTGGCGTCTCTCGGTCGCGCCAAGCGGCTCGCCGGGATCGTCGACCGGGGAGGCCGCCAGGCGATTCGCCGGTTCACGGCGGCGGCCGGCCGGAACGGGGCTCCCCTGTTCGCGTTCGTCAACCTGATGGAGGTTCACACCCCGTACGACCCGCCCAGACCGTTCTACCCCGACCGGTTCTGGAGCCGTCCCGCCTCTCGCCGCCTCTCCTCCGGCCCGGAGAGCACGCGCCGGTTCCTTCGCTTCAACGCCGGTCTGGACGAACCCTCCGAAGATTTCGTGGCCCGGATTCGGAGCCTCTATCTCCAAAGCGCCCGGTACGAGGACTGGCTGCTCGGCGGTTTCGTCGACGCTCTCCAGGCTCGAGGGCGGCCCACCGTGCTGGCGTTGGTCTCGGACCACGGGGAGAACCTCGGCGAGCACGGGCTGTTCGTCCACAACTCCTCGCTGCATCAGACCTTGTTGCATGTGCCGCTTGTGCTGTGGGGGTGGAACGTCGAGGTCGGCCCGGGCCGGCTGGACGAACCGGTGTCTCTCCTGCACCTCGGCGACTGGTTGCGGAGCCTGGCGGACGGCGAGCCTCTCTCCACTTCGGGGCAGGCGGTCGTGAGCGAGTACGAGTCGACCAGCCGGCAGCGCCCCATCCCACCCGATCTTCGGGAACAGCTGGTCGCGAACGGCTCAGGCGGGCCCCCTCCGCTCTTCTTCCACGCAGGGATGGCCGTTCAAAAAGGCCCGCTGAAGTATGTGGCGACCGAACTGGGCCAGGAATCCCTGTTCGATCTCTCCGCGGATCCTGGAGAGCATCGGGACCTTCTGGAGGGCCGGCCCTCCGAGGAAACGGGCCAGTTCGCGCCCTTTGCCGAAGCGTGGCGCGACCGGCGTCGCCGGCAGCCGAGCCACGAGGCCGGCGACGTCGCCGAGGAAGAGATCGCCCAGCAGCTTCGGGCCCTCGGCTATATCGACTGACCCGGCTCGGACGCTGGTGCCGGCGTTCCGGCGGGGCTGCCGGCGCCTCGCTCGGCGGCCTCGGAGAATGTCTCCCCCAGGAACTGCCCGGCCCGGTCCAGGATGGCCTGTTGGACCTCGATGGACTCGAACCCCTGGAGCCCTCCGCCGGGGAGGACCTCCACCCGCATCCTCCCCCTCAGCTCCGGGGGGAGCGCCCTGGCCAGCTTGTTCAGCTTCCGCTCCAGCAGCGGGCTCGAGTCCAGATCCTGCCGGCTGTACAGGAACTCCACCCGGCCGTGGCGGAGCGCCCTCGTCAACCGCGCCCGGAACTCCGCCGGCATCCGCTTCTGCCGGCGGATCAGCGGCCGGATGGCCTTCTTGAGAACGGGGTTGGATCGAGCCAGCGACGCGACGGTGGTGCGCCGGGCCCGGATCAGAGAGCTGCTCAGCATCCCGGGCGCCAGAACGGGATGGCGGATGCAATATGCACCCACGCAGTGCGGCATTTCGGCGGCCATCTGGAGGCTGATCTCACTTCCCAGGCAGTTCCCCATGGTGGCCACGCGGTCGGTCCCCACCGCGTCCATCCCGAAGCGGATGGCGGCACCGACCTCCTCGACAGGCGGCTCGGACATCAGCCACTCCCGCCTGCTCCCCGTGCTGTCACCCGATCCCACGTAGTCCAGGCGAACTGAGGCCAGGCCGTGCTCCTCGGCCAGCCGGCGGGCCGCCCTCGTCCACAGCTGATACCGGTGGCTTCGTCCTGCCGGTCCGCCTGTGATGAGCGCGACCAGGCCTGCCGGCTGCCCGTCGGGGACGGCGATGACGATCGCCAGGTGGTGGTCCTCGAAGGGAATGAACAGCGGGTACTCCCTCATCCCCGGCTGGCCTTTCGCTCAACCGAGCCCGCCGCGACGTCTTCCGTGCCCCCGCCGGGCAAGGAGAGCTCTCGGAGGGCCCAGGAAATCGTGATCCCCGTGACCTGCTCGGCCACGTTGCCCAGGACGTCGATCATCTTCACGCCCGGCAGGACCAGGGCGGCCCGCTGCCCCAGCTGCCCGGCTGCGTTGTCCTGGACCAGCTCCTCGGTGCACGCTGCCCCCAGCTCCCTGAGCCTGGCGGTGAGCTTCGTCACGCCCGGGGTGGCCCGGCCTCGCGCCGAGACGGACACCACCAGGGCCGCACCGCTGAACGAGCAGATCTCGGTCAGAAGGTCGACGGCCATCACCTCCTGATAGGCCTCCCTCGACAGTACGAACCCTCGGATGCTGGCCCACCCCTGCTCCTCGATCTCGTCCCGGATCCGCTGGGTCCCACTCCCTCTCTGGGCCCCCGTTTGAACGATCTCGTGCAGGAGCTGGCTGCGGACGAAATCGCGCATCCACTGGGCCCCGTTGGTCACGGGCTCCCACAGGACCATCATCGATATGTCGGTGCGATCGGCGGCCATCGCGGCCACCATCCCCCCGAACTTCGTCCCCATGATCCCAGTTCGCTCCACGCCGTCCTGATCGGACATCAGCCGGACGGCGTCGGCGGCCTCGGCCACCGCCGAGGTCACGGAGAACTCGCTCATGCTGGCCCGGCTGTCGCCGTAACCTCGGCCGTGGAACCGCAGGACCGGGAAGCCGGCCGCGGACAGGGCACGGGCCGTGGCCACCTGCAACTGGGACAGGTTGGTCTGCTCCGTCCCCAGCGATGGGCACATCACCAGCCCGAGGGGCATCGCCGAGTGCAGGGGGCGTGACAGCACGGCAACAGTCGAGGTGGACCCCAGCGTTGGCTGGAGGAACTCCTCGGAGATTCCCAGTGCAGGGTCCGTGTATCGGCGGAACCGTTCCAGTGTCGCTTCGTCGATCGGCATGCTCTCGAAGCCTCCAGTTCAGGGCGTGAGTGTCGGCGCCCGCTCCTCCAGGATGCGTTGCCGGTCGATCTTGCCGTTCGAGGTGCGAGGCAGGTCATCCATGATAGCAACCGAGGCTGGGACCATGTACCTGGGAAGGCGCCGGGCCACATGGCGCTTGACGTCGTTCTCGCGGAGCGGCGGGGCGCCCTTCTTCGGCACCACACAGGCCACGATGGCCGTCCCCCACTGCTCGTGGGGCACCGCCACGGCCGCCGCCTCCAGGATCGAAGGGTGCGAGGTCAGCGCCGCCTCCACCTCGCCCAGCTCGATCCGGTAGCCCCGGCTCTTGATCTGGTGGTCCCGCCGGCCCAGGAAGTCGTAGGCGCCGTCCTCCCGGAGCCGCACCAGGTCGCCGGTGCGATAGACGCGGCCGGGCAGGTCCGGGCGGCGCGGGTCCGGCACCAGGACCTCCGCCGTCTTCTCCGGCTGGCCCCAGTACCCACGCATGACGGTGGGTCCGCGGGCGAACAGCTCGCCCACCTCGCCCACGCCGCCCACCGCCCCGTCCTCCTTCAGGGCGAAGACCTCTGCGCCGGAGCACGCCGAGCCGATGGGGAGGGTCCGGTCGTCCTGGGGCAGCTCCTCCACCCGGTGGGCCGTGATGACGTTGGTCTCGGTGGGGCCGTACAGGTTCCACAGCTCGGCCTCCTGGGCCAGCCGGCGCAGCTCCCTGAGGTGCCTGGTGGGATAGACCTCCCCGGCGAAGGCGATGGTCCGAACCGAGGGAATGGCCCCCGGGCCGGCCACCCGCGTCAACAGCATCAGGGCCGAGGGCACCGAGTACCACACCGTGATCCGCTCGTCCTGGATGAATCGAAGCAGCGACGGTCCCAGATACGTGTCCTCCTCCGGCACGGGCAGGACCGCCGCTCGCCCCACCGCCGCCAGATACAGGTCGAACACCGAAAGGTCGAAGTGGAACGGGGCGTGATTGGAGAGCCGATCCTCCGGGCCCACACCGATGGCGTCTGCGCACCATCGGACGAACGCGAGCGCGTTGCGATGGGTGAGCATCACTCCCTTGGGCACGCCGGTCGAGCCCGAGGTGTAGAGGATGTAGGCCAGGTCCTCCTCGGTGGCCGGCACGCCGGGGTCCGTGGCGTGGGGATCTGAGGTGGCGTCGCCGAAGCCGACCACCCGTCCCCCCAGGTCCTCTCCGGCCTCGCCCTCTCCCACCAGGACGACCAGCTCCGGCCGGTTCCCCTCCATGGCCCGGAGGGTCACCCTGGCCGGCTCGGGCTCCCCGACCACCGCCCGGACGGCGCAGTCCGCCGCGATCATGCCCAGGCGCATCGGCGGGGCCTTCGGATCGAGCGGGACGTACGCCGCGCCGGCCTTGAGGATCCCGTAGATGGCCGCCACGGCTTCGACCCGCTTGGGCAGACACAGCGCCACCCGGTCGCCCCTGCGAACGCCGCCCTCGATGAGCGCCCGGGCCACCCCGTTCGAGGCCCCCTCCAGCTCGCCGTAGGTGAGCGAGACCCCCCGGCACCGCACGGCCTCCCGGGAGGGATCGGCGTGGGCCGCCTCGGACACCAGCCGGTGCAGCAGCGCGTCCACGGGCGTCCCTACAGCCCCAGGCCCCGGGCGATGATCCGGCGCTGGATCTCCGACGTCCCGGAGTAGATGGTCCCCCCCACGGCGTCGCGGATCCCCCGTTCCAGCTCGGAGTCCGTCATGTAGCCGTACCCCCCGTGGATCTGGACCGCGTCGAGGTGGGTCCGAACGCTCGCTTCGCTCACGAAGGCCTTGGCCACGGCGGCCTCGACCATGGCGTCGCGGCCCCGGTCCATCAGCCATCCCACCCGCAGCACCAGGGCGCGGGAGGCATCGACGGCGATCTTCATGTTGGCCACCTTGTCGGCCACGGATTCGAACTTGCCGATCGGCTTGCCGAACTGACGGCGCCGCCGCGCGTAGCGGACGCACTGCTCCATGGTCCGGCGCATCGCCCCGACCTGACTCGCCATGATGCACGCCCGCTCCCACCGCATGGAGGCCTGGAAGATCTCCCCGCCCTGCCCGGGCTTCCCGAGCATGGCCTCCGCCGGGACGAAGCAGTCGTCGAAGAACACGTCCGCCATGGGCGAGGTCCGCAGGCCCATCTTGTCCATGTTCGGCCCGACCGAGCAGCCCGGGGTGCCCGCCTCGACCAGGAACGCGCTGATCCCATACGGCCCGACGCCGCTTCCGGTGCGGGCGAAGGCGATGATGAGGTCGGCCACCGGGGCGTTGGTGATGAAGGTCTTGCGCCCGTTGAGGACGAAGCCACCGTCCACCGGGCGGGCCGTGCTGCGCATGGCGAACGCGTCGGAGCCTGCCTCCGGCTCGGTGATGGTGTGGCAGCCGATGGCCCGCCCGTCGCACAGGCTGGGCAGCCACCGCTCCTGCTGCTCGGGGCGCCCGAACATCCAGACCGGGATCTCGCTGGTCCACATGTGGGCGTTGAGGGAGAACACCAGCCCGGCGTCGCGGCACCCGTAGCCGAGCGCCTCGAGCCCCAGGATGGTGGTGACGACGTCGGAGCCTCCCCCACCGAGCTCCTGGGGGACCGGCATGCCCTGGATGCCGAACGTGGCGCACCGCTCCCAGATCTCCCGGGAGAACGTTTCGGCCCGGTCACGGGCGGAGACGTCGTCGGGAAGGGAGCCGGCGAACCGGCAGACCTGCTCGTAGAACTCAGCCTGCTCCGGGGTGACCCACTCGATGACCGGCGAGACGGCCGCCTTCACCCCGCGGCGCTCTTCGAGGTCACCAATCGCTCGACGTCCGCCACCGTCCGGAAGTTCTCGGCGGTGACCTCCTCGTCGTCCACGACCACGTCCCACTCCTCCTCGATGAACGCCACCAACTGCATGAGGGACAGGGAGTCCAGGACCGAACCGATGAGCTCGGTGTCCTCCGTGATGGCCGAGCTGTCGCCTTCGAACAGGATCTCGGACGAGATGAAGGTGCAGATACGATCGCCGATCTTCGCCACGATGGATCCTCCTTTGTCTGCTGGCTGGTCGGTACGGATGATCGCGCACATCCTGCCGCGGTCGTGGCCGGCAGGTCGGTCGCCTTCCTTGGGCCGAGCATATCAGCGAGGGCCATTTTGGCTGAAATGGTTGCCCGTCGGCACGTTCATGGAGTACGAAGGGAGGGTGCCTCGAACAGGAGAACCCACGGCTCCAACGCGGAGGACGCCGATGTTCTGGATGGCCTTGGCCGCCCTCGCCGCGGGGGCCTGGGTCACGGTCACGCCCCTCCTCGAGCTCGCCGTCGGCCGCCGCACCCTCCACTCCTCTGTCGCCTCGGCCCCGCTCGCTCTGCACGTGGCCCCGGGGGTGGCCGCGATCGTCGCCGGCGTGGGGCTCCTGGCCGGGGGACGCCGTTTCGACGTGAGCGGCCGGGGGCGGGCCCTCCTGCTGTGGAGCGGGCTGCTCGGCCTCGTGGCGAGCGTGTGGATCGTGTTCGGGCCGCACGTGTGGGGGGCGCTGAACCTGAAGGAGCAGTCGCCCCCCCGGGCGACCGCGGCGTCCCAGCCCCACCCGCATCACTCGGTTCGGTACCGGGCCCTGGCCGAGGACCTGGCGAGCCACGTCGCGCCCGGATTCGTCCTCACCTGGTCCTCAGCCGGCGCCCTGGTCCTCCTGGCGGACCGCCGGGGATGAACGAGAGGGAGCCCCGGAGGGCTCCCTCGCTCGTCACTTCGAACCTGGGGCTCCCGCCCCAGATTGCTCCCTCCGACCTACGCCTCGTCGAGCGCGCCGAGGTTCCCGCCGAGCGCCTGCTCGGCCTCCTCCCGCGTCATCGTCCCGACGATCCCCTGCTCCTCGGCGCTGGCCTCCCGGACCTCCTGGAGCTCCCGCTGCCGGGCCAGCCAGTACTCGGGGATGGCCTCGGGCTTGATCCGGACCGCGATGTTGCGGTACCGGCCCATGCCCGTACCGGCGGGGATCAGCTTGCCGATGATGACGTTCTCCTTCAACCCCAGGAGCGGGTCGGACTTGGCGCTGATGGCCGCCTCGGTCAGCACGCGGGTGGTCTCCTGGAAGGACGC
>DHWM01000137.1 GCA_002413185.1 Actinobacteria bacterium UBA5182
GGCCAGCAGCGCGAACGCCAGCGTGAGCAGCGCCGCGCGTCGTCTCATGCTTCCAAGTATCGGCCACCGACTTGAGCGCACGGGGAGATCAGGTAGGAACGCTAGTCTGAACTGGCCCCAGTTTTCCCCAAAATGATGATCTGAAATGGCCCCACCCCACGCCTCCTGACCCTACCCTCCGGGCTGTCGACGCTCGAAGGGAGGAGAAAGGATGCGCAGGGTGGAGTTGTTCGAGCTTATCCGCATCGACGCACGCGAGGGGGCATCGATCCACTCGCTCGCCCGGAAGTACGGGGTCCACCGCCGGGCCGTCCGCGACGCGCTGCGCTCGGCCGTGCCGCCGGAGTCCAAGCGCCCTGATCGAGCACGGCCGGCTCTCACCACCGAGGTCAGGGCGTTCATCGAGGAGACCCTCCTTACCGACAAGGACGCTCCCCGCAAGCAGCGCCACACGGCCCGGCGGATCTGGCAGCGCATCTCAGAGGAGCTCGGAGCCCATGTCGCTGAGTCCACCGTCCGGGCCTACGTGGCCGATCGGCGCCGGGAGCTCGGGGTTGGCTCGGCTGCCTTCGTCCCCCAGCACCATCCCGAGGGCGCCCAGGCGGAGGTGGACTTCTACGAAGCGGCGGTGGACTTCCCGTGGGGCCGGGAGGTGGCCCAGGTCATCGCGGTGCGGTCCGAGGCCTCGGCGGCGGCCCGGCACCGGGCCTACCCGGCCCAGACCCAGGCCGCGTTCTTCGACGGGATCGCCCAGGGCCTCTCGTTCCACGGCGGGGTGTTCCCGGTGATGCGCTTCGACAACCTGAAACCGGCCGTGGCCAAGGTCCTCAAGGGCCGCCGGCGCACCGAGCAGGACCGGTTCATCGCGTTCCGGTCCCACTTCGGCTTCGAGGCATCGTTCACCACCCCGGGGATCGGAGGCGCCCATGAGAAGGGCGGCGTGGAGGGGGAGTGCGGAAGGTTCCGGAGGCGGTGGTTCACCCCGGTCCCGGAGATCGACAGCTGGGAGGACCTGGACGACTACCTGCTCGATGCCTGCGTCACCGATCTGGACCGGCGAGTGTCCGGGCGAGGTGAGCGGGTCCGAGACGTCGCCGCCCGGGAACGGGCCCTGCTGCTGCCCCTGCCCGAGGAGTCCTTCGACCTCTCGCTCGTCGATCGGTGCCGGGTGGATGCCAAGTCCCGGGTCGCGGTCCTCACCAACCGCTACTCCGTCCCCATCCGCCTGGTGGGCCGGAAGGTCGAGGTCCGGATCACCCCCACGCAGATCGAGGTCTCCCACGACGCCGTGGTGGTGGCCCGCCATCCCCGGGCCTACCTGCGCTACGCCGAGCGCCTGGAGCTCGACCACTACCTTGACCTGCTGGTGGAGCGCCCAGGCGCGTTCGCCGGGTCCCTCGCCCTGCACCAGGAGCGTGGACGGGGAGCCTTCACCGTCTACCACCAGGCCCTGTGGGAACGGTTCAAGGACCGGTGGGGGGAGCGCGAGGGGACCCGGCACATGATCGAGGTGCTGCTGCTTCGCCGGACCCATCCCCTCGCGGTGCACACCGAGGCCGTGGAGGCCGCCGTGCGCCTGGGGGTCTCCGATCACCGGGCCGTGGCCCTGCTGTGCCGCCACGTCTCCGACGCCACCCGCCCGGGGGCGCCCCCGATCGAGGTCGGGGAGCTTGCCCGCTACGACCGGCCCCTGCCCGACGTCGGCGCCTACGACCTGCTGCTCGGGGAGGGACGATGACCACTCGCCCCGCTCCCTCCGACGCCCCGGCCCTGGCCCAGGTGAAGTCGGCCTGCCGGGAGCTGCACCTGCCCTCGGTGGGCGCCCGGGCCCAGGTCGTGGCCGAGGATGCCCACCGTCAGGGGGCCTCTCACCTGGGGTTCCTGGCCGCGGTGCTCGAGGCGGAGTGCGAGGACCGGGCGGAGCGCCGGCGGCACCGCCGGATCCAAGACGCCCACTTCCCCCGCCTGAAGCGCCTGGAGGACTTCTCCTTCGCCGACGCTCCGGGGATCCCGGTCGCCCTGATCCGGGAGCTCGCCTCCGGCGCGTTCATCGACAAGGCGGAGAACGCGATCTTCCTCGGTGAGAGCGGCACCGGCAAGACCCACCTGGCCATCGCCCTGGGGATCGAGGCGTGCATGGGGGCCCGCAAGGTCCGGTTCACCACCACGGCCGGACTGGTCACCGAACTGTTGGAGGCCAGGGAGCACCACGCCCTGTCCCGGGTGGTGGCCCGCTACGGCCGCCTCGACCTGTTGATCCTGGATGAGCTGGCCTACATCCCGCTTGCCCAGGCCGAGGCGGAGCTGCTGTTCCAGATCCTGGATGAGCGCACGGAGTCATCCTCCATCGCGCTGACCACCAACCTCCCGTTCGGGGAGTGGACCAAGGTGTTCCCCGAGCCCCGCCTGTGCAAGGCGGTGGTCGACCGGCTCACCTTCAACGCCCACATCATCGAGACCGGGACCGAGTCGTGGCGCTTCCGCCAGGCCGTGGAACGCCGGAAGGGAGCCAAGTCGCCTGGATGACACCGTTTCTGGCAAGGCCAGGACCCTACCCCGTCTCCGAACGGGGCTCACAGAGCCTCTGAGAGCCTCGTTTTCGGGCCGGTTCCTGCAACGACCAACCAGGCGGGGGTGG
>DHWM01000033.1:0-3240 GCA_002413185.1 Actinobacteria bacterium UBA5182
TCCCACCCCGAGTTGACGGCCTCGATGGTGGCGGCCGAGATCACCGAGTTGATCCCGGGCGCCGGGCCGCCCCCACACAGGATCCCCAGCTTCGGTCGTTCGTGGCTCACTCGGGTGCCAATCCTTCCAGCGGGCATCTCGGGACGCAAGACGAAGTCCTCAAGGCCGAACCGGGGGCGCCCGATTCCACAGGAAAGGGCCCCTCAATCGAGACGGACGACCGTGCGGAAGACATCCTCCATCCTGCTGTGCTTGACCGTCACGGTGCTCGATCTCGTCTTGCCCCATGCGGCCCTCGCCGACACCGTCGCGGGCAAGCTGGCCAAAGCCAAGGCCGACCAGGCGCAGGCGGCGGCGGACCTCCAGGACGCCGAGCGCCGGCTGGCCGAGCTGACCGGGCAGTACCGGAAGGAGCAGGCCCGCCTCCAGGCCGCCGTTCGCGACGTACTGGTTTCCTACGAAGCGAAGCTCGCCCTGTCCGCCGAGGTGGCCGCGGCGCAGGAGCGATTGGACCAGCAGGCCACCGAGGCCTACGAGGCGGGCCCAGGGACGGCCATCGAGCTCTTCCTGGGCGCGAGGACGCCGGCCGACTTCGCCTCGGTGCAGGAGTTCGAAGCTTCCATCATCGATCAGCAGACGGAAGCGGTGGGACGAATGCAACAGCTCCGCACGTCGCTCGACGCCGTGGCAACCGGGCTCGAGCAGCGCCAGGCCGATCTCACCGCATCCACGCAGGATCTGGCGCAACTCGCCGACCAGGTGAACGCCCAACTCGAAGCAGCACGCCAATCGGCCCGCCGGGCCAACGTCAAGGTGAGGTCGCTCCAGAAGCAGCAACAGGCCCTCGAGCGAGCCCAGGCCGCCGTGCAGGCCAGCCTGGCCGGCCTCGACTCGGCCAAACAGGGAGTCGACCAGAGCGCTCTTTTGGCGCTGCTCGGCCCGAGCCAGGGCCGCGGCTGCGACATCCCTCCCGGCCTCGGTCTCGCCGGCGCGCAGCTGTTCGGGCTGGCCTCCTGGTACGGCTGGGACTTTCGCCGGCCAGGCCACCTCGACCGGCGCGATCTACGACCCACGCCTGTTCACCGCGGCGAACAAGGATCTGCCCCTCAACTCGTTCCTCCGGGTGCATTACCGAGACCGCTGCGCCATCGTCCTGGTGAACGACCGAGGGCCCTACGGCGGCGGACGGAGCTTCGACCTCTCGGAGGCCGCCGCCGAATACCTCGGATACCAGAGCGCCGGCGTGGTACCGGTGACGGCGGACCTGCTGGCTCCCGCTCAGTAGCCTGCAGCTGCCCGGGTCTGGGGCACCCGGTCCGGTAGCATTCGCGCTCGATGTCTCGGATCCTCTCGATCGACGCCGGGACCACCGGGATGACCGTCCTGGTGGTGGACGAGACCGGCGCCGTGCTGTCGAAGGGCTACCGCGAGTTCCCCCAGAGCTTCCCCCGGCCGGGTTGGGTCGAGCACGACCCCGAGGACTGGTGGACCGGGCTGCTCGGGGCGGCCGAGGACGCCGTGAGGGCCGCCGGGCTGAACGACACCGACGTGAAGGCCGTGGGGATCACCAATCAGCGCGAGACCACCGTGGTGTGGGATCGGCGGACCCTTCGCCCCATCTCCCCCGCCATCGTGTGGCAGGACCGGCGAACGGCGGCGCGGTGCGACGAGCTCCGGGAGGAGGGCTGGGACGAGGCGGTTCGTCGCCGGACCGGCCTCCTGATCGACCCGTACTTCTCGGGAACGAAGCTCGCCTGGATCCTGGACAACGTTCCCGAGGCCCGTGCGGAGGCCGAGGCCGGGAGGCTCGCCTTCGGCACCGTCGACAGCTATCTCCTCGCTCGACTCACCGGCGGGAAGATTCACGCGACCGACCGCACCAACGCCTCCCGCACGATGCTCTTCGACATCCACCGCTTGGAGTGGGACGAGGAGCTCCTCGAGCGCCTCGGGATCCCTCCCTCGATGCTTCCGTCCGTCATGCCGTCCTCGGGTTCGTTCGGTGTCACCGATCCGGACCGCTTCCTCGGCGCGCGGCTCCCCATCGCCGGGATCGGCGGGGACCAGCAGGCAGCGCTGTTCGGCCAGGCGTGCTTCGAGCCCGGCGCGACGAAGAACACGTATGGCACGGGGTCCTTCGTGCTCATGAACACGGGGGATCGACCGGTCGCATCGACCGCCCAGCTGGTGACGTCCATCGCCTGCGGGCCGGGTGAGAGCGTCGTGTACGCGCTGGAGGGTTCGATCTTCGTCACCGGGGCGGCCCTGCAGTGGCTCCGCGACGGACTGGGGCTGATCGAGAGCTCCGCCGAGGCCGGTCCGGTGGCGGCCTCGGTCGCCGACGCCGGCGGCGCGTACTTCGTGCCGGCGCTCACCGGACTGGGGGCGCCGTGGTGGGATCCGTACGCCCGCGGGACGATCACCGGGCTGACTCGGGGGACCACCCGAGCCCACCTGGTCAGGGCGGCGGTCGAGGCGATGGCCTACCAGACCCGCGACGTGGTCGATGCGATGCGGGTGGACGCCGGCCTTCCCATCGTGGAGCTGAAGGCCGACGGTGGGGCCAGCGTGATGGACGTCCTGCTGCAGTTCCAGGCCGACCTCCTGAACGTGCCGGTGAGGAGGCCGAAGGTCCAGGAGACGACGGCGCTGGGCGCGGCGTATCTGGCCGGGCTGGCCGAGGGGGTGTGGTCCGGGACCGACGAGCTCGCGCAGCATTGGGAGGCGGATCGCGAATTCAGGCCCGGTGACGTGGAGGGCGCGGAGGAGCGATACCGAGGGTGGCGTCGCGCGGTGGAGCGCTCGCTTCGGTGGGAAAGCCCCGCCCACACCTGAGGCGGATCTCGGCCGTCTGACGCGCCGGTTCCGACGGTCTTCTCACCCGATTGAACCGGGGCGGCGGCGGCCGGCCCTAAGCTTCTCGCTCAGTAGCCGCCTCCACCGGCGCTTCCGCCGTGGTGGATGAACACGAAGTAGATGATCACGTACGCCACCACGGCGACGGCCACGTAGATCGCAACCCATTTCTTCCACTTGCCGCGGTAGGACGACGAGGAAGGGGTCTCCTTCTTCTCCATGGGACGCCTCCTTAGGCGGGTGTGAGCCCCGGCAGTACTACGAGTGAGCGGTCTGTGAGGCTTGCGGTGAATCCGTCTTCGACACCTCCCCGGAGGCAGCGGTGTGTTCGGCCTTCTCCTGCGCCGCGAGCTGATCCTTGCGCCGCGAGCCGTAGTCGTCCAC
>DHWM01000033.1:3426-10386 GCA_002413185.1 Actinobacteria bacterium UBA5182
TACTCCTGGCCGGAGAGCAGCATGATCTCGTACATCACCTCGTCGGTGACGGACCGCAGGACGAATCGGTCGGCCGGGGTGTCGAAGTGCCGGTCGAAGTGCAGTGGCTTGCCGAACGTGATGGTGACCGATCCCATCTTTGGGAGCTTGCGATCGTAGGGCCACGCTTCGTACGTGCCCGCCAGCGCCACCGGGATGATGGGGACCTGGGCCTCCAGGGCCATCCGGGCGGCCCCGGTCTTCCCCCGGTACAGCCGGCCGTCCGGTGAGCGGGTCCCTTCCGGGAAGATCCCGACCAGCCTTCCTTCCCGCAGCGCTTCGATCCCCCCTCGGAGGGCCTCCGCTGAAGCCGAGCCCCCCTCCCGCCGAACGGGGATGCACCTGGCAGCCTTGAAGAACCATGCCGAGTACCACTTGTCGAAGTAGTCTGCCTTGGCCATCATCACGATCTTGCGCTTCCTGATGACCAGCGGAAGGAGGAAGTCGTCGAGGAAGGACTGGTGATTGGGCGCGATGATGGCGCCGCCTTCGGTGGGCACGTTCTCGAGGCCCTCGACCTTCGGACGGTACATGAGCCGAAGGAGCGGCCCCAGCACCACGTATTTCATCAGCCACCAGAACATTGCATCACCTCACCCCGATTGAGACTCCTCGTATGAGCCCCTCGTTACCCACGTATAGACTATCCTGACCGACCCAGAAGGGAAACCGCATCCCATGATCGCGTTCGGAGCGCTCCAATGGTCCTTCCTGGCGGCGCTGGTGGTGCTGGTCGGCGCGGCCGGGGTGTTCGCGTTGTTCCTCGTCCTGCAACTCTTTCGAAATCCCTCCCGCCGTTGAGCACCCGCGTCATCCCCGGAGCCGAGGCCTTCAAGTTCGACGGAGGTCCCATCGGCGTGTTGCTCCAGCACGGCTTCACGGGGTGCCCCGCGTCGATGCGCCCGATGGGTGAGTGGCTGGCCCAACAGGGACTGAGCGTGGTGGGGCCGAGGCTTCCCGGCCACGGGACCACCTGGGAGGACCTCGAGGGCACCACCTGGCACGACTGGGAGGGTGAGTCCGAACGAGCGCTACTCGAACTCTCCGGCCGATGCTCCACGGTGGTCGCGGTAGGGCTCTCGATGGGCGGTGCGATGGTCCTGCACCTCGCGGCGAAGCATCCCGACAAGGTGAGCGGCGTGGTGGCCGTCAATTCCCTGGTGTACCGGCCCGACCTCATGTTCACCCCCGTCGCACGCCTCTTCACCCGAACCGTCAAGGGTGTCGGCAACGACGTGAAGAAGCCGGGACAGGACGAGATCGTCTACGACCGCGTCCCTCTGAAGGCGGCGAACGAGCTCGGCAAGTTCATCCGCACGGTCGACCGCGAGCTCCCGTCGGTTCGCGCTCCCCTGATCGTGTTCTCCTCGCCCGAGGACCACACCGTCAAGAAGATGAACTCGGGGCGCATCCTGAAGCGGGGCGGCGGCACCCACAAGGAGCTCATCACCCTGGCCAACTCCTACCACGTGGCCACGCTCGACTACGACGCGGAGATCATCTTCCAGCGCACGCTCGACTTCGCCCGGTCGCTGGCCGCGGGGGTGGGCACCTCCCAGCCCGACACGCTCGACCCGGCGTGACGTCCCGGTCCCGTCGCGGAGGTTCGCCACGGCGGTCGTGACCATCTCCCGGCAGTACGGAGCAGGGGGCCTCCGCGTGTCGAAGGCCCTGGCGGAGGAGCTCGGATTCGCCCTGGTGGACCGGGAGCTGGCCGAGGAGACGGCCCGCCGGATGGGCCTGCAGCCCGAGGTGGTCCAAGGGCGCGACGAGCGGGCCCCCGCCATCGTCGAGGAGCTCGGGCTGGCCATGGCCGCAGGCACAATCCCGTTCGGCGCCGCCCCTCCTCCGGAGCTGGCCGACCAGGCGGTCGATGATCGAACCCTGGCCGAAGCCACCCGGCGCGTCATCGAGTCGCTGGCCGGGTCGGGAAACTACGTGATCCTGGGACGGGGGGCTCAGGCCGCGCTGGCCGACCGGCCAGACGCCTGCCACATCTCGTTGGTGGGCGACGTCGCCGATCGGACACGCCGCATCGCCCAATGGCAGGGCGTGGACGAACGAGCGGCACGCCGGCTGTGCGAACAGGTCGACGCCGAACGGGCCGGCTACCTCAAGCGGTTCTACAGCCGGGACATCCGCGATCCTCTGCTGTACGACTGCGTGCTGAACACCTCAGGCCTGGGCGTCGAGGGCGCCCTTCCCATCGCGGTGGCCGTGGTCAGAGGAAAGCTCGGCCTGACCTCCTGATGGGTTCGTTCGACTCACTGCGATATCGCAACTATCGGCTGATGTGGACCGGGGCGGTCCTGTCGAACATCGGCACGTGGATGCAGGCCATCGCGCTGTCATGGTTCGTCTTCCTGCTGACGCGCTCGGCGTTCTGGGTCTCCTTCGTCACGTTCATCAACTTCTTCCCCACGGTCATCTCGCCGCTGGGCGGCGTGTACACCGATCGCCTGGACCGGCGACGGATCCTGGTGTGGACACAGTCCGTGATGATGGTCGATGCGGCCGTCCTGGCCGTGCTGGCGTGGACGGGACACGCCTCGCTGTTCGCCGTGATGGCGCTGACGTTCGGCCAGGGACTGGCGTTCGCCTTCAACAGCCCGACGTGGATGGCCTTCGTGCCGTCGCTGGTCCCTCCAGAAGCCCTGGTCAACGCCATCGCCCTGAACTCCGCCCAGTTCAGCCTGGCCCGCGTGATCGGGCCGGCCATCGCCGGTGTCCTGATCGGGGTGTGGACGAAGGGGGCCGCGGTGGTCTTCGCGATCAACGCGCTGTCGTTCGTGGCGGTCCTGGTCGCACTGACGAAGATCCGAACTGCTCC
The DNA here is from genome assembly GCA_002413185.1 of Actinobacteria bacterium UBA5182. Classification (GTDB taxonomy): domain Bacteria; phylum Actinomycetota; class UBA4738; order UBA4738; family UBA4738; genus UBA5182. Next base: position 6,296 of record DHWM01000033.1, read on the forward strand.
AGTTCCCCGCGCCCCCGAGCGCCGGGTGCGGGACCTGTTGATCGGCGGCATCACCTACACATGGGCCAACCGACGGATCCGCAGCATGATCGGGGCCATCGCCATCACGTCGTTCTTCGCCGCGCCCGTCACGGCGCTGCTTCCGATCTACGCGGCCAGGGTGTTCGGACGGGGGGCCGGCGCGTACGGCTCGCTGTTCGCGATGATGGGCCTCGGGTCGGTCATCGGCGCCCTGGCCGTGGGGAGGGTGGGCAACCGGCTGTCACCCTCCATCATCGCAGGGGCGCTGGTGGGGGTGGGGGTCGTGCTGGGGCTGTTCGCTTCGATCCACTCCTACGTCGCCGGCATGGTGTTGATGGTCCTGTACGGGGCGACGTACCTGTTCGCGGTGGCGGCGACGAACAGCGACATCCAGATCCACGTCGATGAGGGCATGCGGGGGCGCGTCCTCAGCATCTATCTGCTGGCATTCGGAGCGTTCTTCCCACTGGGCTCACTCGTGGCCGGCGCGGTGGCGCAATCGGTTGGAGTGGCGACGACGACCGCCGTCGGCGCGGTGGTCTGCGCGCTGTGGGGGTTGCAACTGTTGGTGCGGTTCCGAGGCGGGATCGCCGGGCAGCCGGCGCTCCTCGAGCCTGGGTCCTGAGCGACGCGGCCGTCAGCCCTCCGGGATCACCAGCTCCGCGAACACCGGCCGGTGATCCGAGGCGTACTCCGCTTCCTCCCCCTGTGGGACCCAACAGCGCCTCACCGTGACGCTCGAGTTCACGAACACGTAGTCGATCCGGGCCGTGGGGTCCTGGGCCGGAAACGTCTCCCCACCGCCGGGGCCGTCGCCGTGCACATGGGCGTCGTACAGGCGCTCGGACATCCACCGAGCCGCCCGGGCGTCCGGCCCTTCGTTGAGGTCAACGCCGACGACGACCGGGCCATCCACGCCGGCCAGGAAGTCGGTCAGCTCGCCGGCGTGACGGACCCGCTCCGCGTCCACCAGCCCGAGATGGGCGGACACCGCCGTCACTGCCCAGTGGGGGCCGCGGATCCGGGCGGCGACGAAGCCCCGAGGTAAAGACTCGTTCTGGTGGGAGAGGGTTCTGACGCGCACCTGTCCGGGCCGCCAGCCGGCACGGTACACCACGGCGTTGCGGACCCAGCTGAACAGACGGTGGCTCGAGACGAACTCCATCCCAATCGCGGCCGCGAACCGCCGGAGCCGGAGCTTGCTGCCGCATTCCTGGACCAGGACGAGATCGATGGTTTGGGGGCCGAACAACTCGGTGGCGGCCGTGACCCCCTCCCGGAACCCGTGCGCGTTGAACGTGGCAACCCGGAGCTCCATGACCAGAGGCTACCGTGAGGGGTCTCCGTCAGCCTCCACTTCGTCCCGGATGTTCTTGCCTTCCCGATCGACCCTCCTCTACAGTGCCTTTGACTCCCAGCCAACACTGAAAGGGAAACGAGATGCACCGAGTACACCGACTGATTCTGACCGTGGTCATGGCCGCCGCCGCGGTACCGATCGCCGTCACCGTCGCCCGGGCCCAAGTCGCGACGTGACCACCGGAATCGGATCTGGCGGTGTCGCTGACCGCTTCGGCCTCCACCGTCGAGGTCGGGCAGAAGGTGACCGTCACGGCAACCGTCACGAACAATGGACCCTGCTTGGCGGCGGCGACCTACACGGAGTCCTGGAGCGACAGCCCCACCGTCGTCTCGACGAATAGCACGGGGATCCTTCACAACTGCATCCCCTCCGCGACGGGTGCCGGCTGCCTGGTGACCTCGGAAAACCCTCCCGAGGACGGAACCTTGAAAGTAGTCCTGAAACCGACCACGGCGGGAACGCTCACCGTCCACGGTACCGTGCCCCAATCCGATACCGACGACAGCAACAACGCGGACTCCGTCTCCATCACGGTGACGGGCACGAGTCCCAGCCCCTCACCCACGGCGACGCCCAGCCCCATCCCGAGCGGCGGGATCCAGACCGGCGGAGGTGGCACAGCCCACCGATTTCCCACCGTACCGGTGATCCTGGGCGCCCTGGCATTGATGGCAGCGGGAGCAGCCTTGGCACTCAGGCCGGTGGCCAAGCACTGACGCCGAAGATCCGGCTGCGGTGAGCAGCCGATCCAGGCGCCGGCAGTTGCGAAAGGCCAGCAGCATGCTCTCGGTGCTGGCCGTGGCATTCGGCATGGCCGCGCTGGCCATCGGACTGGGATCGAAAGGGCACCTGAATCTGAATCCGACTGTGCCTGTGTCCTCCGAAGCCGCGCCCGGGCCCTTCGCCACACCTCCTCCATCCAGCCTCCTGCCTCCGCCGAGCCTGATCATTGCGAAGTCCCGAGCGGCGGATCGCCCCATCCCGACCTCGATCTCGATCCCGGCGATCGCCGTCGATTCCGCGCTGGTCAAGCTGGGACTCAACCCCGACGGATCACTCGCCGTCCCCACCGATTACGCGAAGGCGGGTTGGTGGGCGGGTGGGACCGTTCCCGGCGATCCGGGTCCTGCGGTGGTGGTTGGGCACGTCGATTCAGTGAACGGGCCCGCGATCTTCTACAGGCTCCGGTCCCTTCGCCCCGGGGACCTGGTCCAGGTGAGACGAAGCGACCACGTACGGGTGACCTTCGTGGTCGAGCGGGTGCAGCAGATCGCCAAGGACACCTTCCCGACCCAGGAGGTGTACGCGGAGCTCCCATATCCCGCGCTGAGGCTCGTGACCTGCGGGGGGGCATTCGACACAACCACCGGACATTACGTCGACAACGTGATCGTCTTCGCGACGATCGCGAGCGGCTAGCGACGACCGCTTGCTCTCGCCCACTCACTCTTCGATGGCGGTGCCGGCGCGGCCCTCCAGGGCCCGGAGCCCGGCTTCGAGCGGGGCGATCATGGCGCGCTTCCCGCCACCCCCTTCGGCGAACTGCACGGCGGCCTCGACCTTCGGCTTCATGGACCCCGTCCCGAACTCCCCGGCATCCAACCTGCGTCGTGCCTCCTCCGGGGTGAGCCGCGGGAGGAGGCGCTGTTCGGGCGAGCCGAAGTTCTCCGAGACGCCCTCGACGTCGGTGAGGATCAGCAGGACGTCCGCATCGACGTCCTTCGCCAGGATCGCCGCGGCCAGGTCCTTGTCGACCACACCCTCCACACCCACCAGGCGAGGGCCCTCTTCGACCACCGGCACTCCCCCGCCACCGCCGGCGATGACGATCGCGCCCGACCCGATCACCAGCTTGATCACCGGCGCCTCGACGATCGAGTACGGCCGGGGCGACGGAACGATCCTCCGCCAGCCTTCGTCGTCGCCGGAGGAGGCCGCCACCGAGTAGCCACGCTCCCGGGCCAGCCGCCTGGCCTCGTCCCGCTTGTAGTACGGCCCGATGGGCTTGGTGGGGTTCTCGAAGGCGGGGTCGTCCTTCGGCACGCGGGTCAGGGTCAGGATGGTGACGACCGGACGCTCCATGTCGCGCTCGTAGAACACGTCGCCGATGGAGGCCTGGAGCAGATAGCCGATCTGGCCCTGGCTCTCCGCACCGCACACGTCGAGAGGCATGGGGTGGACCAGGCCGCGGGCTCGTTCGTTCTGCAGCAGGATGCGTCCGACCTGAGGGCCGTTCCCGTGCGTGACCACGACCTCCCACCCGGACTGGGCGATGTCGGCGACGACCTCCGCCGCGAGCCGGGCCGAACGCCGCATGCTCTCGATGGTGTCCTCGTCACCCTTCTGCAGCAGCGCGTTGCCGCCGAGGGCGATGACGACGCGATGGCCCTGCATGGCGTGAACGCGAACCCCCCTTCGGGTGCCGGCCGGCCGGTTACAGGACCGGGCTGAGGACGTCCTCGACGGTCGGGGAGCCCTCGTCCTCCTCCAGGTCGTAGAAGGCCCGGAAGGCGGGCTTGTCGATGCTCACGAGGTGCCGGAGGTCGATCGGCGTGGCGATGACCACCACGTCGGCCGGCGCGGAGTTGATCATCGACTCGAACTCTCGAAGCTGCTCGTCGGAGTAACCCATGGCCGGAAGGACCGGGCCGATCGAGTACTTCGCGTAGATGTCCTTCATCGACCCGACGGCGAACTCCCGCGGGTC
>DHWM01000033.1:10629-11957 GCA_002413185.1 Actinobacteria bacterium UBA5182
ACGCGCTTGCCCTCGAGGTTGGCCCCCTCCTCCAGCGTGACCGGCGAGCAGCCCCGGATGATCGTGGCGTCCGGGTTGAGCTCCTTCGCGGCGTTCTCGACTTCCGCGATCTGCTGGTCCGTGGCGGAGTCGACCTTGTTGATCACGATGACGTCGGCCATCCGGAAGTTCGTCTCGCCCGGGTGGTACGTGGTCTCGTGCCCGGCCCGCAGGGGGTCGGCAACGGTGATGTGCACCGTGGGCTTGTAGAAGGGAAGGTCGTTGTTCCCTCCGTCCCACAGGAGGACGTCGCACTCCTGCTGGGCCTGCTCCAGGATGGCCCCGTAGTCGACCCCCGCGTACACCACGGTCCCGGCCTTGAGGTGCGGCTCGTACTCCTCCCGCTCCTCCACGGTCACGTGCGCCGTGTCCAGGTCGTCGAAGGTCTCGAACCGCTGGACCCGCTGGGCCACCAGGTCCCCGTACGGCATGGGGTGCCGCACCACGACGGGGGTCTTCCCGTGGTCGCGCAAGGTGGCGGCGACCTTCCGAGTGGTCTGGCTCTTGCCCGAGCCGGTCCGCACAGCGCACACCGCCACGACCGGCACGTTCGCCTCGAGCATGGTCGCCCCGGGACCGAGCAGGACGAAGTTCGCGCCGTTCGACATGACCTGGCTGGCCTTGTGCATGACGTACTGATGGCTGACGTCGGAGTAGGCGAACACGACGTCGTCGACGTCGTGTTCGTCGATCAGGCGGGGGAGCTCGGACTCGTCGTAGATCTGGATGCCGTCCGGGTAGTTCGGCCCGGCCAATTGGGCGGGGTACTTGCGATCGTTGATGAACGGGATCTGGGTGGCGGTGAAGGCCACGACCTCGGTATCCGCGTCCTCGCGGTAGACCACGTTGAAGTTGTGGAAGTCGCGGCCCGCCGCTCCCATGATCAGGACGCGTCTGGTCATCGATCGCTCACCTTTCGCTCGGTGCGGGAGTTGGCGCAGGCAGGCCCCCGAGCTTACGTGGGGCGGTCGAGCCCGTCAAAGGTCGCCGCGCCGACAATGCCGAAGGGACGAAGCGGCCCTTCCTTCGGATCGTGGAAGGGCCGCTTCGGATGGCCTCGAGCTCAGGCCGCTGTCAGCGTTCTTCCCGTTCTCGCTCGAGCACCTCCTTTCGGCTCTCCCTTTGCTCAGCCAGACCGGCTACAGCTGGGCGTTCGTGCAGACCACCGAGATGGTCGCGTTCGTCACCGTGGTGTTGGCGTACCCCGAGAGGTCCTTTCGTACCAGGAAATTGAACGTGTGAGAGCCCGACAGGCTGTCGTAACCCTGGTTCGTGGCCGCATTTTCCCA
>DHWM01000033.1:12218-30960 GCA_002413185.1 Actinobacteria bacterium UBA5182
CCGGTGGCATCCACCGTTCGGTCGACCTCGGCACTCGCCGTGACCTCGCACCCATGAGACTTCGCGCCCAGATCCATGAAGGCCTGGACCAGGATCGCGTTCGTCGACGAGGACACTGTGAAGTCGCTGGTCCTGGAGGTGTTGTCCACCGCCGGGTGCAGAGGCGCGAGCGCCGCGGGTGATGTGACCGAGACGTCCGCGGGCTGAGCCAGGAGGGCGGTCGCCCCCAGCGTCGTGGCCAGCAGGGCGATGACCGCCCCAAGCATGACGGTGCGCGTGCCGAACAGCAGCTTGCCCTTTCGGGAAGTCATGGTTCCTCTCTTTCTTGGAGGGCCCGGAGGCCCTCGATCAGATCGGGAACGACTTCAGGTCACGCCGTCGGGGCTGGGGGCCCGCGGGGACCGAGCAGGATGCTGGGTGGGATGGGAGGGGACGGGGCGGCCCACTCGAAGGGGGCCGCGGGCATGATGCTCTTCCCGGGCCAACCCTCCCCGAATGAGGCGCCTCTGTTGCGAGCTCGCGCACGCTGGACCGACCGCGGGCCGGGTCGCGACGAGCGGAGCTGCATCGGGCGTCCGGATGGGCCGCCCCTGGCCCGGTGTGCCAATGGAACGGCGGGGATCGAGGTCGTCCCCCGTCCGGAATGCGATGGGCGGGAGAGGGAGAGCCGGGTGGATCTGGGCGGGGCGCTCGGGGCGTGGAAGGTGACCCACGTTCCATCGGCGCCGAGACGCGCCGCCGGCCCGCCGGACGCGCTCGACGTCGCGGTCCGTGGCCCCGCCGGGGCAAGGATCGTGGCCGCGAACAGCAGCGCCAAGGCAGCCGCGAAGAGATGCGGGAGGACGGCCAGGATCCGCCTGATCGCTCTGGAGCTCGTCGCTTCCCCCTTCTCGCGCTGTGGAGCTCTCGGTCCGAGGCGGAGCCACGGCCCGGGGCGAGCGAACCAAGTTCGTATATCTACGCCATCGAGGGACCGGGGCGCAAGTAGCTTCGTGGTCAGGTCACGTCCAGCTCGGGGAGGACCCGCTCCGCCAGCAGTTCCCTGCGACCCGCCGGGCCCGCCAGCACCATGATCGCCCAGGTCGCCCCGGCCTCCGCCAGGTGATGGAGATGTTCGGCGAATCGATCGGCCGGGCCGGACCAGGCCACCCCGTCGCTCATCCCACGCTCCGCCCGAGCCGTCTGGAGCTTCGTGGCCTCGTCCTCGTCCTCCCCCACCAGGACGATGCCGGCCCATGTGGCCTCGGCGTGGCGCCCCGAGTTCGACGCCTCTTCGGCCATCAGGTCGGCCTTGCGCTTGAAGTCCTGTGGGCTCGACCCCCAGCCGTTCCACCCGTCGGCGACCCGGCCCGCCATCCGCACCACGTCATCGGCCTGCGCCCCGATCCACACGGGCAGCGAATCGCCCTGGGGCGGGGCCGGCACGAGGGGTCCGGACATCGGTGGATGGTATTGGCCACCGTCAAAGGAGCGCCCCCCGAAGAGGGACTTGAGGGCGGTGACGGTCTCCTCGAGGTGGGCCCGTCGCTCGGACACCGTGAGGTTCGGGAAGCCGAACGCGAGGTGCTCGGGCCGGTCGATGGGATCTCCCGTCCCGATGCCCAGGATCATCCGGCCGCCGCTGATGGTGTCGATGGTCGAGGTCATCTTGGCCAGCAGGCCCGCCGGGCGCAGGACCGCCCGGGTCACCAGCGTGCCCAGGGCGACCCGCTCGGTGGTGGCCGCGATGGCCGCCAGCGTGGTGAAGGCCTCCAGGGCCGGTCGATCGGGGGATGCCCCCGGAGGGAAGAAGTGGTCGAAGGCGAACACCCCGTCGAAACCGAGGTCCTCGGCGGCCCGAGCCGCCCCGAGCACCTTGCCCGGATCGCCTGAGAACATGGGGAGGATCAGCCCCACCTTCAGCGCTCTCCGGCTCATGTGGACCGCCGTTCCTGTTCGGTGAGCTTCGACATCGCGAGGTCGGCGGCCCCCACCGCACCGGCGTCGTTGCCCATAGCGGCCGCCACGATGGGGACGTCGGGGCGGTGCCTGGGTGCTTCGACCGCTTGGCGGAACGCTTCGCGGGCCGGCTCCAGCAGGAAGTCGCCCGCCTCGATGGCGCCACCTCCCACCACCACGACGTCGGGATCCAGGACGTTCACCAGCCCGGCGATGCCCTCGCCCAGCCTGCGGCCCACTTCGGACAGGATCCTGGCGGCCACCGGGTCCCCGTTCTTCGCCGCGTCGGTCACGGCCCGGCCGGTGACGGCCTCCGGGTCGCCGCCGGCCAGCTCCGCCAGGAGGGCCTCGGGGTGCTCCCGCGCGGCCTGGCGACCCAGCCGGTCGATGGCCCGGCCGGACGCCACCTGCTCCCAGCAGCCCAGGTTGCCGCACCCGCATCGAGGGCCGTTCGGCTCCACGATGATGTGGCCGATCTCCGCGGCGAACCCATACGCGCCCCGGAAGAGCTTCCCTCCGGCCACGATCCCGCCACCGATCCCGGTGCCGACCGTGACGAGCAGCATGTCTGTCGTCCCCCTGCCCGCGCCGAACCGGAACTCCCCCCATGCGGCGACGTTGGCGTCGTTGTCGACCACGGTGGGGAGGCCGAGCGCGTCCTCGATCCGGGCCTGAAGAGGAAACTCGCGCCAGGCGACGTTGGGGGCGAACCGCATGACGCCCCGGAGATCGACCATGCCCGCCGCGCCCACCCCGATGGCTCGCACGCCCTCCCGGCCATCCAGGAGCTGCCGGGCGACCTCGATGATGGCCGAGGTGCTCTGCTCGGCATCTTCGGCGGGAGTGACCACGCGGCGGCGGTCGACGATCCGCCCCTCGCGACCCGGGTCGACCACCAGGCCCTCCACCTTCGTTCCGCCGGCATCCACGCCGATGGCCAGGCCATCCGTGGACTCAGACTCCGGCTCAGGCATGCGCCGGAGACTAGCCGAGGCAGCGTGCGTTCGACTACCGCCGGCTTGCCGCAGCCTCAGTACCGGAGAAGAGCTCCGATCTGGCGGCCATCCCGGTACGCCGGCGCGGTGAAGGGCAGGGCCTCGACCCGGGAGCTCTGCCGGAGTGCCGCCGCGACCGCGCTCTCCACGACGTCGTGAACTGGCTCCACGGGACCCCGGCACGTTGGGCATCGCTTCGCGTTCACCACCAGCCGTTCGCATCGGGAGCATCGCGACCCCGGCTGTGACAGCCCGAACGGGACGACCAGCGTCTCCACACGGCCCTCGTTGAGCGCGTCGAGCACCCGCTCCAAGCCGGTCACGGCAAGCCGGCCGGCGGCCTCCCCTGCCCTGATCCGCTCCACCACGTCCTGCTCGCGCTGCGCCTCGACGGCCTCCTCCACACCGAGCGATCTCTCCAGCACCTCGTCCACCGACGCGGCCATGGACAGCGTGGTCCGGCTGGCAACCCTTCGCTTCAGGTAGTCGTGAAGGTGGCGTTCGAACTCCGGCACCAGCTCCTCTGGTCCGGCCAGGATGAGGTGGTCGAACTTCCGCCGCTTGAAGTAGGCCAGGAGCACGTCGGCGACGTGCGTGAGGTGGTGGGAGACCAGCTCCTCGATGTGTCGCTGGTATCGGGCCTGCGACCAGCCTCCCTGGTCGTGCTGGCCGGGAACATCGTCCAAGATGTCGCGCTCCTCTTCGATGTGGCCCATCCTGGCGAAGAACACCCGGGCCTTCTCCCGGTCGACGATCACCGTGCAGAAGGACTCGTAGGTGTCGACGAGGGTCTCCAGGCGGAGGACGTAGGGGTGATCGGCGACGACGGCCAGGTCCGGCATGGGTCGGGGCATGGCAACGTCCTCCCACAACCCCGCCCCCGAGCACGCAAACAACGCCAGTCCCCGGGTGGTTCGCCGTTCCAGTCCTTGCAGATACTCGAGCATCCGGGCGGTGTCCTTCGCCACGGAGCACCGAGGGTCCCGGCCGTCCGGTTCGGCCTGGCGCTTGAGCTGCTGGCAGAGGTGCTCGGCCCGAAGGAGGTAGTCCTGCTTGCGCGGATACTTCCGGCCGTCCACGTCGAGGTACAGCGTGGACACGGGGTCACCATCGGACCTCCAGTCGGCCAGCCGGCGAAGGAACGCCCGATCGACTGCCCGTGGCGTCATGTGATCGTCAGTCGCTCCACCTTCGAGGCACCCTCGGGCTCGGGTGAGGTTTCCAGACGGGCGTCGATCAGCGCCCGAACAGCCAGGAGCATCTCCCTGCTCGCCAGGAGGACGTGCTCGACCACCTCGGGCCGGGCGTCGCCGATGGCGGACAGAGCCATGCAGATGGGACAGAGCCCGAACGAACAGACGGGCTGCTGAGGACCTACGGCTGGAGCCTCCTCGGGCTTCGAAACCGGGCGTCGCGGTTTCGTCGCCCCGCCGGCCGAGGAAGCACGCGGCCTGGCCTGCGCCATCTACCTCCCCCTTCCCGCGGTGGCCCTGGCCGGGGACGGCGAGTCCTTGCCGAAGCGAACCTCCAGGCGATCGTCCACGAAGTTCGCCTCCTTCACCTCCAGGCGTTGCAGCGTCTGGGGAAGGATCAGGTTTCGCTTGTAGGTCCCCACCCGCACGTACAGCTCGTCGGCCTTGCGGTAGACGTCGAGGTCCTTCTTCTCGACGAACGGGAGCCGGAGCAGCAACATGTAGGAGGTCCCTCGCTTGCGGACCCGGAGAGGTTCGTCCACATACAGGATGGCCGTGGCGTCCTGCGTGCCGTAGACCTCGTCCCCCATCTCCGCCAGCAGCTCGAGTCCGACCATCTCCCGGTCGAACAGCCGCGCCGTGAGGATCGGGACCGGTTCGAAGGATTCCCGAACGGTCGCCAGGTGCTGCGCCTGGATGTCCTTCCACTTGCCGAAGTAGGGGTCGTCCACCTCGTCGGGGATGATGCGGTTCACCACCACGGCGTCCACCCGGTAGCCGAACAGCGAAAGGTACGTGTAGGTCCGGCGGGCTTCGGCGATCACCATCTTCTCCGGGTTCACCACTAGCCGGACGCTCGACATCCGCTCGTTCGTCAGGAGGTGCCGTACCCCGTCGAGATTCCGGTGCAGCCGCTCAACCGCGGCGAAGATGCGGTCGTCGGCGATGGGCATGGTGGTGAGCTTCGAAAGGAGCGGCCGGATCGTCTTCACCACTCGGCGCTCCACCGGGAAGATCCGTTCGATGTACCAGTTCATGACCTCGGGAAGCGACAGGAGCCGGAGCGTCTCCGCGGTGGGCGCGCAGTCCACCACCAGGAGGTCGTACTTGCCCGAGTCCACGTGGTACTTGACGTCGGTCAGGCTGAAGATCTCGTCGAGCCCGGGGATGACAGAGAGCTCCTCCGCCTCGACGGCGTCGACCCCGGCCCAGTTCAGGAACGAGATCACGAACTCCTGAATGTCGCGCCAGTTGGCCTCCAGGCGTTCCTGGGCGTCGATCTGCTCCGCCCACAGGTTCTTGGAGATCTCCTGGGCATGGGCGGTGAGGGGCAGGTCGAACGAATCGGCCAGCGAGTGTGCCGGGTCGGTCGACATGATGAGGGTGCGCTGGCCGGCCGCCGCCGCCCGGACGGCGGTCGCGGCCGCAACGGTGGTCTTCCCGACGCCGCCCTTGCCCGTGAACAGGAGGATTCGCACGCTGAGCTAGAGGTTACCCGAAAGTCCTTCGCGATCGTTCAGTGTGGAATAGTGGGGCCCCATGAAGCGTATCGCGATCGGGTTACCGGTGCTCCTTTCGGTGTTGGTGGTCCTTTCGGCCCGAGTCGGATCGACCGGAATCGCCCCGCCGAAGCGGCCCCCTCGGCTGCCCGATCAACAGGCCGTAGGCCAGCTGTACGAGGCCGCGAATGCTGTCCTTGACGCCCCGTCGGACAAAAGCCCTGGTGTGGACTCGGACAAGGCGATCGACATCGCCTGGGCCCTCGATGCCACCGGGCCTGGATCAACCGCCACCAGCGAACAAGCGATCCTGGGTGATCTCACGCCGACCCCAACAGGTCTTTCAGCTGTTGCGGAGCCTACGACGGTTTGGGCCATCGTGTACCAGGACGCTTGCGTCCCGAACTACGGTCCCGCAAATCAACCAGCTGAATCTGGAACGACCGACGGGCACTGTCTCAGCCAAAGGGACTGGGTCGTCTTCGTCGACGCCGAAACGGGGGAGACTTTGGGAGAAGCAACAATTTGATCCGCATCGAACCGCCGAAGCCAGCCCCACGGGGGCCCGAACCGGCGTGGGGAACAACTTCTGCGGTGTGGCCGACCCTAAAGGCGCCACGGCCCAAAGCCGCAAGCGGTCGGCGACGCTCCTAGGTTGCCCGCCTAGGTAGTCTGGCCGCTCATCCTCGGCCTGAACGTCGTTGAGGCGCCTGTTCCGTAACGAGCGAACCAGTCGTCCATCGGCCCCTGCGTGGAGAGATCAGCCCTTCTCGACCCGCTTCTTGAGGCCCTTCAGGGCCGTGTCGATGATCGTCCGCTCGGCCTGGCGCTTGACCATACCCGGCACCGGCATGGCGAGCTGCATGGTCGTGGAGTACGTCACGTGGGTGGCGTCGTCCTTCTCCTTCAGGACGTACTCGCCCTTGATGTCCTTGACCACGCCCTGCGCCTTGGCGGTGGTCCACGACAGGCCGCCGTTCTTCGCTTTGTACTTGTACGTGAGCGTGTATGTGGCGTTGAAGCCCATCTGGCCGGCCTCCATGGACACCTCGGACGGACGGCCCTGCGCATCCTTCTTCTCGATCTTCGCCTTCTTCACCCCCTTTGCCCACTTGGGGTAGGCGCTGAAGGCGGTGATGACCTTCATGACCTCTTCGGGCGTGGCGTCGATGTCGATCTCGCCGCTGGTCTGCTCCGCCATCGTTCCTCCCTTCAGTCCGGCAGGTCCATGGTGAACCCGCGCCCGCTCGCCTGGAAGTGCCCCACGTTGACCATCTCCGTGTGGCCGATCCCGCCGCGCGGCAGAAAAGGATTGTGGACGTGCCCGAACAGCCCGTACCTGGGGCGGTGCTCCTGGACGTAGCCGATCAGGCCGACCGACCCCGGCTCGAACTTCTTCGCCACCACGTCGTAGGTGTACCAGGGGATGCGGGGCGGCATGTGTGTGCAGATGACGTCCACCGGTCCGACCCGCTGGAACTTCGCGTCATACTCGGGGTCGTCGACCTCGCCGGGGATGGCCAGTGGCGTTCGCACGCCGCCCCCGACGAACCCGAACGTGGTCGCTCCCAGCTTCACCGAATCGCCGTCCATGAACCGGACGTGGTCCGGCTTCACCGAGAGCAGGAGCTCGGGGATGTCGACGTTCCCGAACGTGATGTAGGAGTGCTCGGGCAGGGCGTCGAACACCCGCTGGTAGTCGCGCCGGGCCAGCTCGACGAACCTGGCCCGAGCCGCGTCGCCGTCGGCGACTCGCTGCCGGATGGCCGTGCGGGCCTCGTCGAATCGTCCCCTCGCCCTGAGTTCGGCCGCCGCGGCCACCGGTTCCCTACCGAAGACCTCCACCAGGATGCCGCCCATGGTCCGGTAGTCGAGGACGTTGATGAGGTCGCCCAGGACCAGCAGCGCGTCGCATCCCTTCGACACCGCGTCCAGGTGCTCCACCGCGCCGTGCAGGTCCGAGATGGCGGTCACCCGCATGCGGCGAAGCGTAGCATCCGGCCTGTGCCGACCTCCTCCGGTCCCGTCCGGGCCATCCTGTTCGACTTCGGCCACACCCTGGTGGACTTCCGCCGGACCGAGGAGGCCCTGCACGACGCGTACCAGCAGATCCGGGCGCGCATCGAGGCCGTGGCGTACATGGAGGTCCCCGAGATCCTGGACCTGATCGAGCGGGTGGCCGGCGGCGTCGACGCGATCGTGGCGAAGTCCTACCAGGAGCGCCGCATGGAGGAGCTGGACCCGGTCGCGATGTTCCGGGAAGCCCTGGCGGGGATCGGGTTCGACCTTCCCCAGGACGTGATCGCCCACATCGTGGCGCTCGACCACTCGGCCTGGTCGAACTCCCTCCTGATCGGCCAGGACGTCGTGGAGGTCCTGGGGCGGCTCCGCAAGACCGGCTACCGGATGGGTGTCGTTTCGAACGTGTCGCTGTTCCCCGATCTCATGTGGGAGGACCTCCGCCGGCTGGGGGTCGATCGCTTCGTGGACGGCGCGGTCTTCTCGAGCGGCTTCGGCTTCCGAAAGCCGGACTCACGGATCTTCACGGAGGCGCTTCGCCTGGTGGGGGTCGAGGCCGGTGAGACGGCCTTCGTGGGCGACCGGCTCCACGACGACATCGGGGGAGCCCAGGCGGTCGGCATGCGGGGAGTGCAGACGCGCCAGTTCCGTCAGGAGGACCCCGGGCCGGAGGACCACCCCGACGCCGTCGTCGAGCACCTCCGCGAGCTCCCCGAGACGCTCAACCGGTGGGGCGGGCCTCCAGCAGGTCCTTGAGCCCCACCAGTCCTCTCCTCACGGCGGTGCGGTAGGCCAGCTCACGGCGCCGTCCCCATCCCGGGGCGAAGGACAACCCCAGCAGGACGTTCGCGATCGTCCCGGCCTCGCCGTGAGGCTGGAGGAACCATTCGAACGTCCCCGCCACCCGGGCGCTTCGCACATCGAGGATCAGGCTCTCGGGAGGTCGCTCGATCCGGATGGACACGTCGACCTTCCCCAGCCCTGCCAGGATGATCTGCGCCGTCTCCGCGGATGCCGGTCGAACGGTGACTCTCGCCCACCACCCCGGATACTCCGAGAGCCGAGCCACCACCTCGAACACGTCGCGGGGCGGAGCGTGGACATACCCCCGGTCGTGGATGGCGACGGCGAGGTCCGGCTGGGAGGTCACCCCGACATGCTGAGCCCTCCCGAGACCGACAGCACCTGCCCGGTGATGAAGGTCGTGTTCGGCGAGGCGAAGAAGGCCACGGCCTCCGCGATGTCCTCCGGCTTGGCCAGGCGTCGCAGCGGCGTCGCCTTGATGATCGAGTCCATGATGCGATCGCCGAGGAACGGTCGATGTGAGACGGTCTCCTTCGCCGCCGGCTCGTCGACGTCGAAGAGGGCGACCGCGTACCCGACATCGGAGAGCGTTCGCGAGATCGCCGCCCCGATCCCCCTGGCGCCACCCGTGACGACGGCAACGTGCCGTTCGGTCTGTTCGCGGTGTTCGCCCTGCTCGTCCACCCTTACGTCCCTTCCGGCCGTGGCGCGGCCGGACGATACCCGAACGTCCCGCCGCTACACTCCGCGCCCATGCGCATCCTGCTGTGGCACGGGTGGCTCCTGGAGGGATCGGGGTCGAACGTGTACGCGGCCAAGGTCGCGGAAGTCCTCCGGGCCGCCGGACATTACGTGGTGTTGATGTGTCAGGACCGCCATCCCGAACGGTTCGAGTTCGTCGACTCGGCGGGGACGGTCGAGGACGGCGTCGTGTCTGGACTCGACCCGAGTGACCGGCCTCGCGACGCGACCGGGTCGACCGGACGGCTCGTCCTGGTGCGCCCCGAGGTCGGCCCGATCCTGCCGGTGTTCGTGATCGACGAGTACGAAGGGTTCGAGGTCAAGCGGTTCGTCGACCTCTCGGACGGCGAGCTGGCCACGTATCTGGCCCGCAACGTGAAGGCCCTTCGAGCCGTGGCCCGGTGGCATCGGCCGGAGATCGTCATCACGGGGCATGCCGTCCCCGGCGCAGCCGTGGCCCGGCGGGCCCTCGGGCCCGGGCGGTACGTGGCGAAGATCCACGGGAGCGACCTGGAATACGCGGTTCGTCTGCAAGGGCGATACGCGGCCCTTGCGGCGGAGGGACTGCGGGACGCTTCGGCGGTGGTCGGACCGACCCACGACGTCCTGGCTCGAACGGTGGAACTGGTTCCCGAGGCCGGCGGCCGGACGCTGATCGTGCCACCCGGCGTGGACGTCGATCGGTTCCGGCCGGGGTCTCGGGAGGAAGGGCTTCGAACGGCCGCCGAGCTGCTCGAAGCCGTGGCCGAGGAGACCGCGCGGGGCCGGCGGGGCGATGCCGACGAAGCTCTGGTGGCAGCACTGGGCGCCCGGGACGAGGCGAACCTCGGCCCGCTGGCCGGCCGGTACGACCAGGCGGTCCCGGACGCAGGCGCCGCCGCAGAGCTCCGAGCCCTGATCGGGTACCGGGGACCGCTGGTCGGCTACCTCGGCAAGCTCATCCCGCAAAAGGGCGTGCACCTGCTGCTGCAGGCGCTGGCGCTGGCCGGCGAAGACATCCGTGCCGTGATCATCGGGTTCGGCGGCGGTCGCGAATGGCTGCACGCGCTCGTGAGCGCCCTCGACCAGGGCGACACCGCCGCGGCCCGGTGGATCGGGGAACGGTCCGGGATGGCCATCGAGCTCACCGATCCGCAGATCCGGGCAGCGAGGGGACTGGCCGGCCGGGTCACGTTCACCGGCCGTCTCGACCACCGCTTCGCCCCTTCCGTGCTGGCCGCGATGGACGTGCTGGTTGTGCCCTCGATCCTGGAGGAGGCGTTCGGGATGGTCGCGGCGGAGGGAGCCTCCGCCGGCGCGCTGCCCCTGGTGGCCCGGCACTCTGGGCTGGCCGAGGTGGCGGCGGCACTGGAGGGAGCTGTGGGGAGGCCCGGCGTGTTCTCGTTCGAGCCCGGGCCGGGTTCGCCCGCTCGGATCGCCGACGGCCTGCAGCGGCTCCTGGAGCTTGCCAATGAGGGAGGCAAGGCGGTCCGAACGGACGTCAGCGCGTTCGTACGACGCCAGTGGACGTGGGAGCAGACGGCGAACCGTCTGTTGGAAGCGGCCCGGTAACGCCCGTCGCTCCCGAGGCCGACCGGCTCAGGACGCCGCGCGCCTGAGGATCTCCGCCAGTTGGGCCGCTCGCTGATCCCAGGTGAATCCCTGTTCGACCCGGGCCCGGCCGGCCGCTCCCATCCGGCCCGCCAGCTCGCGATCCTGGAGCAGCCGGGCGATGACGAGCGCCACGGCCTTCGGTTCCTCGCTCTCCACCAGCAGGCCCGTCACCTCGTCTTGGAGCGCCTCGTCCGAACCGCCGGAGCGGCCCGCCACGACCGGCTTCGCCACGGCAGCCGCCTCCAGGTAGACCATCCCGAATCCTTCGACCTCCATCCCACCCCACCTCGACCGGCACGGCATGGCGAAGACATCGCATGCCGCGTAATAGGCTGGAAGGCTTCGGTCCGGGATCTCCCCGGCGAAGATCACGGCCCCCGACGGCGCCGCCCTGGCGGCTTCCTCCAGCTTCCCCCTCGAAGGCCCATCGCCAACCAGCAGCAGGACTGCGTCCTGCACGAACCGTCTCACCAGCTCGAGCCCCTCGATGAGCACGTCCTGGCCCTTTCGGGGCACCAGGCGGGAAGCGCACAGGATGACCGGCCGGTCCCCCAGACCATGTCGCTCCCGAACGGCGGTGCCGTCGACACCAGGGGTAAATCGCGTTCCGTCCACCGCCGGAGGAAGCAGCGTCGGCAACCGGCCGTCACGCATCGCCGGGCGGATCAGCCGAGCCGTGTACTTCGTGATCGCCGTGACCTCGCTGGCCCCAGAGCACGCCCAGGCGAAGGCCGCGGCGAATCCCGGCGCCTGGGCCATCCAGACCTCCGCGCCGTGGGTCAGGACCACGTACGGGGTACCGTCCGTCGCCAGGCTCGGTCCGAGCAGCGGCAGGGGGAACCCGTGACCGAACAGCACGACGTCCGCGCGATGCTCCCGGATCAGCGAGCGTACCCTCCGGCCGAGGTCCCGGGTGGGCCACAGGAACGACGCCGGCCATCGATGGACCGGAGAGGCCAGCGCGGCGTCATGGGCACGCCAGCCCGGCCAGTTCGGAGCGAGGACGGCCACCCGGTCCGACGGCAACCGGTCCACCAGGTTCGACACGTACTGCTGGACTCCTCCCACCCTCGGCGGGAAGTCGTTCGTCACCACGAGCGTCCTGGGGACGTCCGGTCGAGACATGCTGGCTATCCTGTCAGGCCATGGACGACCGCGAAAACGTCCGGCGTCTGGCCGATGGCGCCGCCTTCGTCGATCTCTCGTTCTGGCGGAAGGTCGTGGTCGCCGGACCGGACGGGCGGGCATGGCTGAACGACCTGGTGTCGGCCGACGTGAGCGAGCTCGAGCCGGGACGGGCCCGGCGATCCCTGCTCCTCTCCCCCACCGGTCGGGTTCGGGCCGAATTCACGATCGTCGCTCGGGAGGGCGGCTTCGTCCTCGTTCAGGACCCCATGCAGCCCACCGCCATCGACGCCCTGCTCGCCCCGTACACGTTGTCATCTGCCGTGGCCGTTGAGGATCGAACCGCGGATCTCGCGCTGTTCGCCTTCCCCGGCGGGCAGGATCCAGCCCACATCGACATCGACATCGACATCGCCGGCGTGACGGCCTCGACCCCGTCCTGCCAGGGGGGAGGCTGCGATCTCCTGGGTCCTGCGGAGTGGCATGACGACGTGGCCGTGGCGTTGACCCGCCGGCTCAAGCTCGTCGGAAACGAGGAGCTGGAGGCCTGGCGGATCCTGGCCGGGATTCCCCGCCTTGGCGTGGACGCCGAACAGGACGACCTTCCGCAGGAGGCCGCGCTGACGGAGTGGGTCGCGTTCGACAAGGGGTGCTACCTGGGACAGGAGGCCGTGGCGAAGGTTCAGAACCTCGGACACCCGCGCCGGTTGCTGCTGCACCTGGAGGCGCTGGGCGAGGTGGCTCCCGGAGACATCGTCCAGGTGGAAGGGCGCCACGCCGGCGAGGTGACCAGCGTGGCAGAGGCGGGCAATGGCCGGAACGTCCTGTTCGCCAGGATCCGGTGGGGTTCGCGCGACGGCCCCTTCACCACAGCCATGGGAACGGCGCTCACACCACGCCGCGAGCCCTGAGCTCCTCCAATTCGGAGGCCTCCACTCCGACCGTCGCCAGCACCTCCGCCGTGTGTTCGCCGAACCCCGGAGCCGGGCGAAGCGAGGATCCGGCCGAACTCCCGGAGAGCTTCAAAGCCGGGCCGGGCCCCACCGCAACCCCCTCGACTTCCGCGAGCATCCCCCGCTGCCGCACGTGGGGATCGCTCAGCGCTTCGGCCACGTTGTTGACGGGCCCCACGCACGCTGGGACGTCGCGGAAGACCTCCATCCACTCATCCCTGGTTCGTTCCTCGAACAGGGACTGCAGCCGCCCGGCCATCTCGTCCTGTCGCGACGGAGGACCGAACTGTTCGTCCACCAGTTCGGGGCATCCCAGCGTGTCGCACAGCGCCCGCCAGAATTGCGGCTCCAGCGCGCCCACCGTCACGTACCGGCCGTCCTTCGCCCGATAGACCCGATAGCAGGCGTAGGCGCCGGAGAGAGGCTCGGCTCCCGGTCGCGGCGTTTCGCCGGTGGCCAGGAACGCCCCGGCGTGGATGGAGAGCCACGAGACGATCCCGTCGAGCATCGCCGCGTCGACGAATCGGCCTCGCCCGCTCGCCCGGCGATCGACCAGGGCAGCCAGGATGCCGATCGCGCCCAGCATCCCCCCGCCCCCCAGGTCTCCCACCTGGACGCCCGGTACGACCGGCGGGCCCTCCCGCGCTCCGGTCATCGAGAGCGCCCCCCCGTATCCCATGTAGTTGATGTCGTGACCGACCAGGTCGCGGTATGGCCCGGTCTGCCCGTACCCCGAGATCGCGCAGTACACCAGCCCGGGGTTCTCGGCTGCCAGCGCCTCGTAGCCGACTCCCAGGCGGTCCATGACTCCGGGTCGAAAGCTCTCCACCAGGACCTGGGCCCGGGCCGCCAGCCGCCGCAGCAGCGCGCCGCCCTCGGCATCCTTGAGATTGAGGGTGATCGAGCGCTTGCCGCGGTTGAGCGCCCTGTGCGCCGCGCTCTCCCCGTCCACCAGGGGCGGAGTCCACCGGATGTAGTCGCCCCGGCCGGGCTCCTCCACCTTGATCACGTCCGCTCCGAGGTCCGAGAGCAGCAGCGTGCAATACCCCCCGGGCAGGAGGCGGGTGAGGTCCAGCACGACGACCCCTCCGAGGGGCGGGGGCTGACTGGGGGACTCGGCGGCTGGCGGGCCGCCGGACTCGGCTGGAGGCGCGGTCAGGCTCCTTCTCGCAGCACCCTCAGGGTCCCGGTCACTTTGAGCTTCTCCAAGACCTGACCTCTCGGTTGCTCCACGACGAATACCTTGCCACGATCCCTCGACTCGCGGTACAGCGTCAGGAGCGTGGCAACCCCATGGTTGTCCAGGAAGGTCACCGGCGACAAGTCGACCCGGATCGTTCGGACCCCGTCGTCGACGTAATGTTCTTCGAGCGCCTCTTTGATGCGGTCGACGTGCAGCTGCCCGGCAAGCTCACCGCGAAGCTCGAGCACGACGAAGTCAGCCCTCCGTTCCTTGACTTCATATTCCAACATGCCCCACTTCCCTGCGGAAGGCGCCATCACAGCACGCCAGGGCAACCAGCATGGTCATTCCCTCCCGGAAGAGAGCTACTCCATCCCGCCAACAAGAGTCCCTCCGGCCGGCGGTTTTGGGCCGCGATGGCGGGGGTAATCCTGACCGTCCCGTCGGGCGCGCTTGCCTTGCAGAGGCCTGGTGAGCGCGAATGAGGAAAGCGAGGCGAGGCCGGTGGAACCTGGAAATTCGCCCTGGTCTTCCGGGGAAGGTCCGAGTACCATAACGGCCGTGCCGGACCAGGAAATCGACCTCCAGGGGCTCCCAAAGCAGGTCAGCCCACCGGATCACTGGCAGGAACGCTCCGCGTGCTACGGCCTCGACCCCGAGGTGTTCTTCCCCACCACCGAGGAGGAAGCCGGCCTGGCCCTCTCCTACTGCGGAGTGTGCCCGGTCAAGGCCGTGTGTCTGGCCTGGGCGCTTCAGAACGGTGAACGCTACGGCGTGTGGGGCGGGACCACCGAGCAGCAGCGACGTCGCCTGATCCGCCACGTCGCCTGACCCTCGCCGGACCTGATCCCGCTCCTGGCCCGAACGCTCCCCTCCCTATAATCGAGGGCGTGGAACGCGCAGTCATCGTCGAGGGCGCCCGAACGCCGGTGGGGAGGTTTTTGGGCTCGTTCTCGGAGGTCCCCGCCGTCGACCTGGGCATCCACGCCACGAAGGCCGCACTGGACCGGGCCGGCGTCGAACCGTCCCAAGTGGACGAGCTCGTCTTCGGCCACGCCCGCCAGGCCGGGAACGGTCCCAACCCCGCACGGCAGGTGGCCTACCGGAGCGGCCTGGGCGAGGAGAAGCCCGCCTTCACCGTGAACATGGCGTGCGGCTCCGGGACCAAGGCCATCCAGATCGCCGCCGAGCAGATCATGCTGGGCAACGCCGAGGTGGCGGTGGCGGGCGGCCAGGAGAACATGACCCGCACCCCGTTCCTCCTGGACCGGATGCGGTTCGGCTACCGGATGGGCAATGCGCCCGTCTACGACGGGATGAACAGGGACGGCTTCGTGGACCCGCTGTGCGGCCTGATCATGGGCGAGACGGCCGAGAACCTGGCCCGCCGCTACCGGATCCCCCGGGAGGAGCAGGACGAATTCGCCTTCCGGTCGCAGCAGAAGGCGGAGTCGACGAAGGGACGGCGGGCCAAGGAGATCGCGCCGATCGAGGTGCCCGGGCCGAAGGGGTCGGTCACCGTCGTGGAGCTCGACGAGCACGCCCGGCCCGAGACCACGCTGGAAGGCCTGGCCAAGCTGCGACCGGTGTTCGACCAGGAGACGGGAACGATCACCGCGGGGAACTCCAGCGGGATCACCGACGGCGCGGCCGCGGTGGTGCTGATGTCGGAATCGAGGGCCCGAAGCGAGGGAATCCAGCCGCTCGCCACGATCATCGGCTACGCCAGCGCCGGGGTGGACCCGGCCTACATGGGGATCGGCGTGGTCCCCGCCACCAGGAAGGTCCTGGACAGGACGGGCCTGTCGCTGCAGGACTTCGAGGTGGTCGAGCTCAACGAGGCCTTCGCCGCACAGGTCCTGGCGTGCGACCGGGAGCTCAAGCTCGACCACGAGCGGTTGAACCCGAACGGCGGCGCCATTGCCCTGGGCCATCCCATCGGGATGACCGGGGCCCGGATCGTCCTGTCCGCGGCGTACGAGATGCGGGAGAGGGGCTACTCCCTGGGCCTGGCCACGCTGTGCATCTCGGGCGGCATGGGCATGGCCATCGCCCTCGAACGAGGGTAGGCGCGCAATGGTCAACGCGGTCGTCCTCGTGCGGTGCGAGATCGACGAGATCCCCGAGGCCGCCCAGGCCATCGCCGGCATCGACGGGGTCTCCGAGGTCTACTCGGTGGCCGAGGAGTTCGACCTCGTGGCGATCGTCCGCGTGCCGAACCACGACGACCTCGCTCGGGTCATCCCCGGAGGCGTGGCCAAGGTGGAAGGCGTCATGCGAACGGAGACGCTGATCGCCTTCCAGGTCTATTCGAAGCACGACCTCGAAGCGCTGCTCAACATCGGCTTCGACGAGGGCGCCTGAACCTTCCGCGACCCCCCTCGGGTGGGACTCGAGGCCGCGACCGAACATGGCACCCTGAACTCAGGAGGGATTGGAGACCTCGATCCAGCGCTCCAGGACCTCAGCAGCCTTGCGCGAATCGATGGACCGGGCCACCCGTTCGAGACCCTCCGGGAGGTCGGCCGAACCGCACCTGTAGGACGCTGCCCGGTTCCCATGCTTCGCCACCAGCGCTCCTGCGCCCGCGACCACGATCGCCGCGATGGTGGAGGCGTTGATGGTGCGGGCCCGGTCGCCTCCGGTTCCACACGTGTCCACCACCGGGCCGGGGACCTCGACGGAAGGAGCGAGCTCGAGCATCGCCGCGGCCAGCCCACCCACCTCGGCCGGCGTCTCACCCTTCGCCCGAAGCGCCACCGCGAACGCGGCCACCTGGGCCGGGAGAGGGTTCCGGGCCAGAAGCCGGTCACGGTGAGACCGCCGCGATCAATGGAACGCGTAGACGAGAGCCGCCGCGATCAACGCCAGACCGAACAGGAACATCAGGAGGTCCCCCCGCTTCGTCTTGCCCGGTTGCATCGGGTTGAAGCCCATCCGGTGGCGCCTCCTGGTTCCTCTTACGTCGCGGCGGCCTCGGGGAGCCGGTAGTAGTGGCGGAACTTCTCCGGCGAGAGCCAGTAGATGTGCTGCTGAACGGTTGAGGCGAAGGTCCGGGCGTCGCCCTCGTCGGCCGACGGCCGGCTGAACACCACCTCGCCGCCGGGCTGGACGATCTGGACCTCCCAGCCGTGATCGGCTTCCGCCACGTGGACCGCGTACGGATTCGGATCCGAGGCTTCGCTCATGTGCCGCCTCGTACCCGGTGAGCGTTGAGACGGTCGATGTACTCATTGAGCAGCTCCAGGATCGAGTCGCGGTCGATGGTGATCTCGGGGTTCATGCCGGCGATCTTCTCCAGCGCGCTCTCCAGGACGCTCCCCGCGTTCTCCGAGGCGACGAGAGCCTGGGCCAGCATGGCGGTGTAATCGCGTTCGAACGGCTTGCCGTCCCACGGACAGTGGCCCTGAGACTCCAGGACCTGCTGGACCAGGATCTCCCGGCCGCATTCGTCGTGCACGATCTTGATCTTCACACGGCCTCCTCGCGAGTCGCGCCCAGGAACCCCACCACGGTCTCCGAGAGCTCGAAGGGATTGACCGGCTTGACGAACCACGCGTCCGCACCCGACCACGCCGCCAGCCACACGTCCTGCTTCCGGTCCAGCAGGATGACGATGCGGCCCGAGAAGGGCGGCGCGGCGCCCTTCAAGTCTCTGGCCAGGGCGAAGGCCCCACATCTCGACGTGATCTCGTCTGCGATCACCACATCGGGCTGGAACCTCCAGGCCTTGGCGATCCCCTCCAGGCCGTCGCTCGCCTCCAGGAACTCCACCGGATCGCCCATCGCCCGGGAGGACGTTCTCACGGTGAGCGCCATGGATTCACGCACCTCGGGATCGGCGGATACGAGGAGGATCCTCACGGGGACAGATTCTACCCGGGCCTCGATCGGCCCCTCCCCGCGAGGTCGCGTCGAGGAAGTTCGAACCGTAGCCTCTCCAGGAGCTAGGCTTCGTCCCGCGCGCGACCGGCGGAGGATGTGCCGCCGAAACGTTCGGCTCGATGAAAGGGGAGGGCCCGGTGAAGACGATCTGGCAGCAGGCCATCGCGGAGTTCGTGGGGACGCTCGCCCTGGTGTTCATCGGCGCCGGGTCGGTGGTGGTCATCAACGGGACCGGCATCGGATTCGTTGGCGTGGCCCTGGCCCACGGGCTGGTGCTCGCGATCATGGTGACGAACCTCGGCCACATCTCGGGCGGGCACTTCAACCCTGCCGTCACGGTGGGAGTCTGGGTGGCCGGCAAGATCGAGACCGTCCGGGCCGGCGTCTATATCGGGATCCAGCTGGCGGGGGCCGCCGCTGGAGCAGGGCTGCTTCGCCTGGCCATCCCCGAGCGGATCTGGACCGGCTCACATCTCGGGGCCACCTCCGTGAACCACCTGAACGCCGGCATCACCAACGGGCGGGCGGTCCTGCTGGAGGCGGTGCTCACGTTCTTCCTGGTGTTCACGGTCTTCGCCACGGCGGTCGACGACCGGGGAGCGTTCAAGTCGATCGCGGGATTCGGGATCGGCCTCGTCCTGACCATGGACATCCTGGTCGGGGGCGCCCTGACCGGAGCGAGCATGAACCCCGCGCGGTCCTTCGGCCCGGCGCTGGTCTCCGGGTACTGGAAGGACTACTGGGTGTACGTGGCCGGCCCGCTCACCGGAGGCATCATCGCGGCGGCCCTGTACTGGCTGTCGTTCCTGCGGGA
>DHWM01000033.1:31249-31927 GCA_002413185.1 Actinobacteria bacterium UBA5182
GACCTGCCCTAGGTGGGCCGCAGCCAGAACTGCGGCTAGAACCGCGGCTTGGCCGACGGGCCCCTCCACGGGTGCCCGATGGTGTGCTGCCAGCAGTGCGGGCCTGGGTTGTACAGGGAGAGCTTGGCGTCGCACACCGGGCACCGGCGCACCGCAGCCGTCCCTGTTCGTACCTCGCCCCCGGCCGGCTCGAGGTCCCTGACTGGCTTGTCCATCGACATTCCCCCCTCCGGGCGCAGGCAATGCGAGCCATATGATACCGGCGCTGTCCAGTCCGGCCGGTTCGAGGAGGTGGGCACGAGCAACATGGACACCAAGACGCTGGGGGCGGGTGGGCCCGAGATCTCCGTGATCGGCTTCGGGGCGTGGGAAGCCGGCGGCGACATGTGGGGGCCCAATGAGTCCAACGACCAGGTCATCTCGGCCATCCGGGCGGCCATCGACGCCGGGATGACGTGGATCGACACGGCCGAGGTCTATGGCTCGGGCCGGTCCGAGGAGCTGGTCGGGGCCGCGGTGAAGGGCCACAGGGACGAGGTCCTGCTGTTCACCAAGTGGGGACCGCGCGAGGACGGCGGCTCGGACGAGGGCGGCGGCCCCAACGTGGTGCGCAGGGCCATCCGGGCGTCGTTGGGTCGGCTCGGCACCGACCACGTCGACCTGTACCAGATCCACTGG
>DHWM01000033.1:32214-32405 GCA_002413185.1 Actinobacteria bacterium UBA5182
CACATCGGCGTGTCGAACTTCGACCGCGGCCTGATCGAGCGATGCCTGCCGATCCGCCACGTCGACTCCGTGCAGAACCAGTTCTCCCTGCTTCGCCAGGACGATCGGGCCGAGCTCCTCCCGTGGCTGGACGAGAACGGCATCGGCTACCTCGCCTACGGCCCGCTGGCGTTCGGACTCCTGACGGGAGC
>DHWM01000033.1:32688-32810 GCA_002413185.1 Actinobacteria bacterium UBA5182
ATCACCAGGGACAGCGCGTTCCACGCGCGGGACTGGCGGAGCGGGGGCATGCGGATGAGCTACTACGATCGCCTGTTCGCGCCGGGCAAGCTCGAGCCCAACCTGGAGAAGGTCGAACGGCT
>DHWM01000076.1:0-11414 GCA_002413185.1 Actinobacteria bacterium UBA5182
GTTGGCCACCGCGTGGAAGGTGCCGCCCCACACCTTCCCCGGGCGGGCCTGCGCAGTCAGCCGGGCCGCCCGGGCCAGCATCTCCTGGGCCGCCCGCCTGGTGAAGGTCAGCAGGAGCACGCGCTCGGGTGGGGTCCCGGACTCGATGAGCCGAGCGACGCGGCACGCCAGGGTCCACGTCTTGCCTGTGCCCGCACCGGCCACGACGAGCAACGGGCCTTCGCCGTGGGTAACCGCGTCGCGTTGGGCCGTATTCAGTTGTGCTTCCCACCACCCCGGCTCCCCCACATCACCTCCCCCGAGAGATGCCCCGTTCGCCCACGAAGTCGAACAGATGTTCGAAGTATAGGACGAGGGTCTGACACTCCAGGCCAGGGCCGTGAGATCGAGCCGGAGGAGGCTTCCGTTCAGTCGTGCGGCCGGCGGCGGCGGCGCAGCCCCATCGCGGTGAGGACACCCACCGCCACCCCGGCAAGGCCCATCTTCACCGCGCCGCTCTTGGCCCGGCCGTGCCCGTTCGATGCATCGTCGCGAGACCCATCGGCTCCCTCTGACACCGACGGCGGTCCGA
Organism: Actinobacteria bacterium UBA5182; assembly: GCA_002413185.1. Lineage (GTDB taxonomy): Bacteria > Actinomycetota > UBA4738 > UBA4738 > UBA4738 > UBA5182. The sequence goes on from DHWM01000076.1 coordinate 572, forward strand.
TCGGCGACCGGAGCGCCTCGGTCGCCGGGCTACCGTCATCCGGACCCGCGCCGACCTCCTTGGTCGGAGCATCGAAGAAGACGTCAACCGACTCCTCCGGCTTGCGCTCCTCCACCTTCGCGGAGCGCTCCATCGTTCGCTTGTCGGCCTCGGTGAAGGGCGGCTGCACCAGGCTCCTCGGCCACAGCCCGTCCTTTCGGACCACGTTCACCTCGGCCGCGTACAACGTGAGCTGGGCTCCCAGGTAGATCCACGTCAACAGCCCGATCACGAAGCCGAACGTCCCGTACAGCGAGGAAGCGTTCTTGACCGTGTGTCCGACGTAAAAGCCCCCCACGAATTGCAGCGCGGTCCACAGCACCGCTCCCACCACCGCACCGGCGAACACGTCTCCCCAGGACAGGTCGCGGGTGGTGAGAACGCGGAACGCCACGAGGTACAGAAGCAGGTTCAGGCCCAGGGAGCCGATCAGAGCAATGGCCCCGAGCCAGATGAACTTCGCGCCCCCAACGGTCCCCAGGCCGGACAGGAAGGTGGCCGCCAGGGACATGACTCCGAGGACGACCAGCATGATCAGTCCTCGAACCCGGGACTCCAAAAAGTTGGGACGCTCCTTGAGGGGGACGCCCCAGACGTCGTTGAAGGCGTTCTGCGCGGCATTCGTCACGCCGAGCCCCGCCCACACCGCCCCCAGGGTTCCCAGACCCAGGACGACTCCTGCTCCGCTCCCGGTGAGCGCCTTGATGTTGCCCTTGAGCTGATCGCCGACCACCGGGAACTGCGACAGGGCCGAGTTGATCACCTTCGCTTGCAGGTCCGGGTTCCCTCGAAGCACGAACCCGAGCACCGCCACCATCACCAACATCAGGGGGAACAGCGAGAAGAACCCGTAGTAGGCGATCAACGCGGCCAGGTTGCCGGCCCGGTCGTCACCGAATTTCTTGACCACGGCGAACGGAAAGGCCAGCGGCTTCTTGGTCTGCTGGAAGTCGTCGATCCGGTGCAGGGTTTTTTGGATGACGTTCATGGCCGGCCGGGTCGGAGCGAGATCATTGCCAGTACGTACCCGGCGCACCCGCGCCGAACACGCTCAGCAGTTGGCCGGGGGAATGACGCCCGTCTTGGGGACGACGATGAAGCCGATCTCGCCGGGTCGGACCATGCCCAGGCATTCCCGGGCCACTCGCTCCAGGTATGACGGGTCGTTCAGCCGCTGGACCTGCTTGGAGAGGTTCGCGTTCTGCTGCTCGAGGATCTGGGTCCGCCGCTCCAGCTGGGCGAGCCGGGCTCGCTGGTCGAGGTAGGTCCGGAGAGGGACGATCAGATAGATCAACAGCGCCACCACCGCCAAGGCCAGGATGGCCGCACGCGGCGTGAACCGAACCCGGGGGCCGGACAGGGCGGCGGACGGCGCGGCGGCGCTCATCCTTCGTCGTCCTGGGCGGCGGCCGGGGCGAAGATCCCCCGCCCGTACGGCTGGCGCCCCGCGTACCGGGCGGTCTCCCCGAGCTCCTCTTCGATCCTCAGCAACTGGTTGTACTTGGCGGTGCGCTCGCCTCTTGAGGGCGCCCCCGTCTTGATCTGCCCGGCGTTGGTCGCCACGGCGAGGTCGGCGATCGTGGTGTCCTCGGTTTCCCCGGACCGGTGGCTGATCACCACGCCGTATGCGGCCTCCTTCGCCAGCCGCACCACGTCGAGGGTCTCCGAAAGCGTCCCGATCTGGTTGGGCTTGATGAGGATGGCGTTCGCCGCCCCTTCGTCGATCCCTCGCTCCAACCGCTCGGGGTTCGTGACGAAGAGATCATCACCGACGATCTGGGCCCGTTCGTCCAAAGCCTCGGTGATCGCCATCCATCCGTCCCAGTCGTCCTCGGCCAATGGGTCCTCGATGGAGATGACGGGATACGAATCGAGCAGGTCGGCGTAGAAGTCGATCATCTCCGATGCGGTCCTGGCCCGTCCCTCCAGCTGGTAGGCCTCGTCGCGGAAGATCTCCGACGCCGCCGGGTCGAGGGCCAGGGCGACCTCGGAGCCGGGCTCCAGGCCGGCGGTCTCGATCGCCGCGACCAGTAGCTCCAGCGCCTCCCGGGCCGTGGAGATGGGGGGGGCGAACCCACCTTCGTCGCCGACTCCCGTCGCCAGGCCCTTGTCCTTCAGGGCGCGGTGCAGCGCGTGGAAGACCTCGGTCCCCCACCGGAGCGCTTCACCGAACGAAGCGGCGCCCACGGGGGCCAGCATGAACTCCTGGAGCTCAAGCTCGTTGTCCGCGTGCACCCCGCCGTTGATGACGTTCATCAGCGGCACCGGCATGATGTGCCCCTGCGGTCCGCCGAGATATCGGTACAGCGGGAGGCCCAGGGACGCCGCGGCGGCCTTGGCCACCGCCAGGGAGATACCGAGGATCGCGTTGGCTCCCAGCGACCCCTTGGTCGCCGTGCCGTCGAGCTCCTGCATGATCCGGTCGATCTCCCGTTGATCCAGTGCGTCCAGGGATTCGAGCTCGGGCGCCAACACTTCCTCGACGTTCCGGCAGGCGGACAGGACTCCCTTGCCGCCGAACCGCCGGTCGTCGCCATCGCGAAGCTCCACGGCCTCGTGCGTTCCGGTGGAGGCTCCTGAGGGAACGGAGGCACGACCGATGGAGCCGTCGGCCAGCAGCACCTCCACTTCGACCGCGGGGTTGCCTCGCGAATCGAGGATCTCGCGCGCGCGGATGTCATCGATGGTCGCCATGGGTCGGCTCGAATTGTATGGCGGACGCCTGGGCGACGCGTGGATTTATCGGGCCGAGCGGAACCGCCTCATGAACTCTTCGTCGGACAGCGACTCCAGCGCGACACCTTCAGATCGCACCGCGGTCCGCATCCGTTCGAACCGTTCGGCGAAGCGCCTGGTCGCTCCGCGGAGCGCGGTCTCCGGATCGACGTTCAGCCTCCGCCCGAGCGCGGCGAGGGCGAACAGGACGTCCCCCAGCTCTTCCTCGGTTCGTTCGGGTGGCGCGGAATCCAACTCGGCCAGTTCCTCCCGGACCTTCTCCATGGCCGCTTCCCGAGTCCGCCAGTCGAACCCCGATCCGGCGGCCCTGCGTTGCACCTTGGACGCCCGAGCCAGCGCGGGGAGCGTCGAAGGGATCTGGTCGTCCACGGCGTGCTCGCCCTTCTCCTCGGTCTTGATGCGCTCCCAGTTCACCAGCACCTCGGCGGCCGACTCCACCGAGACGTCGCCGAAGACGTGGGGGTGCCGGCGGACCAGCTTCGCCGTGATCCCCTCCGCCACGTCGTCGATGTCGAAGGTCCCCTCCGCCGCCGCGATCTCCGCGTGGAACACCACCTGCAGGAGGAGATCGCCGAGCTCCTCGCGAAGCCGCGAGGGATCACCCGTGTCGATCGCCTCGAGCGTCTCGTGCGTCTCCTCCAGGAGATGGCGCCCCAGCGAGCGATGCGTCTGTTCGGCGTCCCACGGGCAGCCCCCCGGGCCGCGCAGCCGGTGCATCACCTCCAGCAGGTGCAGCAGGCGAGTACCTTCGGCCTTCGACGGCACGGAGCCCATCCCGATCAGCCGCTCAGGAGCTCCGTCGAGTCGATCGGCCGCACCACGAGCTTGGGGTCGAACGAACCGAACCTCGGATTGACCTCCACGCCCGCGGCCGCCAATCGCGCCTGCACCCATGCGTCGAACTTCGCCTGGTTCGCCCCGGGCTGACTCTGCCCGGGAGAGGCTCCAGCGGGCGGCGATCCGACCACTGCGGCTTCCACCTTGCCATTCAGAAGGTTCGTCCTGATGTTCTCTCGCACGTCGGCCAGCGTGAGATGGCGTTGCCGCAGGAGAGCGTCGAACTTCGGGCCTCCCCCCACCTGGTTGACCACCTGGACGAGCTCGTCGTGGACCTCATGGCTCGTCACGGTGATGTCCTTCTGCGCCGCGTAGTCCTCGATGACCCGTCGGCGGATCAGCAACGCCAGCAGTCGCCGCGTGTAGTCGAGCTTCAGCGCAGCCCCGGCAGACCCGGTCGCGGCCTGGGCGAACCTCGGGTCCGCCAGCAACTGGTCGAGCTCGCCGGCCAGAGCCTGTTGGGTGATCGGACGCCCGTCGACCACCGCCGCCGGGGCCGCGAATCCCTGGCCGCACGCAGCGCACAGCATCGCCAGTCCCGCAAGCACACCGAACAGGCGGATGCCCTGGAGCGACCGGGAGACCACGACGCCGATTATAGGAAGGGAGCTTCAGAGCACCGAGGAGGCCGAGGGCTCCTCGTCCGCCGCTCGGAGCGACTCCTCCACCCACGCGGCGAGCTCCTCGCCTCCCAGGCGCGCCGGGAGCGGCAGGTTCAGCGTCCTGGTGGCCGCGTGATACGAAGCCACGTCGATGTGCGATGCGATCTCCAGGCCGACCCATTCCTCCATCGGCTTCACCCTGATCTGATTTCGGAACGTCGAGAGCTCGGCCACTCCCAGCCCCAGGGCGGTGAGCTTGAGCGAGGCCACGGCGAACAGGCTGCGAACCGGCGGGGGCAACGAGCCGAACCGGTCCTCCGCCTCCGCCCGGACCGTGGCCAGCTCGTGCCGATCCCGAGCCGTCCCGATTCGCCGATACAGCTCCAACCGCAGGGCCTCCTGCCCGACCCATTCAGGGGGGATGAACGCCTTGACGGGGAGGTCGATGCGGACCTCCCGTTCGGGCTCCACCGGCTCGCCCTTCATCTCGGCCACGGCCTCGGAGAGCAACGTGAGGTACGTGTCGAAGCCGACCGCCGCGATGTGTCCGTGCTGTTCGGCCCCCAGCAGGTTCCCCGCGCCGCGGATCTCGAGGTCCTTCATGGCGATGGAGATCCCGGAGCCGAGCGCGGTGAACCGGGTGATCGCACCGAGCCGTTCGTGCGCTTCCTCGGTGAGACGAGCCTGCGGCGGGAAGAAGAGATACGCAAACGCTCGCTCGGCGCTTCTACCCACCCGCCCCCGGAGCTGGTAGAGCTGGGCCAGGCCCAGCCGGTCGGCTCGCTCGACGACCAGGGTGTTGGCGGTGGGGACGTCCAGGCCGCTCTCGATGATGGTGGTGCAGACCAGCACGTCCGCGATCCGATCCCAGAAGTCAAGCATGAGCTTCTCCAGGCGTTCCTCGTCCATCTGCCCGTGCGCCACGACGACGCGAGCCTCCTCGCCCAGCTTCTGGCGAAGCACGCGGGCGGTCTTCTCGATCGTCTGGACGCGGTTGTGCACCCAGAACACCTGCCCGCCACGGAGGAGCTCGCGGCGAACCGCGGCGAAGGCCATGTCCTCGTCGAACGCTCCGACGTAGGTGAGGACCGGCTGTCGGTCCTCCGGCGGCGTGTCCACCACGGACATGTCCCGGATGCCGGCCAGCGACATTTCGAGGGTCCGGGGGATCGGCGTCGCCGTCATGGTCAGCACGTCAACGCTTGTTCGAAGCCTCTTCAGACGCTCCTTGTGGGTGACCCCGAACCGCTGCTCCTCGTCCACCACCAGGAGGCCGAGGTCCTTGAACTTCACATCGGTCGACAGGAGCCGGTGGGTGCCGATGAGGACGTCGAGCGCGCCCGCTTCGGCGTCCGCCAGCACCTGGGCCTGCTCCTTCGGGGGCACGAATCGCGACAGCATGGCCACCTTCACCGGGAACGGCGCGTAGCGTTCGGAGAACGTGACGTAGTGCTGTTCGGCCAGCAGCGTGGTGGGCACCAGGATGGCCACCTGCTTGCCCTCCATGACGGCCTTGAACGCGGCCCGCACGGCGATCTCCGTCTTGCCGTACCCGACGTCGCCACAGATCAGGCGGTCCATCGGCTTGCGGGCCTCCATGTCGCGCTTGACCTCCTCGATCGCCCCGAGCTGGTCGCGAGTCTCATCGTGTGGAAACGCGTCCTCCAGCTCGAGCTGCCAGGGGGTGTCCGGGCCGAAGGCGTACCCGGGCGCGCTCATCCGGGCCGAATAGAGCCGCACCAGCTCGCCCGCCATGTCCCGGACAGCCCTCCTGACCCGCGACTTGGCCCGGACCCAGTCGTTGGTCCCCAGGCGGTGCAGGCGAGGGGCCTCGCCGCCCGTGTACTTCGCCACGACGCCCACCTGATCCGAAGGGACATACAGCTTGTCGCCCTGGGCGTACTCCAGGAGGAGGTAGTCGCGTTCGGAGCCCGCCACCGCCCGCCTGACCATGCCCACGTAGCGGGCCACCCCGTGGACCTGATGGACGGCGAGGTCCCCGGGGGAGAGCTCGACGGCAACGCCCTCCGAGGAACGGCGGGTCACCCGGGGGGTCGAACGGGTGTGGCGGCGGGAGCCGAACAGGTCCTCTTCGGTCACCATCGCCAGCCCCGGCGCGAACCAGAACCCCTCGGCCACGTCCGCCTCCACGGACACGGCTGCTCCCGCGGGGAGCCCTCGTGCCTCCAGGACCTCGGCGGCTCGAAGGAGGCTCCCCCGGCCCTCCGCGGCGAGCACCACTCGAGTCCCGTCGCGGTGCAGGGACGTGACCCGTTCGGCCATCTCCTCGACTCGTCCGGGCCGCTCCCATGCGTGCAGGCCCAGATCGATGGCGGAGGTCCCGCCCAGCTCCGCGAGCTCGACGCGGGGCTTCGCGCCGAGCGAGGCCTCCAGCTCGTGCACGACTCGTGGCCCGGGCCACCCGGACGCGTCCGCCAGCGCGTCGGCTTCGTCCAGGATGCGGGCGGCCCGGTCCTTCATCCGGAGGGACGAAGAGAGCACGATCCACCCGCCACGAGGGAGGAGATCGGCCAGGAGCGGGAGGCGGTCATAGAGGAGCGGGAGGACCTGCTCCATGCCCTCGAACGCCAGGCCCTGGGACAGGCGATCCAGGGCGGCGCGGAACTGCCCCCGGTAGGCGGGCACGGCGTCCTCGGCGCGGCGTCGCACGTCCGTGGGCGCCAGGAGCTCTCGGCACGGATCCACCTCGACCCGCGACACGCGCTTCGTGGAGAGCTGGGTCGAGGGGGAGAACTCGCGCAGCGATTCGATCTCGTCCCCCGAGTGGTCGACGCGAGTGGGGCGGCGAGCCGTCGATGGGAACACGTCCACGATTCCGCCGCGCACAGCGAACTCTCCGCGGTGCTCCACCACATCGGTCCGGGAATACCCGAGCTCGACCAGCCGGTCGGCAAGATGGTCCGGCGGGAGCGTCCGCGCGGGTTCGAGCTCCAGGGGATCGTGCAGGCCGAGCTGGGGGTTCAGCCCCTGGATGGCCGCAAGGAGCGGCGCCACCACCACCAGGGCGCCTCCGTCGGTCTCCGCCCGGCGGAGGCTTCGCGCGGCCCGGGCCCGGGTCCCGGCAACGTGGGGGGCAGGGCTGATGCCCTCGTAGGGAAGCGATTCCCACGACGGGAAACGAAGGACCCGCTCGGGACCGAGGAAGGCCGAAGCCCCCGCGGCCAGCGTCTCGGACACCCTGGGGTCGTGGCCGAGGAGGAGCACAGGCCCCTCGAGCGCCCGAGCCAGCACTGCGGCAGTGAACGCGTGGCCCTGTGGTTCGGCGTGAGCCTCGCGGACAGGGCCGGGGGCTGCCAGGAGTCGCTGGAACGGGCTCGACGCCGCCGCCTCGTCGAGGATCTCCTCCAGTTGCTCGTTCGAATGCTCCTCGCCCATCCGTCCTCTCCACTGGCCGCCGACCGCGTTCCATGCAGCACGAAGAGGCCTGGTTCGCCCGCAACCAGGCCTCGTGAGTATGTGACCAGCAGTGTGCCCGGCGTTCGTCGTTCGTCAGACCGCTCGAGCCCTCCCTCCGATTGTACCGGGCCGCTCCGACGTTCCCCGCTCCGTGGTCCGACGAGCGGCCCGGTCACGTCCCGGACCCACCTCTGCCGGACATCGGCGGCGGCCCCTGTCCGATCCGCTCACGGAGCCACTCCGGAGTGACCCGCTCGGCGGCGAGCTCCCACGTCACCTCGAGCCACCACGTGGCACCGGCCTCCCCCCAGGGTTCGACCATCGCCACAGCCGCGCCCGGGTCCTCGCCGGGCGTCGCGCCGTCCACCACGATGTCGAACGGCCCGCCGTTCGGTCGATGCTGTCGAACGAAGTCCGAAATCTCCCGGATGTCGTGCGGCGTGTACAGGCGTTGCCTCCCGCGCTCGTCCAGAGCGTTCGGCAGCAGACCGTCGAATCGAAGCGCACGCCGCATCGACCGCGGCCGAGGCCACGCCCCCACCACCCAGATCGGGATCCGGGGCTGCTGGATGGGGGGAGGGGGAACGTGGAACGACAGTTCCCGAATCCGGTAGTGGGCGCCTTCATAGGCGAACGGCTGGCCTCGCCACAGCCCCGTGACGACGTCCAGTCCCTCGTCGAGGAGCTCGGCCCGGGTCGCGCGGTCGGTGACCTCTCCGAACTCCTCGTACCCGGTGTCGGGTGCGCCCAGGCCGACGGAGAGGATGACCCGGCCCCCCGAGAGGTTGTCGAGGGTGGCGGCCTGGGCGGCCACTCGCCACGGTCGCATGGGTGGAAGGGGCGTCAGCATGGTTCCCAGCCGGATGCGCTCCGTGACCATCGCCGCAGCGCTCAGCGAGACCCATGCGTCGATCCCCCACACCCATTCCGCCACGAAGAACCCGTCCCAGCCCGCCGCCTCCCCCTGGCGGGCGCATTCCGAGGCGAACCGGGCGTCGCCGAACGGCAGGACGAACCCGAACCTCATCGCGGGGCGGGCCCGCCCCGGTTGAAGCGGTCCTGAGCTCGTCCAAGCCCCTCTGCCAGCAGCGTCACCACGGCGTCGGCGGCGTCTTCGATCAGCACGTCGACTTCCTCGAGCTCCCTCTTGGCGAAGGGCTCCAGCACGAATTCGACCGGATCCCTACGGCCGGGCGGACGCCCCACGCCCAGCCGGACACGGTAGAAGCCGGGCCCCCGGAACCCTTCGACCAGCGAATCGAGGCCGTGGTGGCCGGCCGTGCTTCCCCCTCGCTTGATCCGCAGCGCCCCGAACGCGAGGTCGATCTCATCGTGGACGGCCACCACCCGCTCGACCGGGATCCCACGCCTGCGGGCAACGGAGGCGATGGGCGGTCCGCTCTCGTTCATGAACGCGAGGGGTCCGGTCAGCACCACCGGAACGCCCTCGGCCCGAGCTTCGGCCGCGATGATCGGGACGAACCGGACCTTCTTCAGGCGGACGCCCAGCCGTGCGCACAACCGCTCGACGACCATGAGGCCCACGTTGTGGCGGGTGCGTGCGAACCGCTCGCCGGGGTTGCCCAGTCCTGCCACCAGCCAGGGCTCAGCCATCGCCGGTGCCTCTCCTCAAGCGTCCGACGTCAGGATGGTCGCGGGCTACTCCGAGCCGCCCTGGCCCTCGCGCTGATCCTGGCCCTCGGCGTGCTGGGCTGCCTCCTCGCCGGTGGCACCTTCCGCGCCAGTCTCGGCTTCGGCGCCCTCGACTGCCTCCTCGACCTCCTCCTCGACCAGCAGGACCTGCGGTGTGACCACGGAAACGACCGTCTCATCGGTCGGGGTCAGGACCGTCAGCTTCGGATCGATCCGGAGGTCTTCGACCCGCAGCGAGTCCCCGATGCCGAGGCGGCTGATGTCTGCCTCGATCGACCCCGGGACATCCTGAGGGAAGCACTCCATGTGCAGAGTCCACAGGTGGTGCTCGATGACGCCGCCTTCCTTCACGCCATGCGACTCGCCCACCAGGTGGATGGGAACTTCGACGCTGATCTTCTCGTCGCGGGCGATCCGGAGGAAGTCGACGTGCAGGAACCGCCCGCGGAGATGGTCTCGCTGGATCTCACGCGGCATCGCCAGGAAGTGGTCTCCGTCGACGCGGAGGTCGATCAGGACGTTCATGCCGGCCTCGGTGTGGAGCAGATGAAACAGCTCCTTCGAGTCGACGCTCACGTGCAAGGGGTCCGAGCCGTGTCCGTACACCACGGCAGGGACTCGGCCCGCCATCCTGATCCGCCGGGCGAATCCCTTTCCGGCGCCTTCGCGCAGTTCCGCCTTCAGCTTCTGTTCGGCCATGGACCCCTCCGAGATCGATCCGAGCGCGCGCGATCCGACAGCCGAATCCGACGATCCGAACGGCGACCCTCATTGTACCGAGCGGCGACCGGAGCAGCCGCGTCGGGAGAGACCGGCTTCGCTCAGTAGTAGGCCCGCCGGACGGCTCGGCGTCTCCGCACGACGAGCACCGCCACGACCACGACAATCAGGATGAGCGCGCCGATCGCCGCGACCAACTTCTTCGAGATTCCGGTCCCGAGGGTCGAGCGGGCCTGGGCCAGGTACGGATCCACGGGAGCCGGGCTGCCGCACCGGTTCAACGCGTAGGTCCCGTCCGGCTGGCGCTTCACCGTGAACACGTCCCTGGCTCCCACCAGGCTTTGAGATGGCGCCGCGGTCAGCAGGACCATCTGGCTTCCGGTGACGGCGGGACCCTTCAGGACCTTGTGCACGCCCACAGTGATACGCGTTCCGGATATCCCATCCACGCTCCCCACCCACACGGAGTCGGCCTGCCGAACCTGCTCCGCGAAGGCCCCCGGGTATGGACACGCGGCCGAGGCCGGTGCGCCAAGCGCGCCCAGCAGGGGGACCGTCAGTCCGAACATCAGCAGCACACGTTTCATCCGACTCCTTCGTATTCGTCGTGAGAGGTCGACGTATTCGGCGGCCGCCTACGGTTGGTTCTCGCCGTGGAAGATCTCCGACACCGACTCGTCCTCGAACACCGCCAGCAGCGCCGAGGCGATGATGGGGGCGATCGACAGGACGGTGAGCCTGTCGCCCAGGACCTGGGCCTTCTCCTCCGGGATGGGCATCGTGTTCGTCACGACGAGCTCCTTGATCGAGGACTCGGCCAGGTTCTGAACGGCCTTGCC
>DHWM01000076.1:11589-12185 GCA_002413185.1 Actinobacteria bacterium UBA5182
ACCTCACCGATCACGGCGATGCGTTCGATCTTGTGGGCTTCGTACCGCGACCGCCGCTTGTCGACATAGGCGAGGTCGGCGTGAAGGTGGCTGGCCAGCCGAGCCGCCGTCCTGATCCGGCCGGCGTCGGGCGCCACCACCACGATGTCCTCTGGGACGCCGATGTCCTCCTTCAGATAGTCGGCCAGGATCGGCAGCGCGGTCAGGTGGTCCACGGGGAAGTCGAAGAACCCCTGGATCTGCCCGGAGTGCAGGTCCACGGAGACCATTCGGTCCGCGCCGGCGGCGGTCAGCATGTCGGCCACCAGCTTCGCCGAGACGGGCTCGCGGGGAAGTGATTTCTTGTCCTGGCGCGAATAGCCGTAATAGGGGATCACGGCCGTGATCCGCTTCGCCGATGCCCGCTTCAGAGCGTCGATCATGACGAGCTGCTCGAAGATCGACTCGTTGATGGGCTCCGCGTGGGTCTGGATGACGAAGGCATCCGCCCCGCGCACACTGTCGTGGGCCCGGAAATAGATCTCGCCTGAGGAGAATCGGGAGAGGTTCGCCTCGCACACCTGGATCCCGATGTTCTCGGCGATCTCGTGGGCAAG
>DHWM01000076.1:12412-14005 GCA_002413185.1 Actinobacteria bacterium UBA5182
CGGATCTTCGGATCAGCTGCGTCCACGGCTTCCCCTCCGTCTCGGCTGCTTCTCGTCCGAACGGCCCTTCGCCCGGGCCGCCCGCTGGCGCTCATCGTATCCGGGAACCATTCGCTGCTCCGAACGCTCCACCGCCAGCGCTCCCGCCGGGACGTCCCTGGTGATCGTCGAACCCGCCCCCGTCCACGCGCGCTTTCCAACCTTCACCGGTGCAACCAACATGGTATCCGAGCCGACGTGCGCCCCGTCGTCCACCACCGTCCGGTGTTTCTCGAACCCGTCGTAGTTGACCGTCACTGTCCCGGCACCGAGGTTGACGCCCTCCCCGATGATGGCGTCTCCGACGTAGGAGAGATGAGGGACCTTGCTCCCCCGGCCGACGCGGCTCGCCTTGATCTCGACGAATGTGCCCGCCTTCGACCCTTCCTCGATCACCGTTCCCGGACGAAGGCTCGCGTAGGGGCCGACCGAGGCCCGGGGACCGATCCGGGATCCCCGCACGACCGAGAACGTGATCTCGGCCCCCTCTCCGACCGTCGAGTCGATGACCCGGGTGGCCGGGCCCACCCGGCACCCCACCCCGATGCGGGTCCGGCCCTCCAGGAACGTCATCGGAAGGATGACCGAGTCGGAGCCGATCCGCACGTCCACGTCCACGTACGCGGTCGAAGGGTCGGCGAACGTCACCCCGTTTCGGAGGTGCGCCTCGACGATGCGCTCGCGCATGATCCGCACCACCTTGGCCAGGCCCGCCCTGGAGTTGATGCTGAGGCTCCCTCCGACGTCGACGAGGACCGCACCCACTGATTCGCCCTTCTGCCTGAGGATCGAAAGGACGTCCGGCAGGTAGTACTCGTGCTGGCGGTTGTCCCGGCCCACCAGGGGAAGCGCCTTGAACAGATCCTCCCGACGGAACGCGTACACCAGCGTGGAGACCTCCCGGATGCGCCTGACCTCGGCGCTGGCCTCCGCCTCCTCGACGATGGCGACCAGCTCGTCGCCCCTTCGGATCACCCGGCCGAACCCGGTGGGGTCGTCCAACATCGTGGTCAGGATGGTGGCCGCGGTCTTCCCCCGGCGATGAGCTCGAAGCAGCGCTCGGACATGATCCGGGCCGATGTGGGGATCGTCGCCGGCCAGGACCAGGACGTCGTCGGTGCTCCGGACCGCCCCCTCTGCCTCCAAGACCGCGTGCCCCGTCCCAGTGGGCCCCCGCTGTTCGACGAAGACCGGCTCCGGGGTGATGGCCCAGGACCGGACCGCCTCTTCGATATCCCGTCGTTCGAAACCGACCACGATGGCGAGCGTGGCCGGTCGGGCCGCCCGGGCCGCCTGGAGGACGTGCCACAGTGAGGGCCGGCCGCACACATCGTGCAGGACCTTCGCCGTTGCCGACTTCATGCGCTTGCCCTTCCCCGCCGCGAGGACGACGGCGCCGATGCTCCGGCGGGAAGCGGGTTCGGTTCGAGGCAATCGAATTCCTTCGGTTCGGAGGTGCGCTCCGCTGCTCGGCGCTCGAACGCTCGCGTCGAGCCGGGCCAGGTCAGCCCCGGGCAGCCGCATTATGGCATCCTGGTGAAGTTGCCAGCCCGC
>DHWM01000076.1:14123-27735 GCA_002413185.1 Actinobacteria bacterium UBA5182
AGCGCGGCCACCGTGGGGCCGCTTCCGCACATCACCGCGCCCACGGCTCCGGCGGCGAGGAGCCGCTCCTTTGCCTCGGCGATGGCCGGGTGGCGACGGGTCACGGGCGCCTCCAGGTCGTTGAACATCTTCCGGCCCAGGTCGTGCGGGTCCCCCCGGGCGGCGGCGTCGATGACGGGGCGCGGACCGGGCCCCGTCGGTGAGCTGTCTTCGTCCCACCACTGGAACGCGTCGGCCGTTCGCACTTCGAACGGGAACGTGCAGAGCACCCACCGCTGGGAGGGAGCCGGCACCGGCTGGACCCGTTCGCCCCGCCCCCGGATGACCGCGGGCCCGCCCGAGAGCAGCGCGGGGACGTCGGACCCCACGGATGCACCCACCTCCGACAGCCCCGCCGGGCTCAGGGCGCATCCCCACAGGTCGTTCAGCGCGATCAGCGTCGCCGCCGCGTCGGCGCTCCCTCCGCCCAGGCCCGCCGCCGACGGGATGCGCTTCTCGAGAGTGAGCTCGGCGAAGCCCCGCGCGCCGACCCGCTCCGCCAGAGCCGCCGCCGCCCGGAGCACCAGGTTCGACTCGTCCCGAGGAACGCCGGCGACCAGGGCCGGATCCCCTCCGAGGTCCAGGGACAGGGAGAGGGTCCGGAACTGGCCGGGGTCGGCGAAGGCGTGGATCTGCAGTCGATCGGTCAGCGACACCGGCACCACCAGCGACTCGAGGTCGTGGAAGCCGTCCGGTCGCCTCCCCAACACCCGCAGGAAGACGTTGATCTTGGCCCGGGGCCGGGCGATGACCGTGCCCGGACCGGCAGTCCGGCGCGAATCCTCAGGCATCGAATCCGGCGGTCCCCGCCCTGATGAGAAGCCCGGCGTCGACGCACCGCCTGGCCAGGCAGGCGAATCCATCGAGCCCCACCTCCTCGGGCCGGACCCGGAGCTCGATCCCGCATTCCCGCATGGCCAGGTCGGCCTGGTCGTTCGACATCCCCAGCCGAACCAGCGCCCCACGAAGAGTCTTGCGGCGCTGTCCGAACGCCTCCCGGACCACGGTCCACAGGGCGGGTTCGCTCACTTCCACCGTGGGGGCATGGCGGACCATCGAGATCAGAACGGACTCCACCGAGGGGCGCGGCCAGAACACGGTCGGAGGGACCCGCCGTACCACCCGAGCTTGGGCCCGGTATGCCACCCGGACGCTGACCGCGCCGTATTGAGGATCCCCTGGGCCGGCCGCGAGGCGCTCCCCTACCTCTCGCTGCACCATCACCAGCATGCGCTCGACCCGCGGCTCCGTGTCGAGCAACCCCATGACCACCGGGACGGCCACGTTGTACGGCAGGTTCGCCACCAGGATCCACGAGGCGGTTGGTCCAAGGATGGCGCCCCAATCGGCCGTCATCGCGTCCGCCCTGACCACACGGACACCCTTGAATCCAGCGACCGCCTCGGTGAGCGGCCCGATCAGGCGCCCGTCCACCTCGACCGCCACGACCTCGGCACCGGCCGCGGCCAGGGCCACGGTCAGCGAGCCGAGGCCCGCACCGATCTCGAGAACCCGGGATCCGGGGCCGGCTTCGGCGAGTTGGGCTATGCGCCTGGCGAGGGCAGGCTCGATCAGGAAGTGCTGGCCGAGCGACTTCTTCGGAAAGATCCCGTGGCGAGCGGCCAGCTCCCGAACCGCTCTGGGCGTGAGCTTTCCCGAGGAGGCTGGGCCGGAGGGCCCGCTACCAGGTGAGGCTGACGGAGGCGACCCCTTGACCGAGCGGAGCGATCTGGGCGAAGGCGGTCTGGCAGAGGTCGATGATCCGCCCGGGGATGCCGTAGGGGCCACGGTCATCGATTATCACAGTGACCGAAGCGCCGTTGTCGAGGTTTGTCACCCTCACCATCGTCCCCTTCGGCAGGGTGAGGTGGGCGGCGCACATCCCCGACCTGGCGTACCAGGAGGCCTGGCCTTCCACGGTGCCGTGCCCCGCCGCCACCGGGCGGGTTCCCTCCAGGAGGACCTGCGCGACGGGGAGCGACAGCATCTTCTCGGACAGGAGCTCGCGGGTCACCTCTCTCCCGTTCCGGTATGTGATCCGATACCTCCGGTCGACCCGGCCTTCCACCCCAGCTTTGAGCACCCTGGAGACGCCCGAATCCATCTCCTTCGAGTATTGGATGAGGGTTGAGAAGGGCGTCGGCTCGGCCACCTCTCTCACCGCCCGGCGGACGGTCACCAGCGTCACCGTGGCACCCTGCCACAGCGGGGAGTCCATCCCGGGCCGAACGCGATCGCTTCGCCAGACCGTCTCTCCGAGTGCCCGGAACAGGTCGGCGACGGTTGGTGCATCGGTGACCACGACCTCCGGTGCTGCTCCCGCCAGCCTGACCCGAAGCGCCACCACGATGATCCCGTCCGGGTGCGCCGGGTAGTCCGGAAGATCCTCCGCGGGGGTCGAGCCGGAGACGGCATTCCGAATGGCCCACGCCGCGGGCCGGCTCGTCCCGGTGTTCGGACCAGAAACCGCGAGGTCGAGCGTGGACCGGTGGAGGGTGGTCGCGTCTGCCGAGGACATCGACGTGGAGAAGGCGCTTGCCCCGGTTGCCATCGCCACCGCCACCAGCCCGAGGCGTCGCACCGTCACCGACATGTCCACACCGCTCCAAACAGCGCGACGCGGCGGGGAAGAGCCGCCGGAGGACGGCGCCGCGTGATGAAGCCGGGGCACCGTACCAAAGCCTCAACTTCAGGTGCAACCTGCGGTTCGAACGGGCGTTCGGCGGCCCCCGGCGACCGCAACGGCCACGGTACCTACCGGATCAGCGGGAATGCAGCGAGGGCGTTCTCCGTGGTCCGGCCAACGACGTCACGGAGGTCGAGCTCACGAAGCTCGGCCAGCGCCCGAAGGGTGAGCGCCACGTTGGCGGGCTCGTTCGGGGTTCCCCGAAGGGCCTGCGGCGTCAGGAAGGGGCTGTCGGTCTCGACGAGGATGCGTGTGTCCGGCAGCGACGCGGCCGCGGCCTGGATCGGGCCTGCGTTCGGGTACGTCAGATTGCCGGCGAACGAGACGAAGTAACCGCGGGCCTCAGCCTCCGCCGCGATGGCTGAGTCTCCCGAGAAGCAGTGCAGGACCACGCGTTCCGCGAGCTCCTCGGCCAGGATCGCCAGAGCATCCCCCCACGCGTCCCGAACGTGGACGACGAGAGGCTTGTCGGTCTCCCGGGAGAGCCGAACGTGAGTTCGAAAGGCTCGCTGCTGATCCTCCGGTGGAGAGAGCCTCCGGTAGTAGTCGAGCCCGGTCTCACCAACCGCGACCACCCGCGGATCGCCCAGGAGCTCCTCGATCTCCGAGCTGGCGCGGTCGTCGAAATCCGACGCGGTGTGGGGGTGCATGCCGGCCGTGGCAAACACGCCCCGGAACGACTCTGCCAGCTCCAAGGAGCGACGGCTGGTAGCGGGATCGATCCCCACGCACACCATTCGACCCACGCCTGCCTCCTTGGCCGCCGTGACGATGGCGCCGGCGTCGCCGTCCATCAGGAACAGGTGGCAGTGGGTGTCGACCGCCCCCGGAGCCTCGCCGCTCGACCGCGTCACCGGGGCGGGCTACTCCTCGAGTCGGGGGAACAGAGACTCCCCTCGCCTGGTTCGCGTACCCGGGTTCACCGAACCCCACCGGGCCGCATCGGGGAGGCGTTGGGCCGACAGCGCCTCGGTGATCCCGAGCTGCTCCCAGAGCCGTGCGGCCGCTCCCGGCATCACTGGAGAGGCGAACAGCGCGACGAAACGAAGGCCCTCCACCGCCTCGTACAGGACGTCTGCCAGCTCCTGTCGCCGCGACGCGTCCTTCGCCACGTTCCAGGGCGCCGCCTCGACCAGGTACCGGTTCGCCTGGCGCACGAACTCGTCCAGGGCGGCCACCGCGTCGGACAGCTCCAGCGCCAGGATGTGGGCGTCGAACCGCTTGGCCAGCTGCTCGGCCGGGCCACCCAGCCGCCCACCGACCTCACGATGGGAGGGTTCGGGCACCACGCCCTCGAAGTACGAGTCGACCATGGCCAGGACCCGGCTGGCCAGGTTGCCGAGCCCGTTCGCCAGCTCCGAGGTGTACCGGGCCGCCATCGACTCCCACGAGAAGCTCCCGTCGCGGCCGAAGGAGACGTCGCGCATGAAGTGGTAGCGGTACGCGTCCACGCCGAAGTGCTCGATGAGCTGGAACGGATGGATGCCGGTCAGCTTCGTCTTCGACATCTTCTCCCCACCGACCAGCAGGTAGCCGTGGACGAACACCTGTCGGGGGACCGCCACGCCGGCCGCCATCAGCATGGCCGGCCAATACACGGCGTGGAACCGGAGGATGTCCTTCGACATCATGTGGACGTCGGCCGGCCAGATCGAGTCGAATCGCCTCTCGTCGGCGCCGAAGCCCACCGCCGTGATGTAGTTGAGGAGCGCGTCCACCCACACGTAGGTGACGTGCCCGGCGTCCCACGGGATGGGGACGCCCCAGTCGAACGACGTGCGCGACACCGAGAAGTCCTGGAGCCCGCCCCGGACGAAGGAGACCACCTCGTTCAGACGGGTCTCGGGGCGGACGAAGTCAGGGCGCTCCTCGTACAGCCGCAGCAGCGCGTCCCGGTACTTCGACAGACGGAAGAAGTAGTTGTCCTCGGACACCCGCTCCACCGGGCGGCCGTGGATGGCGCAGTTGCCGTCGACCACCTCGTCTTCGGACTTGAACTCCTCGCAGGAGACGCAGTACACGCCCTGGTAGGTCCCCAGGTAGATGTCGCCGCTGTCGTACAGCCGTTGCACGAATGCCTGGACCTGGCGCTCGTGGCGATCCTCCGTGGTCCGGATGAAGTCGTCGTTCGAGATGTCCAGGCGCTCCCAGACCTCCCGCCACTTAGGCACGATCTGGTCGGCCCAGCCTCGGGGCGTCAGGCCGCGCTTCTCGGCGGCCCGGGCGACGTTCTGCCCATGCTCGTCGGTCCCGGTCAGGAAGAACACCTTCTCGCCGCGGAGGCGGTGGTATCGGGCGATGACGTCGCACGCAACGGTGGAGTACCCGTGCCCGATATGCGGCGCGTCGTTCACGTAGTAGATGGGAGTGGTGATGTAGAAGGTGTCCTTCACGGTCCGGCCATTGTAGGCAAGGAGGCCTTCCGATCCCTGCGGTATGGTGCCCGCCGTGGGCCGACGAGGGCAGGACCGACCGCGTCGACCCGTGGATCCTGGCCTGCTGCTGCTTCTCACCCCGGTGCTGTGGGGAGCGACGTTTCCCGGGGCGAAACTGGCGTTACGGCGGCTCCCCGTCCTGCCCTTCATGGCCTGGACCCGGACGCTGGGGTTCCTGGCCATCCTGGTCATGGTGCCGATCCTGCGCCGGCGGAGCCGCCCTGGAGAGGCCTCACCGCCACTGACCCGCGTGATCGGGCCCGGGATCCTTTTGGGCGCGCTCATCTTCGTCGCTTATCTCCTGCAGACGGAAGGGCTCGCCAGGACCACCGCCACGAACGCCGGGTTCATCACGGGGCTCTACGTTGTGTTCACTCCTGTCCTGGCCGCGATGCTGTTCCGCCACCGGGTCGGCCGAGCTGCGTGGACGGCCGTCGGGCTCTCGCTGATCGGGCTTGGGCTGCTTTCGATCCAGCACCTCGAACAGGTCCGTGTGCACGCCGGCGACGTCCTGGTCATGGCGAGCGCTGTGGTGTGGGCGGGACACGTCACGGCCGTGGGCCACTACTCCCCTCGCTTCCCGGCGTGGATGCTGTCGCTGGCGCAGATGGGCGCCACGGCGATCTTTCAGCTCGTAGCCCTCTCGGGCACGGGGCTGCACACGGGCCAGGCGCTGTCGGCGAAGGTCTGGCCCTTGCTCGTCCTGACCGGCGTGTTCGGCTCGGGTATCGCCTACACGATCCAGATCATGGGCCAGCAGACGCTCACGCCGGCCAGGGCCGTGGTGATCCTGGCGGGCGAGGCCATCTTCGCCGCGCTGTTCAGCGCCCTCTGGATCGGGGACCGTCTCTCCGTGCACCAGTGGGTGGGGGCGGCGGTGGTGCTCGGAGCGATGACCTATTCGGAGCTCTCCGCGCGGCGTCCCGGCCCCGCCAATCTGGAGCCGGCCTCGGCCCCATGAGGGCTTCGAACAGTCACGGATCACCCTCGTCTGGACTCTCCGTCGGTGGCCTGATCAGCCGTTCGTAGACGTCCCGCGAAGGCACTCCGGTGCCGGAGGCGGCCCGCCTGGCGGCCTCCCGTTTGGAGACGCCGGCGGCGAGGAACCCCCGAGCCAGTCGAGCGGCCTGGTCCGGATCGGCCCGGGCAGGTCGCCTCCGGCCTTCGACCACGACGGCGATCTCTCCTTTGAGCTCCCGTCCCCTGATCCCGGCCTGCACGTCGGTCAGCGCTCCCCGAAGGACCTCCTGATGGAGCTTCGTGAGCTCCCTGGCCACGGCCACTCGCCGTTCCCCGAGCGCTTCGGCCAGGTCGCCCAACGTCTTCTCAAGACGGCGAGGGGACTCGAACAGGATGATCGTGCGAGGTTCCTCCGAGAGCTGGGCGAGCCTGGTCCGCCTGGCCGAGCCAGACCTGGGGAGGAACCCCTCGAACGCGAAGCGGTCGGTGGGCAGCCCCGACACGACCAGGGCGGCGATGGCGGCCGACGGACCGGGCACGACGTCCACGGGAACCCCGCCCTCCACGCAGGCGGCCACCAGCCGGTACCCGGGATCCGACACTGACGGCATCCCCGCGTCCGAGACCACGGCCACGTCCTGGCCACCGCGGAGGATGCCCAGCACGAGAGGCACCCGGTCGGGCTCGTTGCCCTCGAACATCGAGATGAGCCGCGCCGTCGCGCCCAGACGCTTCAAGAGCAGACCCGTCCTGCGGGTGTCCTCGGCGGCCACCACGCCCACCTCCGACAGGACGCGGCCGGCCCGGGCGGTCAGGTCCTCCAGGTTCCCGATGGGCGTGCCCACCACGTAGAGCGTCCCGGTCACGTGCGGATTATCGGACGCTTCGCGTCTCGCGGGATGCTGTGGTCTCCCGGACCGTCACTCCCCGTCTATCCTCGGGCCTGCCATGTCCTGGGAGCCCGAAGCCGAAACGGACGTCGACGTCCAAACGGAGGCCGACGCCGAGGACGGCAGCTCCGCCGTGCGACCCACCAGGGTGGAGCGGTTCGCCCGGGAGCGTTGGTACGCCCGCCCGTTCGTGGTCATCGCCGCGGTGACGGCGCTGGCCGGCGCTCTCCGCTTCTACCACCTGTCGTTCCCGCACTCCTACGTCTTCGACGAGGTGTACTACGCGAAGGACGGCTGCTACGACGCCGGCTTTCCGTTCAGGCAATGCCACCTGGACGCTCCAGGCGAGCAGACCATCACCGTCCACCCACCGCTTGGTAGGTGGATCATCGCGGGTGGCGAAGCCCTGTATGGGAACCGGTCGTACGGCTGGCGGGTGGCCTCGGCGCTGTTCGGGACGCTCTCGGTGCTGCTCCTTTCGATCCTGGCCTACCGCCTGTTCGGCAGCGCGGTGTGGGCAGGCGCGGCGGGATTGCTCCTGGCCACGGAGAACCTCAACTTCGTTCAATCCAGGATCTCCATGCTCGACATCTTCGTGACCACGTTCGTGGTGGCGGGATTCCTGTTCCTGGTCCTCGACCGCCAGTGGATGGAGCGTCGAACCCCTAGGGCCGAGTCACCGAGCGAGGACGACGAGCTGGCGCTGTTCAACCTCCCGCCCGACCGGCCGCCCTCACCGATCCTTCGCCCCTGGCGCATCGCCGCCGGGCTGGCGTTCGGTGCGGCCAGCGCGACGAAGTGGTCCGGGGGGGCAGCGCTGCTCGGCGCCGTCATTCTCACGGTGATGTGGGAGCGAACCCGCCGCAAGCGCATCGGGCTCCCCCATCCGCTCCGGGAAACGCTCCGAGACGAGAGCTTCGGCATCTTCGCGTTCTTGTTCATCCTCCCCGCGATGGTCTACCTGGCGTCGTACGCCCGGTACTTCGCCGACAACCACCTGGACTTCGGGGCATGGTGGACGCTGACGAAGGGGATGGCAAACTATTCGATCCACCTCCACGCCACCCATCCGTACGCATCACGGCCATGGTGGTGGGTCCTGCTGAAACGACCCGTGGCCTACTACTACATGTGCGTTCAGACGAAGGGCTCGACGTGCGTGCGGAACGCCGAGATCCTTGGCATCGGGAACCCCGTCGTCTTCTGGGCGACGGTGTTCACGATCCCCTACCTGGTGGTCGCGTGGATCAGGAAGCTCGACTGGCGGCCCGGCTTCGTCATCGTCGCCTTCGCGTCGCAGTACTTCCCCTGGTTCCTGATCGGACGGACGTCCTTCCTGTTCTACATGGCGCCGATCACGCCCTTCATGGTGCTGGGCCTGACGTACTCGCTGCGCGACGTCTCCGAGGTCAGGCTGGGCGCCGGTCGCATCCGGGCCCTGGCACCGGTGGCGGCGTTCGGCGTTCTGGCGTGCGTCGGCGTCTTCGCGTTCTTCCTCCCGGTCCTGACCGGCAAGACCATCGCCTATCACGCGTGGCAGCAGCGGATGTGGCTGGGGAAATGCAGCCCCAAGCCAACGTGGTGCTGGGTGTAGGGGGATGCCCGGCGCGACCTACGCTCTCAACCGATCGATGGTGCCGTCCGCCCTTCCAACCAGCACCTCGGTGACCAGGGAGGGCTGGAACAGCCCGTGGCCGACGACGCCGGGGATGGCTTCGAACTCCCTGGACAGCGCGGCCGGGTCCTGCACCTCTCCGAGGTAGTCGAGCAGGAGGTTGCCGTCGGGCGTGAGAGGGGCGTTGCGGCGCTTCACCAGCCCGAGCTCGGACACCCGCCGCATGGTGGCCTCGATGCCGAAGGCGAGCGCCTCGAGGGGAACGGGCGGCCCGACGCTCTCCACCAGCTTGTCCTCGGACACGATGACCACGAAGCGGTCGGACGCCGCCGCGACCACCTTCTCCCTGGTGTGGGCGCCTCCGCCCCCCTTCACCAGCCACAGGTCCCGGCCCACCTGGTCGGCTCCGTCAACGGACATGTCGAGGCGCTCCATGAGCTCGAAGGGCCATACCGGCAGCCCGAGGGCTCGGGCCGCCTGCTCCGTGCCGAGCGACGTGGCCACGCACGCCACTTCGACCCCGCGACCGGCCACCGCCGGGATGAAGTAGGCGACGGTGGTCCCGGTCCCCAGCCCGAGCGTGCTCTGGTTCTGGACCTCCAGCGCCGCCGCCTCGGCCACCGCTCGCTTCTGCTCGGCCCATCGATCCATCGGCCGCCCGACTGTACAGCGAACCTCTGACAGCCCTCCCCTTTCGAGATGAACGGGTACCCTGGTCAGCCGATGTTCGCTTCGATTCCTCGGTCAAGGCTGCTGTTCTTCCTCACCACCGTGGCGCTCATGGGGGCGGCGTGCTCGGGCGGCGCCAGCTCCCCGCCAGAGGTTCAACCCACTTGTGCCACGGCCGGGCTCACGTTCCCCTCGCCTCCGGCGAGCCAGCCGTCCGGCGTCCCGGCCGGCACCGGGACCACCATCGATTCGATCTCCAGAGGAGCCGCCGCGCTGGACCTCCTCAGCACGAACAGCCCGGTCCAGCCCGGGTCCAACGTGTACAGCTTCGACCTCGTCACTCCCCAAAGGCAGCTCATCACGGGCGGGTCGCCCCAGGTGTGGGTGGCCCAGAGCCGGACGGCCGCCGCGGTCGGTCCGTTCTCGGCAACGTGGTACCCGTTCACGGCCTACTCGAGGTGCCACGACGGCTCGCCCAGGACCCCTCTTCCCGGCACCTACGCCGTGACGATCGACCTTCCCTCACCGGGCAGCTGGTTCGTGGCGGCCTCCGTCCAGAACGGCACGCAGAAGGCCGTGGCGGTGGGTGATCCCAACGCGAAGCCCTCCACCGGCATCGCCGTGACCGCCGGCCCGGTGGTGGCGCAGATCGGAACCAAGGCGATCTCCGTGGCCACGCCCGTCGCCACCACCGAGGCCGGACGAAAGAAGATCTGCACCAGGACCCCCACCGACCCGTTGCATTCGATCTCACTCGACAGGGCCCTGACCGACGGCAAGCCCACCGTCGTCGCCTTCGCCACCCCGCTCCTGTGCGAGAGCCGGCTGTGCGGGCCGGTGGTCGACGAGGTCTTCCTGGCCGAGCAGGTCACGGGCCCGGCCAAGGCCAACTTCATCCACGTCGAGGAGTTCCTGCCCGGCTCCGATCTCACGCCGCCGCCGCCCGCTCTTCAGAACCAGTCGCCGGCGTTCAAGGCCTGGCACTTCACCACCGAGCCGTGGACGGTGATCATCGACAGGACTGGCGTCATCCGGGCCCGGTTCGAGGGCCCGGTCACCGCCGCGGAGATCCTGGCCGCCCTCCAGCCGCTCCTGTAACCAGGTAGCCTCGGCTCATGTCGGTGACCTGTCGCCTGTACCGCGACGGCCACCTCGAGGAGGCCAGCGCTGCGCCGGGCGAGATCAGCGAGCGCCTCCGCGAGGAGGGCTCGGTGGTCTGGGTGGACGTGGAGGCCCCGACGAAGGCAGACATCGAAGCGGTGCGCCAGGAGTTCGGGTTCCACGATCTGGCGTTGGAGGATCTCTTCCACCCTCACCAGCGGCCGAAGATCGAACAGTACGAGTCCTACTTCTTCCTGGTCGCCTACGGCGCCACGATGAAGGATGGAAGACTGCGGCTCCACGAGGCCGACGTGTTCGTCGGCCGCAACTACCTGGTCACCGTGCGCAAGGACCCCGCGTGGGACATGGCCCAGGTCGTCAAGCGGTGGGAGGCCCACTCCGAGCTCGCGCGGCAGGGAGGCGGCTACCTCCTGTACGTGTTGCTCGATGAGATCGTGGACGGCTACTTCCAGGCGCTCGACGGCTACGAGGATCGAACGGACGACCTCGAGGACCTGGTGTTCGGGTCCGGTCCCGCGGAGACCGTCCAGAACGAGATCTTCCGGTTGAAGCGCGACCTCCTGGGGTTCCGTCGCGCCATCGCCCCGCTCCGCGACGTCCTCGACGTGATGCAGCGGCGGATCGTCGACGTGGTGACGCCCCCGCTCGAGCCCTACTACCGCGACGTCTACGACCACGTCCTTCGAGCCACGGACTTCGTCGACAACATCCGCGACATCCTGTCCTCGGCCCTGGACGCGCATCTCGCGGTGGTCAGCAACCGCCTCAACGAGATCATGAAGAAGCTGACGTCGTGGGCGGCGATCATCCTCATCCCCACGCTCGTCGCGGGCATCTACGGGATGAACTTCGTCCATATGCCGGAGCTCCGATGGCGTTTCGGGTACGCCTACGCGTTGGGACTGATGGCGACGTTGGGGTTCGCCCTGTACCGGGTGTTCAAACGGCGTGATTGGCTGTAGCAGCGTGATCGTGGCGAGGGTCAGGCCGAGCCGTCGTCCACGTTGATCTTTCGCCCCAGCAGAGACCCCAGATCGCCCAAGGCTTGTGGAACGGTCCACGCCGCCTGGGGGTGTTCGAGGTTCCGCCTGCCCTCCGCGCTCAGTAGCTTCACCAGGGCCGGGCTGAGCTGGCCACCCGTGGTGGGCATCCCCACGATGACGATGCGCTCGTGCCCTCGTTCGTCGAGGAAGAACAGTCCATCCGAATGCGCGACGTCGTACGTCTCCGGCCGATGCGTCCACCAGTCGGTCGCGGGCGGATTCCTCTGCGGCGTCTTGAAGTAGCCGACGCCGAAGTACTTCCAGAACGCCGAGACCTCCACCGTGGTCCCGGTGAACATGCTCCAGTTGGCCCCGATCAGCCGCTGGAACGCCCGGAGGCGAGCCGGCGTGTCCCGCTCCGGGTCGATGGTCACCTCGACGAACGCCACCCTGTCGTCCAGTCCGGCCGCATGCACCGCCGCTCGCATCTGGATGAACGCGCCCTCGGTGATCGGGCAGACTTCCGCGCACAGCGTCAGGAACGGGGCCAGAACCACCACCTTCCCGCGGAACGCATCGAGCGAAGTGGGAGCCCCGGTGGAGGAGATCAGCGGCAACGAAGGGACGGCTCGATCGAGCGTCGCTCCGGTGACCATCGGTC
The DNA here is from genome assembly GCA_002413185.1 of Actinobacteria bacterium UBA5182. GTDB lineage: Bacteria > Actinomycetota > UBA4738 > UBA4738 > UBA4738 > UBA5182. The sequence goes on from DHWM01000076.1 coordinate 26,184, forward strand.
CGGAATGCCGGCTCAGCGCGAACGCGACCCCTCCCCCGACCACCAGCACGACGGCCAGAGTCAATGCAATCCACCTACGACGGTCCACGGGACTCACTTTACGGGGGACCGAACGAGAACTTCCAGGCCATGACTCGGGAAGCAGGAGTGGCGCCGGGGTCAGAGGGCCCGGCGCCACCCGTGAGCGGCGAGGAACGGAGCGGACGCCGCCTCTTTCAGTGCCCCGCGCCGAAGAACGTCTGGAGGATCTTGATCGCTCCAGGTCCCACCACCACCACGAACACCGGACCACGTCGCGGATCATCGGGTGGTCGTCGACCACCACGACCCCGATGCGCTTGGAACCGTCGGCGTCCATCGATTGAGCAATCGGCAGACCACGAACCAAGCTGTACGTCGCGGTGCCGCGAGGACTACCGCTGCCCCGTCCGACCACGCTCGAGGAGCCCTGGAGGTGCCCGCCATGGCAGAGCCGGATCCGAAGCACTCCTACGAGTTCTCGATGCTGGGAAGGTACCGGGCCAGGCTGAAGGGAAACGAGTCCCACGTCAGTGGGACACGTTCGTGAACGCCCTTCGCCGCGGCCTCGGCGACTGTCTGGAGGTGGACGAACCTTCGCGCATCTGAAGGTCCCGCACCGGCCGCACGGGTGGGCCGCCGGGAAGGACGCCGGTCGCGCTCGGCCTCGGACGTGGGACACTTGCGGGCTCATGGGAGATATCGGAACGGTCGCGGTCGCCGAACTCGATCCGGACGTCCTCCCCGCATCGCTCCCGGTCGACGACGCGCCGGACGACGGCCGAGCGGAGGCCAGAGAGAGCGTCGCGGCAAAGGGTCGCGACCGCGGTTTCGTCACCTCGGACGATCTGCTCGACGCACTTCCCGAGACCCCCCTGACACCCGAGCAGATCGAGGACTTCCTGGTCCGGCTGGAGCAGGAGCTCCGCGAAGAGGGCATCGAGGTCATCGACGTCCCGCCGGAGGACCTCGACGGGGTGGCCCGGGCCGACGGCATGCCGGCGTCGCGCCGGGAGGATCCCCTCAAGAACCCCAGCTACGACCCCGTCCGGATGTATCTGAAGGAGATCGGTCGGGTCCCTCTCCTCACCGCCGCCCAAGAGGTGGACCTCGCCATGCGGATCGAATCCGGAGAATTGGCGGGCGTCGTGCTGGCCGCCCTGGCCGCGACGGGCCGGGTCGACCCGAAGGGATTCCGCCGGGTGCTGGGGACCGTGATCGCCATCCGGGAACACCAGCTCGACCCGGAGAAGCGCCTGGCCAACGAAGGCATCGGGCGGGAGATGGTTCGGCGGAGCTACCGCCCGAAGCGCCTGGAGGAGGCGGCCGAGTTCCTCGGCAGGATCCATCAGGACGTGGCGGTGGCCAAGCGCAAGCTCGTCGAGGCGAATCTTCGTCTGGTCGTCTCCATCGCCAAGCGCTACGTCTCGCGCGGGATGATGTTCCTCGACCTGACCCAGGAAGGGAACCTCGGGCTGATCCGGGCCGTGGAGAAGTTCGACTACACCCGCGGCTACAAGTTCTCGACGTACGC
>DHWM01000076.1:27930-28379 GCA_002413185.1 Actinobacteria bacterium UBA5182
CAGGCCATCACCAGGGCCATCGCCGATCAGTCCAGGGTGATCCGGATCCCCGTCCACATGACCGAGTACGTCAACAAGGTCAACCGGGCCGAACGCGACCTGGAGCAGTCATTGGGCCGGGCGCCCCTGGCCCAGGAGGTCGGGGACAGCGTGGGGATCTCCGCGCAGAAGGTCGAAGAAGTCCTGAAGATCTCCCGGGACCCGTTGTCGCTGGAGACCCCCATCGGCGAGGAGGACGACGCCCGCCTCGGTGACTTCATCGAGGATCACGACGCCGTCGAGCCGCTGGAGGCCGCGTCGGTCGTCATGCTCCAGGCGCAGATCGACTCGGTCCTGTGCTCGCTCACCACCAGGGAACGCAAGGTGCTGGAGCTTCGGTTCGGACTGGCCGACGGGCAGTCACGGACCCTGGAAGAGGTGGGCAAGGAGTTCGGGATCACCCGCGAGCG
>DHWM01000131.1:0-3609 GCA_002413185.1 Actinobacteria bacterium UBA5182
CAGAAGTAATGCAAGCTGTAGACCTCGTAGTGATTGATAAGGCTCGCGTCCATGAGGGCCTCGCTGAGAAGAAGTTCAACCGAAAGCAGAAGTGTTGGGTCTTCACGGCTAAGGGACTCGTCGGCTACCCCCCGACCGCTGGTCCGGTGGTCGGAGACTACCTCAACAACCTACGGTCTGCCCTCGACCACCTGGCTTGGCAGTTGGTCTTGAACGGAGACAAACCCCATCCGAAGAACCCCGAGCCGTCTATTTCCCGCTCTACACCGTCGGACGATCCGCAACTCGGGGACGGGGGTTCTGGGCCAACCATGACCGTCGATTGCCCGGTGTCACAGGGACGCGCCTGGCAGTCGTGGAGAGGTATCAGCCGTACCCTCGAAGGGAGAACCTTCGGCCCTTGGCCCTTCTTGCCCGCCTGTCGAACGAAGACAAGCACCGGGCCATCCTGCCCGTCCTCATGAACCACAAGAGCTTCGACCAGCGATCCGTGATCGTGCTTGGCGGCAAGCCCGTCCGATTCCAAACCCGCCTCCTTCCAGGGAAACCGATCCAAGACGGCACAGAACTCTTTCGCGTCTGGACCGACCCCCCGAAGGCAGAGGCGGAGATGAAGGGCGAGTTGACCGGCGTTGTATCGCTCGAAAGTGGAGACCCGCTGTTCGCAACGCTGTACGCCATGAGAACACTGGTCGGCAACATCGTGCGCGAGTTTCTCCCACTGTGGGCTGAACATCTATCCCTCGGTCCCGTGCCGGTTCCGACGGACATCGAAGTCGCCATGTAGCCGATTTGGACAGAGGCATGGTCACCCTGGATCAATGTGGTCGTCTAGCCATATCGACTGCCTGCCAGGCGGGACAGCAGTCCTCCCCAAAGCCCGACGGAGGAGGAGTCAGCCGGTGCATCCCGGTCCCATCCGCGTTGATGAGAAAGATCGCCCCCTCGGCCAGGGTGAACGCGATGCGGGTGCCGTCCGGAGCCCAGGCCGGGGTAGCAGCGGTACACGAGATGTAATGATCCGCTGTGGGGCAGTCAGTCAACTTGCGCAACCCGAAGCCGTTGGGATGAACGGCGTAAAGGTTGCGCTCCCTGGAGAAGACGATCTCCGCCCCCATCGGACTCCACGCTGGGTCCTGGTCCCGGACTCCCGCCAGGCACAGCTTCGAGATGCAGTGGGTGATCCGATGCAGGTCCGTACCGTCAGCCCGGAGCAGATATATGCCGCCGGACAGGTCGGGCTCGGTGATGCCCACCGCGAGGAACTTCCCGTCCGGTGACCAGGCTGGCGGCCCGTCGAACTCACGGCATGTGGGCGGGGCGCACCGCAGGAGAAGGTGGCGACCCCTTCCATTCGCGTTGATTACGAAGATCGCCTGCCCGTCGACGCGTGCATCGATTCCGCCCAGATAGGCGATCCTGGCCCCGTCCGGGGACCACGCCGGTCCCCATGCACAGGGGCTCCCATTCGTAAAGCATGGGGGGAAGATGTCGCGTAGACCCGAGCCGTCCTCGTTGACGATCTCGATCGTGGAGCGGAGGAACGACTGCACGCCGATGGCGAGCTTCCTGCCGTCCGGCGACCATGCGAGCCTTCCGAAGTTGCTTCCCTGGCCCCCGGCGAGGGGCAACCTCTCCATCCCGCTCCCGTCGGGTCGGACGACGTAGATCACCTCGCCGGAAGCGGTGGGCCGGGTGAAAGCGATGAGCCCGTTACCCCGCGGCCCGGGCGGTGCCGTCGGAGTCTGGGTGCCGCCCCGATGGAGCAACAGGTACACGGGGTAGGCGGTTCCGGCCGCAGCCACGAGGAGCGCGACCGCAGCGGCGGCCACACGTTTCCCTGCCGGTCGGTGACCGAAGGTTTCCCGCTGCCGCTCGATTCGGGGCCATAGGTCGGGAGCCCGAACATCCTCGATTCCCTTGAGCCTTGCCTTCAGATCAGTCATCGTCCATCTCCTCCTGGAGCAGCGACCGGAGGCGCTTGCGCGCTCGGCTGAGGTGCACCGCGATCGTCGCAGGGGCGGATCCCGTGATCTGAGCGATTTCTCGAAGGGAGTAGTCGCCGTAGTAGTAGAGGACGATCGCCCTACGCTGCTTGTGCGGCAGGCGGGCGAGCGCCACGACGACCGTGCGTGTTTCCTCCGGCATCGGCAGATCGACTTCGACGGCGAGGGGCACGAGGGACCGCCGCCGCTTCATTTCCCCGGCAGCGAGCCGAAACGCGGCTCGCCAGACCCATGGCTGAAGCACCCTGATGGCGTCTCCCCGCCGAAGAGCCTGGGCGAAGGCCTCACCCACGGCGTCGCTCGCCACCTCGGGGTCGCCCGAGAAGGCGAGGATCGCCCACCACAAGCGGGCTCCCTGCTCCCGGTACAGGCGTTCCACCTCCCCCGGGGCACTCACCAGCGTTTGACTCTGCACCTCACCCCTAATAGGGGCAGAAGGGACCACATTTCTTTACTCCTCAGCGGCCGGCTCCCGGAAATTCTGGGAGGTCTGGTCCGGCCCCCAGGCACTGGAGGAGACGACCCCTCAATCCGCTCCGGCCACCACCGCCAGGACTTCGGTGGCGTAGCGTTCGAGCTTGGCGGGGCCCACGCCGGAGATGCTCCGGAGCTCCAGCAGCGTGCGGGGGCGCCGATCGGCGATGGTGCCCAGTGTCGAATCGTGGAACACCACGTAGGCGGGGACGCCGTCCGTCTTGGCGCGCTCGCGACGCCACCTCTTGAGGGCGTCGAGGAGCGGCCCCCCGTTGTCGGCCGTCACGACCAGAGGCTTCGGCTTCCCCCTCGCCGGTGGCTCGGGCCGCCCAGCGATCTCGTCGACGAACGGGCTTCGGCCCTTGCCGCCCGCAGGCCAGGTCAAGAACAGGTGCAGCCGGGCCCGGGTGATGCCCACGTAGAGGAGCCTTCGTTCCTCCTCGACCGGCGCCCGGCTCCGGCCGGAGCGGAACGGCAGCTCGCCGTCCAGCAGGCGCGGCAGGAACACCGTGTCGAACTCCAGCCCCTTGGCCCGGTGATACGTCATGAGGTTGACGCCCCGTCCGGACCGCTCCGTCGAGAATCGCCGGGTCAGCTCGGCGACGAACGCGGAAAGGTCGCCTGCGGGCTGGGCCCGGGAGAACTCGCCGGCTAGCGAACGCAGGCGGGCCAGGTCCGACTGCCGGGTGACCTCCTCCTCCGAATCCTCGGTGCTGTTCGCCCGATATCCCAGGGCGTCCGTGGCCCGTTCGACGGCCTCGTGGACCGGCCCCGTCTCCCGCTTCAGCCGGTGCAGCACCGATCGTGGCCCCGGTCGCCGGAGGAACGCGCCGTCGCGGACCTGATACGGGATGCCGGCCCCGGCGAACGCCTCCTCGAACGGTTCGGATCGAGCGTTGATCCTGTACAGCACCGCCATCTCTTCGTACGGGGCCCCCTGGCGACCACCGAGCTCCCGAACCTGCCGCAGGACGAACGCGACCTCGGCGGCGTCGTCTGGGACAGAGGTGAGCACCGGGGCCGGCCCGCTCGACCGGGTCGCCCGCAGCGTCTTCGGGTACCCTCCCAGGTTCGCGGCCAGGCGATTGGCCGTCTGGAGGATCTCCGGGGTCGAGCGGTAGTTGTCCTC
>DHWM01000131.1:3909-6172 GCA_002413185.1 Actinobacteria bacterium UBA5182
GACGCGCCGGTGAACCCGTAGATGGTCTGGTGGTCGTCCCCCACCACACAGAGCTCGTCGCGCCCGCCCAGCCAGCGCTCCAGGAGGGCGTCCTGCAGCGGGTTCACGTCCTGGTATTCGTCGACGGTGAAGGCGCCGTAACGATCATGGATCTCCGCCGCCGCGTCGGGGTGTTCGTCGAACAGCCGAACGGCCAGCGACAGCATGTCCTCGAAGTCCAGCCGGTTCATGTGGACTTTCCGCTGTTCGTAGCCCTGGTAGACGCGAAGCATGAGCTCGGGAGGGATCGGCGGTTGGTGACCGGTCTTGGCGAGCTCGTCCAGGTACTGTTGCGGGGGAGCCATCCGGTTCTTGGCCCACTCGATCTCCGAGGCCAGTTCCCGGCGGGGCAGGAACTTGTGGGGCGGCGGCAGCGAGTTCGCCAGCGACGCGATGACCGCAGCCTTCGACTCGAGGACGTCGCCGAGCGGCATCTCCTCATGGCGTGGCCACAGCCGCGACAGCTGCGACAGGGCCGCGGAGTGGAACGTGCGTGCCTCCACGCCTTCCACCTCCAGGGCCCGGAGCCGCGCCTTGAGCTCTCCGGCCGCCTTCTCGGTGAACGTCACGGCCAGGATCTGGTTCGAGCCGAACGCGCCGGAGGCGACCTGGTTGGCGATGCGGTGGGTGATGGTGGTGGTCTTCCCGGTCCCGGCGCCGGCCAGGATCGCTACCGGCCCCCGGACGGCCGCCACGGCTTCGCGCTGGGCGGGGTTCAGCTCCGCCAGTATTCGATCCGAAGTCAGCACGGAGCCATGGTAGACACGGCCACTGACGGGCAATCTGCGCGATGCCCCCCCTCGTATTGTCTCTGGTGGTTCGGCACCCGATCGAAAGGAAGGTCCGTTGCGCTCATTCCACGCCACATCCTGTCGCCTGATCGGGTTCGCATCCGCGTTTTTCATGTTGACCGTACCGGCGTCCGCCCCGGCCGGAGCGGCCACGAGCCCCTCCTCGATCTGGCATATCACCCCGACCCCGAACATTGGCCCGCTCGGCACCCTGGCGAGCGTTCGGGTCCTGTCCTCGAGCGACGTGTGGGCCGTGGGGTTCTCGAGGCCCGGCACCGTCTACAAGACGCTGGCGGAGCATTGGGACGGATCGTCATGGTCAGTGGTCGCCACGCCGAACGTCGGCGCGAACTGGAACTTCCTGGAGAGCATCGGCGGAATCTCGTCGAACGACCTGTGGGCGGTGGGGCGCTTCTTCGACGGGTCCTCGCTCCGGGCGCTGGCCGAGCACTGGAACGGCTCGAATTGGTCGGTCGTTCCGACCCCGGTCGTGGGCACGGGCGACAACGCGCTTCAGGGGGTGACCCCCGTCTCCGGCGACGACGTGTGGGCGGTTGGCTACACCCACCCGGGCGGGAACTTCAAGACCCTCACCGAGCACTGGGACGGCAGCGCGTGGACGGTCGTCCCCAGCCCGAACAGGCTCCATGAGGGCAACCTGGCCGCCGTCACCGCCGTGTCCTCGAACGACGTCTGGGCCGTGGGGGCGTCAGGGGGCGAGGACGTGACCCTGGCGGAGCACTGGAACGGTTCGGCGTGGTCGATCGTCCCCACGCCGAACTTCGGCGAGAGCGGGTTCTCCGGCGTGGCCGCCGCATCCTCGGCGGACGTCTGGGCCGTCGGCTTCCGGGAGTCCGGGACCAAGACCCTCGCGGAGCATTGGGACGGGAGCCGGTGGTCGGCGGTAGGGACGCCCAACTCCGGGTCCGGTACGAACAACGTCCTGACAGGCGTGGCCGTCCTGTCGTCGACCGATGTGTGGGCAGCGGGCTTCTCACTCCAGTCGGGCGCCCTCGCCCAGACCATCACGGAACGATGGAACGGGTCCGCGTGGCACACGTTCGTCAGCCCGAACGCGGGAGACACGGCCCAGCTCCTCGCGGTCGACGGGCTCGCCGTTGGAACGCTCTGGGCGGTCGGCGACTTCGCCAAGGCCGGCCAATACGCGCAGGCGCTGGCCATGACCACGAACCGGGGCTGACCGTCCGAACCTCGTAGACTGGAAGAGCGCGCCCGCGCCTCTTCTCTCTCGAAGGATCTCGTTCGTCATGCCGAGCCGAACCGACCTGCGCAACGTCGCCATCGTGGCCCATGTGGACCACGGCAAGACTACGCTGGTCGATGCCATGTTGTGGCAGACGGGGGCGTTCCGGGAGAACCAGGACGTCGCCGTCCGGGTCCTCGACTCGCTGGACCTCGAGCGCGAGAAGGGG
>DHWM01000182.1 GCA_002413185.1 Actinobacteria bacterium UBA5182
TAGTCTCTGCGAACTAGTCCTAGAGGAGTCTCGCTCCTCAGTCAGCGCCTCACAGGCCCCAGGCCTCCAGGGCTGTTTCCTCGGTGGGTCCCCGGGTAACCTCGAAAGAAGACCCGCATGATCGACGATCCGAGAGGAGGAACACGCATGTCCACCATCGAACAATCCATCGAGGTGAAGGTGCCGGTGCAGACCGCGTACAACCAGTGGACGCAATTCGAGGAGTTCCCGAACTTCATGGAGGGCGTCCAGTCGGTGCAGCAGCTAGACGACGAGCGCCTGCACTGGAAGGCGGAGATTGGCGGCCAGGAACGCGAATGGGATGCCGAGATCACCGAGCAGAAGCCCCACCAGCGGGTGGCGTGGCGGAGCACCACCGGGGCCACCAACGCCGGCGTGGTGACCTTCCACCACATCGACCCCCAGACGACCAGGGTGATGCTCCAGATGGAGTTCGAGCCCGTAGGCGTCAAGGAGAAGCTCGGAGACGCCCTTGGGATCGCAGAGCGAAGGGTGAAGGGCGACCTGGAGCGGTTCAAGGAATTCATCGAGAGTCGCGGCCGGGAGACCGGAGCGTGGCGGGGCGAGATCGACCAGAAGAGCGCCTGACCAACCGCAGCGACGCCACGACCGGGAACGACCGCGAAGGTCCGGAGGGAGCCGGCGGGAGACCGCCGGCTTCTTTCGTCGGGGGCACGAGCGTCAGTTTCGGCATACGGCTTCATGGAAATGCTCGGCGAACATCCGACCACCGGAAGGGGCAAGAGGAATGGACGCGATCACCCTGTTGAAGGCCGATCACAAGACCGTCGAGGGCCTGTTCAAGCGATTCGAAGGCGCGGGCGACCGCGCGCACAAGACCAAGCGCAAGATCGTCGACAAGATCATCGAGGAGCTCTCGGTGCACGCCGCCATCGAGGAGCAGGTGTTCTATCCGGCGGTTCGGGAACGGGCCGGGGAGACCGAGGACATGGTCCTCGAGTCGCTGGAGGAACACCACATCGTGAAGTGGACGCTGCCCGAGCTCGAGAAGACCGATCCTGCCGACGAACGCTTCGATGCGAAGGTCACGGTCCTTATCGAAAGCGTTCGGCACCACGTCAAGGAGGAAGAGCAGGACTTGTTCAAGCGGGTCCGACGAGGGGTGTCCCGTTCGGAGCTCCAAGAGCTCGGGGCGCAGTTGGAGGAAGCCAAGAAGACGGCGCCCACGCGGCCGCACCCTCGTTCGCCGGGTGAGCCGCCCGGGAACCTCGTCGCCGGGCCTGCCGCCGCGGTCATGGACGCGGGGAAGAAGGTGGCCGGGGCAGGGGTGGACGTGCTCAAGAGCGCCCTCCCGGTGGGAGGGCCGTCCTAGGAAGCACCGAAGATGATCCGCCCTCTGAGGAGCGACCCCGGCGCGACGCTGGCGATCACGAGCTGCCCTATGCGGAGAACCCGTCGGCGCCTGAGGCCGACCTCTCCGGTCTTGCCGGCAACAGAGGCTGGGCCCTGATGACAGCCTCCGCCACCTCGACGATCTCCATGTTCATCCGCCGGGCCTGATCGCGCAGGGTCCCGGCATCAGGACCGGTGCCGGGTGGAGCTCGAGCTTGCCCCGCTTCTCGGGAACCGGAAGATCGAGCTCCGGACCTACGAGGATCTAGCCGGTTCTTCCGAGACGAGGTCCGGGCGACGGCCATGTCTTTGTATGACGCGGCCCTGGACGACGTTCGCGTCCGGCACATGATCGAGGCCGCCCACAAGGCGACCGAGTTCTCCGTGTCGATCTCGCGGAGACCTCCAGACCGACGAGCTTCTGCGACTCCCACCCACGAAGCTGGTCGAGATCGTCGGTGAGGCAGCGAAGCAGGTGGCTGAGGAAGGCGAAGCGGTACCCCCAGGTTCCGTGGGCAGAAGCCGCCCGCATGCGCGACCGGCTCGTGCATCACTACTTCGACATCAACCTCGATGTCCTGTGGTCGACCGTGACGCAGGATCTCCCCGCTCTCCTCGAGGCGATCGAAGAGTCCGGCACCGCGAGCTGATCGGCTCTGCGCTCTGAAGAGGAGGCCGATGACGGCGCCGAGCCCATGCATGCGGAGGGTCGCCTATGCTCTGTCCGCCTTCCCCGTGACATCCGGCCGGGCGCGCCCTGGCCGATGGGAGGAGCGAGGGATGGCCGAGACCAACCCGGACCGCGGACCTCTGGTCATGCACGGTTGGTGGTCGCTCGATTCCCGGCTCCATTTGTGGGGAGAGGACACCGCCCGACTCGGCAGGAGGCCCCTCCTGGCGGACACCACGCGGAAGGGTCCGCCTCGCATCCCGGCGCACCCGTTCGCCGCCTCCACTCGGAAGCTCGCCGGAGCGCTGCCCCTGGCCGGGGCGGAGGTCGGCCGGGGCCGCGCGGCTCTTCTGCTGCCGTCGGCCGGGGGCCGGCCGCTGGCCTCGAGCGCGATACCTCCCTGGCGGGTCCCCGCCCCGCGGGGCCGGCGAGTGTTGGCGCCCTGGATGGTGCCGGTCCTGGTGCTTCCGGCCGGTCCTGCCCTCGACGTCCTCCCGAGCCTGTCCCGACAATCCGCCCGTGGCGTCGTCCCCGGCGACTCGATCGGCTTCCTGGACCGCGTCCTCGAGATCGGGCTGGAGGTGGCGGCCCGCGGACGTCTCCTGCCCGGGGTCCGGACCCACCTGGGCGGGAGGGCGGTGGCGAGGTGGCTGCCCGTGCCCGCCCCCGACCACGATGAGCGGATCCGGCTGCTCGCCGAGGCCATGCCGCCGTCCTGCCGCGCTGAGTTCACCGATCCCTCCGGCGGGCGGGGCGCTGGCGGTCGAGCGGGCTGGGCAGGCCGCGCCCCTGGGGCCATCCTGTTCGATCTCCTGGGAGCCGTCGTCGACGAGGTCGCTCGGTCCGCACTCGCCCGCCACCGCCTGCTCCCAGCTCGCCGGGGGCGTCCGCCCCGCGTTCGCCCGGCGGAGGAGGCGTTCGTCACCGCCCTGACGTCGGCGGATCCGACCATCGACGCGGAGCCTGGCGAGGTGGCGAAGCTCGAACGGGTCCTGGTGGAGTGGTACCGATCGGGCTTGCACCCGGCCGGCGCGGTGCGCACGTGCTTCCGGCTCGCGCCTCCGGAGACCGAGCCCGAAGCAGCCGACCAGGGGTCCGACCCTGCCGGCCAGGAAACGGCCGGATCCAAGGGGAAGCGGAACGGCGAGGACCCCTGGCGCATCGAGTTCCTCCTGCAGTCCGTCGAAGACCCCAGCTTGATGGTCTCGGCCACCGAGGTGTGGCGAGCCCGGCACCGGCTGCCGTTCCTCGATCGCAGCCTGGACCACCCCCAGGAACGGCTTCTCGCCGACCTGGGGGTCGCGAGCCGCCTGTACCCGGCGCTCGAGGCGGCCCTGGACGTGGCCCGGCCCGTAGAGCTGGCCACCGACGCCGCCGGGGCGCTGGACTTCCTCGGCGAGGGGGCGCCCCTGCTCGAGCAAGCCGGGTTCGGGGTGCTGGTCCCCCCGTGGTGGCGGACCACCCGGCTCGGCGTCCGCCTGAAGGCCCGTTCGAAGCCGAAAGGAGCCGTCGCGACCGAAAGCCGCTTCGGCCTGCAGGCCCTGTGCGACTTCCGCTACGAGGTCGCTCTGGGGGATCGAACGCTCTCGGCGACCGAGCTTCGGGAACTGGCCCGACTGAAGGCCCCTCTGGTGCGGGTTCGCGGCCAGTGGGTGGAGCTGCACCGGGAGGACATCGAGGCGGCCCTGCGGCTGGTCGACCAACGGGCCCCCGGCGCGTCCGTTGCGCAGGGCGAGACGACCGCCGCCGAGGTCCTGCGAGTCGGGCTCGGCCTCGCTCCCTCGTCCGTGGGGCTGCCGGTGGTCGGGGTGGAGGCCGACGGGTGGCTCGGCGAATTGCTGTCGGCCGACCGGCGGCCGGAACCCGTGCCGACTCCCGAGGGGTTCCGAGGAACGCTCCGCCCGTACCAGGAGCGGGGGCTGGCCTGGCTGGCCTTTCTCGACGGTGTCGGGATGGGCGCGTGCCTGGCCGACGACATGGGCCTCGGCAAGACCATCCAGCTCCTCGCCCTGCTCCTGGCCGAGCGCCGTGCGGGACCGGGGAAACGGCGGCGCCGTCCCGGGCCCACGCTGCTGGTGTGCCCCATGTCGGTCGTCGGCAACTGGCAGCGCGAGACCGAGCGCTTCGCTCCCGGGCTGTCGGTCCACGTCCACCACGGCACTGCCCGCCACCGCGGACGGGCCCTGGATCGCCCGGCCCGGAAGGCCGATCTCGTCATCACGACCTACAACCTGGTGGCTCGGGACCATGAGACGCTCGCGGGGACCCGCTGGGCACGGATCGTTCTCGACGAGGCTCAGAACATCAAGAATCCCGCGGCAAGGCAGACCCGGGCCGTACGCGCCCTCTCCGCCGCTCGCCGGATCGCCATGACCGGCACGCCGGTGGAGAACCGGCTGTCCGAGCTGTGGTCGATCATGGAGTTCCTGAACCCAGGTCTGCTCGGGTCGGCCGGAGCGTTTAGGGAACGGTTCGCCGTGCCCATCGAGCGGTTTCGCGACGAGGATGCCAGCAGGCTCCTCAAGAGCATCACCGGCCCATTCCTCCTCCGGCGCCTCAAGACCGACCGCTCGATCATCGCCGACCTGCCGGAGAAGGTGGAGATCAAGGTGTTCTGCAACCTCACCCGAGAACAGGCGACCTTGTACCAGTCCGTGGTCGACGACATGCTGGAGCGGATCGAAAGGACCGAGGGCATCGAACGCCGAGGGCTCGTGCTCGCCACCATGATGAGGCTCAAGCAGGTCTGCAACCACCCCACCCAGCTGCTGCGAGACGGTTCCCGGCTGGAGGGCCGCTCCGGCAAGGTCGCCCGGATCGAGGAGATCCTGGAGGAGGTCCTCGCCGAGGGGGACCGGGCCCTGTGCTTCACCCAGTTCGCCGAGATGGGCCACCTGCTGCACCGGCACCTGCTGGAGCGCCTCGGGCTGGACGTGCCGTTCCTGCATGGCGGGGTCCCCAAGCGGTCGCGCGACGAGATGGTGGCGGCGTTCCAGTCCGAGCGCGGATCCCCCGTCATGCTGCTGTCGCTCAAGGCAGGCGGGGTCGGGCTCAACCTGACGGCGGCCAACCACGTGATCCACTTCGACCGGTGGTGGAATCCGGCGGTGGAGGACCAGGCTACCGACCGGGTGTTCCGGATCGGCCAGCAGCGCAACGTGCAGGTTCGAAAGTTCGTGTGCGTGGGGACCCTGGAAGAGCGCATCGACCGGATGATCGACGACAAGCGCGATCTCGCAGAGCGGATCGTGGGTGCCGGGGAGGCCTGGCTCACCGAACTGTCCACCGCTGCGCTCCGGGAGCTGGTGGCCCTGTCGGCGGACGCGGTGGCGGAGGCCTGAGGTGGCGCCCAGGTCACGACGACGATCTCCCCGGTCGGCGATGTCGTCCTACACGTCCTGGTACCCGCCGGCCTCCCGGCCCCGTCCGGCCGACGGGATCCGGGCGCGGAGCCGGCGGGGGGACATCGGCGATACGTGGTGGTCGAAGCGGTTCATCGAGATCCTGGAGTCCTTCGACATGGGCGCCCGCCTGACCCGAGGTCGCCGGTATGCCCGGGCGGGGCAGGTCCTCGGGCTCGACGTGTCGCCGGGCCAGGTTACCTCCCGAGTCCAGGGATCCCGGGCCGCCCCGTACAGTGTGCGCATCGCCGTGCTCCCCCTGTCGGAGAAGGACTGGGCGCGCGCCGAGGAGGCCATGGCCTCCCGGGCCGTGTTCCTGGCGAGGCTGCTGGCGGGCGAGATGCCGAGGGAGATCGAGGAAGCCTTTCTCGCCACCCGGCTTGCCCTGTTCCCGGCGTCTTCCCGCGACCTCACCACCGACTGTACCTGCCCCGACTGGGCCAACCCCTGCAAGCACATCGCGGCGACGTATTACCTGCTGGCCGAGGCGTTCGACGCCGATCCCTTCCTCATCTTCCGGTGGAGGGGACGCGATCGTGAGGCACTGCTCCGACGGCTCCGGGCCAGGCGGGCGGGGGAGGAAATCGATTCGGCTGGCCGGGACGGCGGATCACGAGCCGAGCTGGACAATGCCGGTGCGGCCGGGTGGATCGAGGCGCTGTGGGCCGGTCCCGCCGTCGAGACGCCTCCGCTTCCAACCGCGGTGGCGGACTTCTGGGCTGCTGGGGTCACCGTGGAGGCGGTTGCGCATCCCCGGGCCTCCGAGGTGCCGGAGGCGCTCCTGCGCCAGCTCGAGTCGCCCGGCCTCGACGTCAGGGGTGCAGGACTCGAGGACTTGCTGGCCCAGGCGTACGGCGCAATCGCCGCCGAAGCCGAACGGCGAGCCCTGGGCTCCCCCGAGGCTGGCGAACGGTAGTACCGGGTTGCAACACGGCCCGCCGTCGGGCCACGGGGCTTCAGACGTTTCCCCAGGTCAACGGTCCATTTTCGGGGGTCGCCCGTGAGCACCGCGTGAGCACCGCGGAACATCGTGCATTCGTGAAACACTCTGATCTGCGCGTTTGCCTTCAAAGACGAAGTGCCCGGGGTGGGATTCGAACCCACACGCCCCTAGGGGGCCGTGGCTTTTAAGGCCACATCGTCTGCCAATTCCGACACCCGGGCGGCTCGAAAAGTCTACGTCCGGGGACCGGGGCGGCGAGCGGCCGAACGCCGATGGAAGGCTCCGGCACACCCGAGGCGAGAGACTTGCCCCCGGCCTGTACACTTCGCGCCCAAGGAGTGGCCATGACCCGAGGGAGACCGTTCGTACTTCCCCTCGCGCTCACCTGCCTGCTGGCCGGGGCCTGCGCCGGGCCGAAGCCCCCGGCCAGGCAGCACCCCTCCCCCTCCCTTTCCTCGCCCGGGCCCCAGATCCTCCTGTCCGTCCTGGCCGGTTCGGTCTCTCTGGTCGATCCCTCCACGGGCCGGATGACGACGCTCGCGTCGAACCTGTCCGACTATCAAGCCGGCTTCGCCTCCTGGGAGCCGGATCATCGCCGCCTGGCCTACGGAGACGGGGGCATCGTCATCGTCGACCTCGCCACCGGCCGGAGGACCACCGTGGCCCGCGGGCCTGCGGTTTCGATGCCGTCATGGAGCCCCGACGGCGCCTTTCTCGCCTACGGGAACGGCGTGGCCCTGTGGCTCGCTTCCGCCGACGGGTCGAACGCCGCCCCGGTGCGGCTGGTGGCCACGTTGGCTCCGCTCGGGATGGCCTGGGGCCCGACCGGGATGATCGCGCTCGAGGGGCTGGAGCGGGACTGCAGCCGATCGTTCGCCTGCACCTCGACGGATCGCAGCGAGATCTGGACGGTGACCCCGGACTCGGCCAACCTTCACCAGGTCACGCACGTCGGCCACGCGGCCAGTCCGAAATGGTCGCCGGACGGCTCACGCCTCCTCTACATCGAACGATCGGCGGGCACCGACCGAGGGTCGCTGTGGTCGATCGGCGCGGACGGCTCCGGGGCCAGCCGGATGACCTCGGCCAACGACGTGGTCGCCGCGGATTGGTCGCCCGACGGACACCAGCTCGCCGTGGTCCGCCCCGGAACCTCTCCGCAGACACTCCAGCTCTGGGTGGGTGACTCGAACGGATCGGCGCTTCAGGCGGTCGGATCGCCGGTCGCGGGGAGCGAGGCGTCCGTCGACTGGTAGTACCGAAGGAAGTGCTCAGCTCTCTTCGATGGTGATCCTGGTGATCGAGACCGGCTCCCTGGGCCGGTCTCCGAAGCTGGTCGGGACCGCGCCCACCGTCTCCACCACGTCGAGGCCCTCTCCAACCTTCCCGAAGATCGTGTAGTTCTTCGGCAGGCTCTCCCCCTGTGGCCCCGCCACGATGAAGAACTGGCTGCCGTTGGTGTTCGGTCCGGCGTTCGCCATGGCCAGGGTGCCGTGCTCGTAGCGGAGGTCGTTGTCCAGTTCGTCCTCGAACTCGTACCCCGGCCCTCCCCGGCCCGTCCCCTCCGGGTCGCCCCCCTGAATGACGAAGCCCTTGATGACGCGGTGGAAGCCCACGTCCTCGTAGAACCCTTGACGGGCCAGGAAGACGAAGTTGTTGACGGTCTTCGGAGCCTGGGCGGCGAACAGGTCGGCCTTCACCGTGCCGTGGGACGTCTCGATGGTGGCCGAGTAGCGCTTGGCCGGATCGATCTGCATGTCAGGCGGCCGGTCGAATCGAAGCTTCGCCATGTGATCAGGACTCCTTGATCGTCACCTTGACGATGTAGATGGTCTGGGTGGGGCGCCCGTCGGACGCGTTGCCCTCGATGGGAAGCTGGTCGATCTTGGTCGCCACGTCCTGCCCGGAGACGACCGTGCCGATGATGGCGTAGTCGGGCGTCAGCGAGGCTCCCTGGGAGCCGGTGACGATGAAGAACTGGCTGCCCGAGGTGCCCGCCGGCTCGGCGCCGCTCTTCGCCATCGCCACGACTCCGACGGTGTATTTGGCGTCCTTCGGGGGAGCGTCGACGGTCTTGTACCCGGGCCCGCCGGTCCCGGTGCCGGTGGGGTCGCCTCCCTGGATGACGAAGTCCCGCGATAGGCGGTGGAAGATGAGGCCGTCGTAGAAGTGGTGCCGTGCCAGGAACACGAAGCTGTTGACCGTGTTCGGCGACTCCTTCCGCAGGAGCTTCATCACGACGGTCCCGCAGGACGTCACCATCGTCGCGGTGTAGGTCTTGGTCGCCTTGATGCTCATCTTCGGTGCCTTGGTGAAGGTGGGCTTCTTGACGGCCGACGCGGCGGGGACCGTTCCCCCGCAGGCCACACCCCCGGCGAGGGTCGGCGTCGCGGTGGGGGTCGGCGTGACCGAGGCCTTCGCCACGGGCTTCGTCTTCGGCGAGGTGTTCCGGAAGATCAGGACGAAGCCGAAGCTGAGACCGGCCAGCGCGATGAGGACCGCCAGGCTCGCGACCAAGGTTCGCTGGCGGCGCTTCTTGCGGCGCTCCGCCGCCCGGCGTTGGGCGAGCTTGGCCAGCTGACGTTCGCGCGTTCTTCGATTGGGCATCGGGAAGGTTCAGCCTACCGACCCGGGGGCGCCTTCGACCATGGCGTAGGCCAGGCCGTCGAGGATGTCGGTCTCCGACACCAGGGCTTCGGTGAAGCCCCACCGATGCATCACGCTGGTCAGGATGGCCGCGCCGGCCGGGATCACGTCCTCTCGCCCGGGGGCCATCACTGGGATCTCCCGCCGTTCCTCGACGGTCATGTCGGCGAGCAGCCGGAACACTCTATCGGCGTCCAGGCGGGACAGCCGGGTTCGGTGGAGCTGCTCCGGGTCGTACTCGGGAAGGCCCATGGCGATGGCCTGCATGGTGGTGGCGGTGCCGGCCACGGCCACCAGGGTCCTCGCGTCGTGCACGGCGACGTGGTCCTCCACCCCGGCCAGGATGTCGGTGATCTCTGCCTCCAGGGCGTCCAGCTCCTCGTACGAGGGCGGGTCGGTGTGGACGAACCGCTCGGTCAGCCGCACGCTTCCCATGTTGGTGGAACGAGCCAACGCGGGTCCGTCCTGTCCCAGGACGAACTCGGTGCTCCCGCCGCCGATGTCGAGGACCAAATAGGGGCCGGGGACATCCGCTGCCTCGGCCAGTCCGTGCGTGGCGCCCACGAAGGACCGTTCGGCCTCCTCCTCGCCGGAGAGCACCTCCATGGGCTCGCCGGTCAGGCGCTGCACCTCGTTCGCCAGATCGTCGCGGTTGGCCGCGTCCCGCACGGCGCTGGTGGCGGCGAGGTGAATGCGTTCGACGTCGAGCGCCCTGGCCCGCCGGCAATAACGCTCCAGCACGTCCAGGGTCCGGCGAAGCGCGGCCGGGGCGAGGCGATGGGTCTGGTCGACGCCCTGCCCGATCCGGGTGATCACCATGTCCCGGGCCAGGTCCTGGAGGTCCGCCTCACCGTGGGTGAACCTGGCAACCAGCAACCGGATGGAGTTCGTCCCGAGATCGATGGTGCCGAGCCGCCGGGACGGCTTCTCGTAATGGAGCTGGTCGCTCTCCTTGAGGCGATCCGCCACCCACTTCCCGATGGGGTCCGGGCCGCCACCCACGTAATAGGCGTAGTGGGCGTGGAGGCACTTCACCCCGCGAGCCGCACCACCCACGCCGCCCCGCTGCTCGGAACCGGCCACCAGAGCGCCCCGTTCGGCCGCGTATTCCTCGTGAGCGCGGCGGAGCCCGGTTCGAAGATCCGGGTCGACTTCGGCTTCGGCCTCCAGGCGCTTGATCCATCCCTCGGACTCGAGGCGGGCCACGGCTCTGATCGTCTCGGGGCAGGTCAGCCAGTAGAGCGTGGGGAACGGGTTGCCCTTCGCGTCGACGGGATGGTTCCGGATGACCAGGGGATGGCCGGGCCCACACCGGGCCACGACGGTGAACGGCACGAGCGGTTCCCGGCCCAGCTGGGCAGCCACCGCGTGACGGTCCGAAGCGGTCGCTATTTGCGCTTGTTCTCCACGGAGCGCTTGAAGTCCACCTGGCGCTCTTCCGACTGGCGCATGAACCGCTTGAGCTTCTGCTCGAACTCCGGGTCCTTGCCCCGGCGTTCGATGCGGGGGGCGGGGTCCTGGAGCGCCTTGATGGAGAGGTCGATCTTGCCGTCTTCCTTGATGGCGACGACCTTCGCTTGGACCTTGTCGTTCAGCCGGAGGTGCTCCTCGACGTTCTTGACGTAGTTCCGATCGATCTCGGAGATGTGCACGAGGCCCATCTTCCCGTCTTCGAGCTGGAGGAACGCCCCGTAGGGGGTGATGCGCTGGACGGTCCCTTCGATGACCGCCCCCACCTCTATCTCTGCGATTGGAACCCCTTTCGGCTGATTGGACTGGCCGAGCCAGCGAAACAGGAGGGCACTATCCCACCAGCATGTTTACCCGTCAAGAGATCGAGATGGGATGAGGACCCGCGAGGCGAGGCGAACAGTAAGCGGCTCTGATCGACCAACGCGGCCCGGTCACCTTTGGGTTGGGGAAGGATCGCGCCGGAGCCGCTTGATGAATCGGAATATTGTTCGGCCTGTGGCGACCGCTCACACCCGCTCTGACCCGAGGGAGCGCCCTGTTGAGCCTGCGGAGCATGCAGAAGCTTCGTCGTAGGCTCGCGGGCCCGCTGCTGATCACAGGAGTCCTCATTGCCCTTTCGGCCGGTGGACTCGCTCTGGGGGTGTTCGGCGGCTTTCAGCGGGCTACGACCGACAGGCTGTTCCCGGCCGCCACGGCGGATGCTCGCATCGCCGTTGTCGGAATCGATGGGCGCTCGATCTCGGACTTGGGGGAGCGCTGGCCGTGGCCTCGCGAACTTCAGGCGAAACTCATTCGAGCCATCGCGGCCGAGCGCCCGCGGCTGATTGTGTATGACGTGGTCGTGGGCGCGCCCTCTGCAGGCGACGACCAACTCTCGGCAGCCCTCCACGAGGCTGGGAACGTGGTCCTTGCCGCCGCGGCCGATGTCTCCGCCACATCTCACGGGCGGTTCTTCGAGGCGCGAACGATCGCTGGTCCCACGACGAGTGTGGCATCGGCGGCCGTCGGGATCGGGCTCACCAACATCACGGCCGATCCAGGCGACGGGGTCGTCCGATCCCTTCCGCTGGTGATCGAATCACCCAGCGGAAACCTGCTCCCCTCGATCGCTCTCGAGGCGGCCGTCCGCACCACGGGGCAGCCGGATACACCCACCATCAGGCCCGATGGTGTGCAGGTCGGGTCGGTGCTCATGCCGACCGAGAGTCGAGCCTCGCTCACGATCAACTTCGCGGAGCCGCTGGACGTGGGAGCCCCGGCCGCGCCCTATTCGTC
The DNA here is from genome assembly GCA_002413185.1 of Actinobacteria bacterium UBA5182. Classification (GTDB taxonomy): domain Bacteria; phylum Actinomycetota; class UBA4738; order UBA4738; family UBA4738; genus UBA5182. The sequence goes on from DHWM01000182.1 coordinate 11,783, forward strand.
TGCCGCCGATGTACTGCGAGGATCATTGCCAGGCCGGCGCCTTGCCGGGAAGGTCGTCCTGGTCGGAGTGGTCGATCCGACCCTCGGAGATGTTCATCTCACGCCGGTGAACAAGAGCGGCGGAATGCCCGGCGTCTTCGTTCTGGCCAACGGGGTGAACACGATCCTCACCCGAGCCTACGTTCATCGGTCGAGCCGGCTGGAAACGATCGCGTCGATAGCCATGCTTGCGTTCGCCGTCGCCCTCCTTACGCGACTCCTTCCCGTGTGGCTGTCGCCCGCCCCGCTCATTGCCGCAGGCGCCGGTTACCTCGTGTTCGCCTTCCTCCGGTTCGACGCGGGGTATGTCATGGACCTGGTCTACCCCGAGCTCTCCGTGGCGGGGGCGTTCGTGGGTGGGCTGGGCGCTCGAGCGTACGGCGAGTTGGCCACCGCGTGGAAGGTGC
>DHWM01000024.1:0-1204 GCA_002413185.1 Actinobacteria bacterium UBA5182
CCTCCGCCTCCGAGCTACCCGGTGACGTCGGACATCCCGCCGCCTCCGCCGTCGAACTACCCGGTGACCTCAGACATCCCGCCAAGCTCCCCGCACCACTACTCGCCTGCGCCCCCAACTCGGACCAACCGAGGGTTCATGGGCGGGCTGGTGGCGCTGCTTCTCGGTGCCCTCGCCTACGGCAAGTACGCTGTGCTGCTCATTTTCAAGATCCCTGCCCTGGCGACATTGGGCTCGGCCCTGGTCAGCGTGGCCGCCTACTCGCTGTGGGGAGGTCCGTGGTTTGCGGTCGGCCTCGTGCTGATGATCTTCGTCCATGAGATGGGGCACGTCGTCGAGATCCGGAGGCAGGGCATGGCGGCGACGGCGCCGATCTTCATCCCGTTCGTCGGCGCTGCCATCTTCCAGCGGTCGCACGCGCAGAGCCCGATGCGGCAGGCGCAGATCGGCATCGCGGGGCCACTCGCAGGAACGATTGGAGCGACTGCTGCATTCGTCCTTTACAACTCGACCCACTGGACGGTGCTGCTGGGCTGGGCCTACCTGGGCTTCCTCATCAACCTCTTCAACATGATCCCGTTCGGGATGCTCGACGGAGGCTGGATACTGGCCCCCGTCTCGAAGTGGATCCAGGTAGGGGGCCTGGCGGTCCTCGGCTACCTGTTCTTCACGGGGGTGGTCAGCCCGATCGTGATCATCATCGTGGTCCTGGGAATTCCGGTGGTCGTACAGAGGTTCCGTAATAAGGCGATGGACGCCTACCTGACGTCCGAGCCCCCTGCACAGCGCTACCTGATGGGAGCCGCGTGGCTGGGCCTGGTTGCCTACCTCGCCTTCTTCTTCGTTCAGACCGAGACGTTGCTGGGCGGCTTCGTTCGGTAAACTCACTCACCTGGAGACAAGACCTTGAAAGCACAGATACACCCCACCTACTACGAGGACGCGGTCGTCACCTGCGTGTGCGGGAACACGTTCACGACCGGTTCCACGCGCAAGGAGCTCAAGACCGAGATCTGCTCCGTCTGCCACCCGTTCTTCACGGGGACCCAGCGGATCGTCGACACGGGCGGCCAGGTCGAGCGGTTCCGCAAGCGGGCGGCGAAGTCCACCCGCAACTAAGTGGTGGCCCCGGGGATCCCGACCGGATCTTTGGCGCCCATGCGGCCCGATCCGTGCGTTACGGGGCCCGTCCCGCCGTCGTCAC
>DHWM01000024.1:1395-2526 GCA_002413185.1 Actinobacteria bacterium UBA5182
CGATGCGCTCCTAGTCGGTCCACCCCTTCCACTGGGGTCCCCATGGCGAAGCCATGGGAGCGGCCCCTGGATCACCAAATCTCTCGGCCGGGCCCCCGGGGCCACCACTAATGCCACTACCGGGGGAGGTAGCGAATGATGCGAGCTCCCCGGCAAGCGAGGTAGGCGGACCCCCGACAAAGGACCAGTTCTTCTACGGGGGCCAGGCCGTCATCGAGGGCGTGATGATGCGGGGCAAGCGTCATTACGCGGTGGCGGTGCGCCTGCCCAACACCAAGGAGATCGTCGTCGACCGCGGCGAGCTGAAAGCTGCGATCTACGTCAACCCGATCTGGAAGCTCCCGATCCTGCGCGGCCTCGCCCTCATCGGCGAGCAGCTGCACCTGGGCATGAAGTCGCTCATGTGGTCCGCGAACATGAACGCGGGCGGCAACGATGTGGTGATCGGCAAGAAGGAGATCACGGGCTCTGTCGCCTTCGCGGCGGTGTTCGGCATCGCCCTTTTCCTTGGGCTGCCTCTGCTGCTCGCCGGCCTTGCCGTCCACCGAAGCGGCAGCTTCCTTTTCGTCGTCGTGGAAGGCATCATCCGGGTGGGTCTGGTGCTGGGCTACCTCTCAGCCATAGCCCTGCTTCCCGACGTTCGTCGAGTGTTCCAGTACCACGGCGCCGAGCACAAGACGATCAACGCGTACGAGTCGGGGTGGCCGCTCGAAGTGTCTTCAGTCCGTCGAGCCAGCCTGCTTCACCCGCGCTGTGGCACCGGTTTCCTGCTCGTCGTTCTCGTCGTGAGCGTGGTGGTGTTCAGCGTGGTCGCTCTGTTCCACCCCAACTGGTTTTGGCTTGTCGTGAGCCGCCTTGTCGCCATTCCCCTCATCGCCGGCGCCGGGTTCGAGCTCATTCGCTTCATGGCCCGCAATCGGCGCAACCCGGTCGTGCGCGTGATGCTTCTGCCTGTCCTCGCGACTCAGAAGTTCACCACCCGTGAGCCGACCGATGACATGCTCGAGGTGGCGATCACCGCATTCAACAGCGCTCGGCAGGGTGAGGAGGAACCGGCGGGAGCCGCAGCTTGATCGACCGGCTGGAGGCGATAGCCCGCCGGTACCACGAGATCGAGTCCGAGATGGCGCG
>DHWM01000145.1 GCA_002413185.1 Actinobacteria bacterium UBA5182
GTGGCGTACGTCGAGAACTTGTACCCCTTCGAGTAGTCGAACTTCTCGACCGCCCGGATCAGCCCGAGGTTCCCCTCCTGGATCAGGTCAAGGAACAGCATCCCTCGTCCGACATATCGCTTGGCGATCGAGACGACCAGGCGGAGGTTCGCCTCGATCAGCTTCTTCTTGGCGAGCTGGCCGTCCCGTTCGACCCGCCGGAGGAAGTCGGCGGTCTCCAGACGCGTCTTCGGCTTGTACGCCCGGGCGATCTTCTCCCGTCCGACGCCTTCGTGCCGGAGCCGTTTCTCCGGATCGAGCTGGTGATCACGGATCCGCACCACGGAGTCGACCACCCGCCGAAAGTGCTTCTGATCGATCTTCAGCGCCGCCCCGTCGAGCGTGGTGAGGATCTCGGTGGCGAACTCACCGCCCTCGATCCGCATGGCCAGGTCGACCTCCTGCGCCGCGGTGAGGAGGGGGACCTTGCCGATCTCCTTGAGATACATCCGGACCGGGTCGTTGGTGGGAGCCTTGAGGAGGTCCTCCTCCCGGGGGAGACGGATGCCGCCACCCTCCGACTCGCCGTCGAACTCCTCGCCGGGGACCTCGATGACGTCGATGCCCTCCTGGCGGAGGTGGTCCTCGACCTGGGTCAGGAAGTCTTCGACCTGCTCGGGCGTGAGGTCCTCGACGGGGAGGCCTTCCAGCAGCTCCTCCGAAGTGACGAAGCCACGCTCGCGGCCGCGCGCAGCTACGAGCTCTTTCGCCTCTTCGATGCTGACAGGCTGTGTCGCCTCGGCCGCCACTCCCGGCAGAGCGTCGTCAGGCGCTCCTGCCATTGAGCGCGTAAGGCGTTCGGTCTCCGTCATGCGCTCCCGTACATGCGTGATCGAGTCGGGTGGCGATCAGATGTCCAAACAGTTTCCCATATGACTGGGCGCGCGCCTTGTTGTGTCGGGTCCATTTCCCAGGAGTGCCCCGGCATCACTCCGAGGCGTTCCTGATCCTTCGACGGGCCCCCTCCAGCGCGGCGAGCTGTTCGAACAACGGGTCGTACTGAGCAGGCTGTTTGATCGGGTTCAATCGTTCGAGCTGCTTGCGGATGACGTCGGCCTGGCGCTTCAGCGAGAACTCCTCGAGGCGGAGGAACAGCCGGTCGGCATAATCGAGTGTTGGCTCGAGATCGGACTTCAGCGGTTCGACCGAGAGCGCCGCCAGGGTCCGCCCGAGGGACTCGCTTCGTTCTTGCGCCGTGGCCACCAGTGACGCCGCGGTGGACCCGTTCGATCCGTTGGAACCGTTCGATCCGTTCGATCCGTTCGAAGCCGCGGGCTCGGTCGAACCCGAATCGAGAATGAGCTCGAACACCTTCCGATGGGTGGGCTTGCTGAATCGTTCGGAGTCCGCCGGGGAGAGCCGGCCGCGACACAGGTGCGGGGCCTGCACCAGGAGCTTGAGGACCTCCCACTCCACCTCCTCCTCGGGTGGAGTCCGGCTGCGATGGTTCTTCGAGCCTCGCTGTTCGGCCTGCGGGCCGCCACCGGGCCCCGAGAACATCTGCTGGAGCTGGAGCATCACCGCCATCTCCGGCTCCCCCACCTTGCCCGCCAGGATGCGGGCGTACTCGCTTCGACGCACCTCCTCGGTGAGGCCCGCCACGATCTGGAGCCCCACCCGCACGGCCCGAGCGCGCTCCTCGACGTCGCTGAGGTCCCGTCCCACCAGCGACCGGGAGATCATGTACTCGACCAGCGGCACGGCCTGATCCATCACGTGGGCGAACGCCGTGCCCGCGGCCTCTCCTCCCCCGGCCTCGAGCACGAAGTCGGCCGGGTCCTGGCCCTTCGGCAGAACCAGCACCGACAGGTCGACCGGATAGGACTGGTGGAACTGGAAGGCCCGCTCGGCCGCCCGGGCTCCTGCCTCGTCGGAGTCGAACGCCAGGACGATGCGGTCCCCGAACCTGGACAGGAGCCGGATGTGGTCCTCGCCCAGGGCGGTGCCGCAGGTGGCCACGGCGGTCCGCACGCCCGCCTGGTCCAGCGCCACGACGTCGGTGTAGCCCTCCACCAGGAAGCCTCTCCCCGATCGCGTGACATCCGCCTTGGCCCGGTTGAGGTTATAGAGGAGGGTGCCCTTGTGATAGACCTCGGTCTCCGGGGAGTTGAGGTACTTGGGGGCGTTCGCCGCGGCGTGAGGTCCCGCCAGGAGACGCCCTCCGAAGCCCACGGCGTTCCCCGACAGGTCATGGATGGGAAACATGACCCGTCCCCGGAAACGGTCCCGCAGGGCGCCCCCGGAATCATTCGTCGCCAGGCCGGCGTCGACCAGGAGCTCGGGTGAGTACGTCTTGGAAAGCCGCTTCAGCAGGAAATCGGGGTAGCCGGGCGAATACCCGATCTCGAATCGCTCGACGCTCTCAGGGGTGATCCCGCGCGTGGCCAGATAGGCCCGGGCGTCCTTCGCCTCGCTTCCATCCAGGAGCATCCGGTGGTACAGGCGCGAGGCATCCGAGATGGCTCGGTGCACGGCCTGCCGCCGGCCCAGGGCACGCCGCCCCGCGGCCGTGTCGCCCTCGTACCGAAGAGTGACGCCGGCCTCCTTCGCCAGGCGCTCCACGACTTCGACGAAGGAGAGCGATTCGACCTTCTCCACGAAGCGGAACACGTTGCCACCCTCGCCGCACCCGAAGCAGTAGTAGACCTGCTTGCCGGGGCTCACCGAGAAGGACGGGGTCTTCTCCGAATGGAAGGGGCAGATGCCCACCAGCGAGTCGCGGCCGGCCTTCTTGAGCTGAAGGTAGCCCGAGACGACCTGCACGATGTCCGTGCGCTCGCGGACCGCTTCGAGGTCCTCCTGCCGGATCAGCCCCGCCACCTACAAGCCTCCTTCCCTGTGGCCCGGGCCTCGGGCCGTGGACGTGCTCGTGCTCGTGCCTACAGCAACCAGCCCTGGGGAAGGAACAATCGCTCGTACGTCCGGAGCGCGAACCGGTCCGTCATGCCGGCGATGTGGTCGGCGATCTGCGTGGGCAGGTCGTCGGGGGTTCCGCCGTACTCGGCCGGAACGGACTCCGGATGTTCAAGGTAGTACTCGAACAGGGACCTGACCAGCGCGATGACCTTTTCCTGTTCGTCCCGGGCCTCCGGCCTGAGGTAGACCCGCTCGAACAGGAAGTTCCGGAGGTCGTCGAGCGCTTCGAGCACCGGGGCGGAAAGATGGATGGCGTCACCGGCCTCGTTCTGGTCGACGATGTCGTTCACCAGGGTGTTGATGCGGTCGCTGTGGGTGGGACCGAGAACGTGCAGCGCCCGGCCGGGAAGATCCTGGGGGCTCACGATTTCGGCCCGGATGGCGTCGTCGACGTCGTGGTTGACGTAGGCGATGCGGTCGGCGAACCGGGCCACCTGCGCCTCGAGGGTGGAGGGCATGGGCATCGACCACGTGTGGTTGACGATGCCGTCGCGGACCTCCCACGTGAGGTTGAGACCCTGGCCCTCGTTCTCCAGATGCTCGACGATCCGGAGGCTCTGTTCGTTGTGCCGGAACGGCCGCTTGAGGAAGGGGGTGAGGGCCTGTTCCCCGAGATGGCCGAACGGCGTGTGGCCGAGGTCGTGCCCAAGAGCGATGGCTTCGGTGAGGTCCTCGTTCAGCCTTAAGGCGCGGGCCGCGGTCCGAGCGATCTGGGAAACCTCGAGGGTGTGGGTCAGCCGAACCCGGTAGTGATCTCCTTCTGGGGAGACGAACACCTGCGTCTTGTGCTTGAGCCGCCGGAACGCCTTTGAATGGACCAGCCGGTCGCGGTCACGCTGGAAGGCGGTGCGGAGGGGGTCCGGCTCCTCTTCGCGCTCACGGCCCTTGGATTCGGCTGCGAGGGTGGCCCTCTCGTCGAGGGTCTGACGCTCGATCTGTTCGGTTCGTTCGCGCACGCCCAGCTTCACCGCAACACTCCGGGCTCAGGGTAGCAGCCGTGTCCGACACCACCTGAGATGTGACTCCGGGAGCGGGGCCGTGCGGGCTATCGCCCCAGGAAGCGGTAATAGAGGTAGGCGAACGTCTCCCTCGTATAGCCGTCCAGGCGGGTCCACTGGCTGCGGGCGGCCGAGTGCCACGTCGCCGAGACGAACGCGTCGAGCCCGAGGTCCCGGGCCATCTTCCGGATCCGAAGGTTGTGCCACGGATCCGAGACCAGGAACACGGTGCTCAGGTGGTGCTGGTGCATGAAGTCGGCCGCCGCCCTGAGGCTCTCCAGGGTGGTGTTTCCGCGTGGGTCCGAATCGACGGCACTCTCGGGCAGTCCCTGTTCGATGAGCCACCGCCGCCCCGCGTCGCCTTCGGTGGTGATGTCGCCCGCCTCCTTGCCTCCCAGCACGAGTACCAGCGACGCGAAGTGCTTGTCGTAGAGCTCGACGGCGTGTTCCAGCCGACCCTGGAAGACCGGTGAAGGCCGGCCGGCGTACTGCGCAGCGCCGAGCACGGCGATGAGGTCGGTGTGGTCCACCCGGCGGGCCTCGTCGTCGTGGGCAGCCTTCCACACGGCCTCCGCAGTGGCCGCGACGACACCAACGGCGAGCAGGCAGGCGAGAAGGGCCAACGCGATGATCGGATGGCGGCGCAGGAAGCGCACGGCAGGAATCTAGCAAAGCGGCCCTGGCCGGACGCGCGGATTGCTATGGTCGCCGAAGGATCTCCATTCCTCCTTTCTGCGCGAGCATCAGGTACAGGGTGCCGTCGGGCCCGGCGGCGATGTGGCGCTTCTGAAGTTCGTCGGCGATCCCCCGGTCCGGGAGGCGCTCCCAGACGACAGGTGACCGGCCGAACCGGGCAAGCCACGTGCCTGCCACCTGATGATTCGGTGATTCCACCCCGGCGATCCGTACGAAGGCACAGACATCACCGTCGAGCCGAACGAGCTCTCCGAAACCCGCGAGGCCCTTGATCGATCGGGATCTCCCCTGGTCTCCAACGCGGATGTCCACGTGGACGGGTTGCACTGAGACCGTGTTCGTGCCGACGAACTCGAGATCGACGTCCTGCTCGCCCGACAGGGCCGGTTCACGCAAGGAGAAGTACTCCTCGCTGCGGAGCGGAAGGCCGGGAAGAGTGCGGATCTGCCCCGTCGTCAAGTCGACGGCGGCGAATCCCATCGGGCCGCTCGGAGTGCCCCCGAACAGCGCATCGGAGAATCCACCAGTCTCTGCAGTCAGCCCCGAAGCGGAGGGAGCGAGGGCGACCGCGACGACCGCTCGCCCATGGTCGTTGAGCGTCAGCGACTTGGCCTCCTGTCCGATTTGGGCAACGATCAGTTGGCCGTTGGCCACGCGCGTGATCACGAGGAGATCGGGACCTTGCATCGCCAGATCCTCTGTTCGGATTCCCGGGCCCAAGGGAATCTCACCGAGATATGCACCGGCGGCTGAAAAATGAGCGAGACGCGATTTCCAGCGATCGGCGATCCAGATCGATCCGTCCACATCGATTGCGAAAGCGGAGGGAAGGCTGCTGGGCGATTCGGGGAACTGCTTGAGCCCGAGCTGCTCCCGATGAGAACCGAAGGGCAGAAACACCACGCGTTGCCACTGCGCAGCCGGTTCGGAGAAGTCCGCCGTGAGAACCAGCTCATCCATCTGCACGGGCGAGCTCAACGCAGTCGGACTCGGGGAAGAGTGCGGAGGCCCCGAGGCGGCGGGTGCCGGGTGGGGACCCGTGCACGCCGCCGCCACGATGAGGACCAGGGCCAGGTGCCGCCTCTCCTTCATGGGATGCGGACCGAGCTCGCCGCGACCGGAGGGCAGTTTGGGTAACAATCGACGGTCCAGCCTTCGCGCCGCACCCCGACGTAGTCGGAGTTGAACCTGTAGGTCTCGACGTTGACGTCGACCCCCGGCGCATCACCCAGAGCCTCGATGATGTAATCACTCCCCGAGCTCGGATACGCGCTCGTGTACAGCATCCCCACGTGTCCCGCCTTGGCGAAGGCATCCATGTAGTCGGTCGTTTGGCGATTCTTGTCCGGAAGCTTGAAGAAGGGATCGTCCGAGCCCGGGGCGTGGAAGTCGTACGACGAGTACTGCCCGTGGATGTCCTGGAACTTGTCGTGCCAGGTGAAGCCGGCGTACCCGTTGCTCTTGAGCTCCCAGGTCTTGAACGTGAACCCCGAACAGTCCGGCCCCTCACCATTGGAGTCCGGCTGGCCCGGTGTGTCGTCGACGTTGTCGTTGTTCCAGCAGCCCCCGCCCCATTCGTATCCCTCGTTCTCGGCGATGGCCGCGTACGCCTGGGCATCCAAGCGGCGCACGTGATCGTCCGCGATCTGGTTCGTGTTGCAATGGCTGCTGACCCAGGACGCCCAGCTCGAGTGCGCCGGCACCATCAGCAGGGTGGCGGCGACGCCGACCACGATCGCAAGTCCCACCATCCGTCTCATGACTGTCCTCCCAGGTCGAAGCGCACGATGCGCATGCCGTCGGGGGAGGTGGTGAGCTGGTACAGGTTGCCGTCGTGACCCAACCGGAACCGTGAGGAGGGCGGCGTCTCGGCGAAGGACTCGTCTCGGATGGCGAAGGAGGCCGCGATGCGGCCGTTCGAGACATGGATCGCCTGGTACTGCTCGGCGGCAGGCTGAGCGCGCCACACCCGGGTCACGACCCAGTAGCCGCCCGCTCCATCCGGCTCGGCCATGGCCAGATCGCCGAACCGCTCATGGGCCCGAAGCTCCACCGCATTCGTGACGCCTCCGCCCCGCACCGTTCCCAGCCGGATCGACTGACCGTCGTCGACGCGCAGGAGCTGTGCCCCACCCGCAACCGGCCGTCCCACGGTCGCCGTGCTCGGGCTCGTGCCGAAACGCACCCAGGCGTCGACGGGGAGCATGTTCACGAAGGCCTGAGAACCGTCCGTTCGGATCTCCGAGAGGATCCCGTCTCCGATCGCCGAGGAGGCCCCGGCGGTCCCGGTGCTCGAAACCGGCTGCACCGCGACGTGTCCCTGGGCACCGCCCGCGATGAAGGCCGCTCCGGCATCGTTGATGGCGAGGTCGGCCCGGGGGCCGGCATTCACCGTCGTCGATCGGACCAACCGACCCTCTGCGAACACGGCCAGACGATGCTGGAGCGGATCGAGCACGAAGATCCGGCCCGACCGGTCCACATCGAACGCCGACGGACCGAGCGTCGCCGATTCGTTCCCCAGGGCCAGGCCGGCCTTCATCCCGCCGCTCCCCCACGGGAGGAACAGCACGGATCGACCCCGACGAACCTGGCCGAACGGAATCGAGGGGACCTCTGACGCCGGCATGTCTCGAGCGACGTAGAACCGCAGAGGTTCGGCTACCTGCCCGGGCGGCATCTCGGCGGCGACACCACCGGCCTGGGCCCGGAGATAGAACGACACCGACCCCGACGACGCCGTGGTCGCAGCGCGCGCCGCCGGAGCGGCCAGGTCGAACGTGGCCTGATGGGCCGATCCGACGGTCGCCACGTGCCACCGCTCGGCGCCTGCTCTGGAGCCGAACGTGAGGTTCGCCGCGCACGGCCTTCCCCCGGCCGTCGCGCAGATGACATCCACCGGGATCCGGGCCGGCTCCCCAGCCCGCACCAGCACCGGTGGGGTGTAGAAGATCTGGATCCGTTCGGGGGTCCCGATGCTCTCCGCGGCCGCCCGGGCGGCCGATTCAGTCGTCGTCGACCGTCCCCCGACGACGGCCGAACCGACGACGAGCCCGACGGCCATCAGGGCCATCCCGCTCCTCCTCCATCGCAGCATCGACTGCGCACCTCCTCGGGAAGGACCGACGATCCTTTCGGGAAGGTGGAAGGTGGTCCCGCCGGAGGGGGTGACTGGACTTCCCCCAGCGTAGGGATTCGAACATGCGTTTGCATCGCCACGCCGGGGGAATTCGACCGGCGTCGCGGCGGAACCTTGGATAGCTCGACGGGGCCACGCCGCACGACCCGAACGGGCCAGTCACCCGGCTACCCGGAGGCCTGCTCCCCCGTCCCCAGTGCGGCCTGCCCCGCCGCCAGCCGGGCCGTCTGCAC
>DHWM01000089.1:0-7557 GCA_002413185.1 Actinobacteria bacterium UBA5182
AAGATGCGGCGGTCGGTCGACCTGATCCGGGGCCGGCACGTCGAGGATGCCCGCCGCATCCTCCATCTGTCGCCGCTCGGGCCGAACCGTACCCTGGTGAAGATCCTGGATTCGGCCATCGCCAACGCCGAGCAGCGCCAAGCCATCCCGGAGAACCTGGTGGTGGCCAGGGCCTGGGTGGACGAGGGCCCCACGCTCAAGAGGTTCCGTCCTCGGGCGCAGGGGAGGGCCACCCCGGTCCGCAAGCGGACCAGCCACGTCACCGTGGTCGTCGAGTCGTTGGGAGAGGTGGCGAGTGGGACACAAAGTTAACCCGTACGGGTTCCGCCTGGGGATCATCTATCCGTGGAAGTCGAAGTGGTATGGGCGGAAGGACTACGCGCAGTCGCTGCACGAGGACGTGCAGATCCGCCGCTACATCACCACCAAGCTGACCCGGGCGGGCATCTCGAGCGTGGACATCGAACGCAAGGGCGACCAGATCCAGGTGTTCATCCGGACTGCCCGCCCCGGCATCGTCATCGGTCGCAAGGGCGCCGAGGTCGACCGGATCCGCAAGGACGTCGAGAAGCTCACCGGTAAGCGCGTCGACGTCAAGGTGGAGGACATGAACCAGTCGGCGTCGGAGCTCCGTCCGGAGACGGACGCGGCCCTTCTGGCCCAGGGCACGGCCGAGCAGCTGGTGGGGCGGGTTTCGTTCCGCCGGGCCATGCGCCGGACGGTCCAGACCGCCATGAAGTCGGGCGCGCTGGGCGTTCGAGTCCAGTGCGGTGGGCGGCTGGGCGGAGCCGAGATGTCCCGCCGGGAGTGGTATCGGGAGGGACGCGTCCCGCTGCACACCCTGCGGGCGAAGATCGACTACGGCACCGCCGAGGCCAAGACCACGTTCGGGGTGATCGGCGTCAAGGTGTGGGTCTACCACGGTGACGAGATCCCGGCGGAGGAGCGCAAGACCGAGCTGGCCCGGGCCCGGGCCCTGGCGGGCGTCCCCGCCGCCGGCGCGGGAGGCGCCTCCACCGGCGCGCTGATCACCGACGTCCGCGAGGTCGAAGGAGCCGTGCCGCTCCCACCCACCGAGACTCGCGAAGGGCGCGATGAGCCCGGGCGTCCTGCCCGGCCCCCCGCTGCCCGGCGTCCCGCCGGAGGCAGGCCGGCCCCCCGCAAGCCCGGAGGTCGTCCGTAGATGTTGCAGCCGAAGAAGGTCAAGCACCGCAAGCAACACCGCGGACGCATGCGCGGCCAGGCCAAGGGCGGCGGCGACGTGCACTTCGGCGACTACGGCTTGCTCGCGCTGGAGCCCGGATGGATCACCAACCGTCAGATCGAGGCGGCCCGAGTGGCCATGACCCGGCACATCAAGCGAGGCGGAAAGGTGTGGATCAACATCTTTCCCGACAAGCCCATCACCCACAAGCCGGCTGAGACGCGGATGGGCTCGGGCAAGGGCAACCCGGAGGGATGGGTCGCGGTGGTCAAGCCCGGCCGGGTCATGTTCGAGCTCTCCGGCGTGCCCGAGCCGCTGGCGCGTGAGGCCATCAGCCGCGCGGCCCACAAGCTGCCGATCCGCTCCAAGTTCATCGTCCGAACCGGGGTGGAGGAATGAAGGCCCCGGAGCTCCGCGAGCTGATCGACGACGAGCTCCTGTCCCGTCTGGAGAGCCAGAAGGAGGAGCTGTTCAACCTTCGGTTCCAGTCGGCAACGGGGCAGCTCGACAACCCCATGCGGATCAAGCAGGTCAGGCACGACATCGCCCGCATCCTGACGGTGCTGCGCAGCCGGCAGACAGAGGACGAGCTCCTCGAGGCCATCGCCGCGGCCGACCGTCAATCCCTGGAGGACCGCCGGGAGGCCATCGCCACCGGTGAGCTGAAGGGCACACCCCTCGGCGAGATCGAGGAAGACGCGCTGATCGAACAGGAAGCGGCCGCGGGGGCGACCGCCGTACCGGCGGAGGAGGCTGGAGAATGAGCCAGGACCGGGCCGACCTTCAGCAGGACGAGCAGCAGCGGGCCCGCCGCAAGCTCCGCACCGGCGTGGTCGTCTCCGACGCCATGGAGAAGACCGTGGTGGTGCGGATCTCCACCCAGGTCCGCCATCCCATGTACGGCAAGATCGTGCGGCGTTCGACCAAGCTTCAGGCGCACGACGAGGCCCACGATGCCCACGTCGGCGACACGGTCCGGTTGATGGAGACTCGACCCCTGTCGAAGACGAAACGATGGCGAGTGGTCGAAGTGCTGGAGAGGGCGAAGTAGCTCACCATGATCCAGCAGGAGACGAGGTGCCGGGTGGCGGACAACACGGGGGCCAAGGAGGTCCTGTGCATCCGCGTGCTCGGGGGCTCGGGAAGACGGTACGCGAGCCTGGGGGACATCATCGTCGGCTCCGTGAAGGATGCCCTTCCCGGCGGGGGTGTGAAGAAGGGTGAGGTTGTGAGGGCTGTGGTGGTTCGAACGGCCAAGGAGCGGCGCCGCCCCGACGGCTCCTACATCAAGTTCGACGACAACGCGGTGGTGCTGATCAACGAGCAGCGGAACCCGCGGGGGACCCGCATCTTCGGGCCGGTGGCCCGGGAGCTTCGGGAGAAGCGGTTCATGAAGATCATCTCGCTGGCCCCGGAGGTGCTGTGAGCAGATGGCGACCGTGAGCATCCGCAAGAACGATGAGGTCCAGGTGATCTCCGGCAAGGACCGCGGGAAGCGCGGGCGGGTCGTCAACGTCCTGCCCGGCGACAACCGCGTCATGGTGGAGGGCGTGGCCCGGGCCAAGAAGCACACCCGGACCGGTGGGAAGCGATCTCGCGGGGGGAGCCAGCTGCAGCAGGGCGGGATCATCGACACCGAGCTGTTCATCGACCTCTCGAACGTGCAGTTGGTGTGCCGGAGCTGTGGGAAGCCGACCCGGATCGGGCACCGGATAGAAGGCGGCGTCAAGGCGAGGATCTGCCGGCGTTGCGAATCGGAGACGTAGATGGCCGACCAGGAACCCCAAACGACCACGGATGCGGCCGAGACGCCCCAGGCCCCCGACGCCGCCAAGCGCACGCCCCGAGGCGGCCGTACCGGCGCCGCCGCTCCTCCTCCGCGGCTGAAGCAGATCTATGAGCGTGAGATCCTGCCGGCGCTCCAGCGCAAGCTGGACATGCCGAACCCGATGCGGGTGCCGCGCCTGGAGAAGATCGTGGTGAACATGGGGGTCGGAGAGGCCGTCCGCGACGCCAAGCTGCTCGACGCGGCCGTCGAGGACCTCGCGCTCATCACCGGCCAGAAGCCCGCCGTGACCAGGGCGCGCAAGTCCATCGCGGCGTTCAAGCTGCGGGCCGGCATGAGCATCGGGGCGAAGGTCACCCTGCGCGGATCGCGGATGTGGGAGTTCCTGGACCGCCTGCTCTCCACGGCGCTGCCCCGGATCCGGGACTTCCGAGGCCTCAGCCCCGACGCCTTCGACGGCGGCGGCAATTATTCCATCGGGGTCACCGAGCAGTTGATCTTCCCCGAGATCGACTACGACAAGGTCCAGAAGGTCCGGGGGATGGACATCACCATCGTGACCACGGCCGAGGACGACGAGGAGGCTCTGGCGCTCCTGCGGGCGCTCGGATTCCCCTTCGCCGGGATACCCGTCTCCACTCCGGGCACGGCCACGGCGGCGGCAGGGTAAGCGGAAGGCTCAGCGGAGGAACGAAGATGGCGAAGAAGGCACTGGTCGAGAAGCAGCAGCGGGCGGGCCGGAAGTTTCGGGTCCGGTCCTATACACGCTGCGCGCGGTGTGGACGGCAGCGGGCGGTATTCCGCCGGTTCATGCTGTGCCGCATCTGTTTTCGGGAACTGGCGCACGCGGGAGAGATCCCCGGCGTGACCAAGGCGTCGTGGTGAGGGGCTGATTCGCATGGTCATGACCGATCCCATCGCCGACATGCTGACCCGGCTCAGGAACGCCGCCATGGCGCACCAGGACGAGGTCCTGATGCCCGCCTCCTCGGTCAAGCAGCGCATCGCGGAGATCCTGGCCCGCGAAGGGTACGTGGGCGAGACGGCGCTGGACGGCGAGGGCAAGGACCGCACCATCACCATCCGGCTGAAGTACGGCCCCAAGCGGGAGCCCACCATCACGGGACTGAAACGGGTATCGAAGCCCGGGCGCCGGGTGTACGCGGCGAAGGACGAGATCCCCCGGGTGCTGGGTGGGCTCGGCATCGCTATCCTTTCCACCTCCAAAGGCCTACTCACCGACCGCCAGGCAAAGAAGCAGGGCGTCGGCGGCGAAGTCCTGGCCTACATCTGGTAATCGGCAGGCGCCCATGTCACGGATCGGCAGACAACCCATCACCATCCCCTCCGGCGTGGACCTGCGCGTCGATGGCTCGCGGGTCACCGTGAAGGGACCTCGCGGGACGCTCGAGCAGAGCTTCCATCCCGACATGCGGCTGGTCCTCCAGGACGGGAGCCTCCGGGTCGAACGCCCCACCGACGAGCGGCAGCACCGATCCCTCCACGGGCTCACCCGCACGCTGATCGCGAACATGGTGGAGGGCGTGACGAACGGGTTCGAAAAGCGCCTCGAGATCGTGGGCGTCGGCTACCGCGCAGCGTTGAAGGGCTCCGACCTGGAGATGGCGCTGGGCTTTTCTCATTCGGTGCCGTTCCCAGCTCCCCAGGGCATCGAGTTCGAGGTCCCCGCGCCCAACCGGATCACGATCAGAGGGATCGACAAGCAGCTGGTCGGCGAGGTCGCCGCGGAGATCCGAAAGATCCGCAAGCCCGAGCCGTACAAGGGCAAGGGGATCCGGTACGAAGGCGAGTACGTGCGCAAGAAGGCCGGCAAGGCAGCGAAGGGAGCGGCGTGATGCGGGCGGAGATCAAGCGAGGTGCCCGGATCCGTCGCCACGGCCGGGTTCGGAAGAAGGTCCAGGGAACCGCGGAGCGGCCCCGCCTGGCGGTGTACCGTTCCAACCGTCACATCTACGCCCAGCTCGTGGACGACCGTGCGGCCCGAACGGTTGCGGCCGCCTCGGACGCGGGCGTCACCGAAGGGCACAAGTCGGACCGGGCCAAGAGGGTCGGGCAGCAGCTGGCCGAACGGGCGAAGGCGGCCGGTGTCCAGAACGCCGTGTTCGATCGTGGCGGAAGGCTGTACCACGGACGGGTACAGGCGCTGGCCGAAGGCGCTCGTGAGGGAGGACTGAGGATTTGAGCCAGAGACGGTACGACTCGCAGGCCGAGCGGAGCCCATACGAGGAGCGGGTGGTCGCCATCAACCGGGTGGCCAAGGTGGTCAAGGGTGGCCGGCGGTTCAGCTTCACCGCGCTCGTGGTGGTGGGTGACGGGGCCGGCCGGGTCGGCGTCGGCTACGGCAAGGCCAAGGAGGTGCCGGCCGCCATCCAAAAGGGCGTCGAGGAAGCGAAGAAGGCCATGTTCCAGGTGCCCATGATGGGGACCACCATCCCGCACGAGGTGATCGGTGAGGACAGCGCCGGCAGGGTGCTCCTGAAGCCCGCCGCGCCGGGAACCGGCGTCATCGCCGGGGGCCCGGTCCGCGCCGTGATCGAGGCCGCCGGGATCAAGGACATCCTGTCGAAGTCACTGGGCTCGGGGAACCCCATCAACATCGTCAACGCGGTCATCACCGGGCTGCGTTCCCTGCGCCTCCCGGCGGAGATCGCGCGGCTCCGCGGCCTGGAGATCAACGAGGTGGCGCCCAGACCGATGGTCGACGCCGTGGCGGAGGCGGACGAGACGCTCAGGGCTCGTCGGGCGGAGAAGGACCTGGAGGAGGATCAAGGTGGCGCAGCTTAAGGTGACCCAGGTCCGGAGCGTCATCGACCGGCCCCGGGACCAAAAGCGCACGGTTCGAGCGCTCGGCCTGCACCGAATCAACGATTCCGTGCTCAAGGACGACCGGCCGGAGATCCGGGGCATGATCGCCAAGGTTCAGCACCTGGTCAGGGTGGAGGAAGTCGAGCGGGCCCAGGAGGAGAGACGAACATGAAGCTGCATCATCTTCGCCCTGCCGAGGGAGCCGTGCGCGACCGCAAGCGCATGGGGCGCGGCAAGTCGGCCGGCCAGGGCAAGACGGCCGGACGCGGCACCAAGGGCTACAAGGCCCGCCACAACCAGCGCCTCGGGTTCGAAGGCGGCCAGGTCCCGTTGCAGCGACGCGTCCCCAAGCTGAAGGGCTTCTCCAACCCGAACCGCGTGGAGTGGGCGGTGATCAACGTCGAACGCCTCGGCGAGGCGTTCGAGGCCGGGACCGAGGTCACGCCGGAGCTCCTTCGGGACCGAGGGCTCGTCCGCAAGGCCATGCCGGTGAAAGTGCTCGGCCGGGGCGACCTCGATCGTGCGTTGACCGTGCGGGCCAACGCGGTCTCCGGATCGGCCCGGACCAAGATCGAGCAGGCCGGCGGTACCGTGGAGATCGTGTAGGTCCGGTACACTGAGTCTCCGGCTCGACATGGACGGCCGGAGGCGTTCGAAGCGGAGGCTGAGCACGCTGTGAGGGCTGTCGCCACATGCTGAAGGCGTTCGTCAACGCGTTCAAGATCCCAGACCTTCGCAAGAAGATCCTGTTCACCCTGGGCATCATCGCCGTGTTCCGGCTGGGCTCGCACATCCCCGCACCGGACATCAACCTGAGCGCCCTGGCCGACCTCCAGAACAACGTGGCCAACCAGGGCGCGCTGCAGTTCATCGACCTCTTCTCGGGCGGAGCGCTGACCCGGTTCGCGGTGTTCTCGCTGGGGATCATGCCCTACATCACCAGCTCGATCATCATGCAGCTCCTGACCGTGGTGATCCCCAAGCTCGAGCAGTGGCAGAAGCAGGGCGAGATCGGCATCAAGAAGATCACCCAGTGGACCCGCTACATGACGGTCATCCTGGCCATCTTGCAATCGACCGGCCTGGTGTTCCTGTTCAACAGCCAGTTCCACGTGGTCCGCAAGTTCACCGCCCCCCGAGTGATCCTGATCATCTTCACCCTGACGGCCGGCACGGCCATGATCATGTGGCTGGGCGAGCTCATCACCCAGCGAGGGATCGGGAACGGCATGTCCATCCTGATCTTCACCAGCGTGATCTCGCGGCTTCCCGCCCAGGGCACGGCGATCCTCAAGCAGGCGGGCGCGGCGAAGTTCTACTTCCTGCTGGGACTGGGCGTTGCCATCATCCTTGCCGTGGTGTGGATGGAACAGGGTCAGCGGCGCATCCCCGTCCAGTACGCCAAGCGGGTGGTGGGTCGAAGGATGATGGGTGGGCAGTCCACGTACATCCCGTTGAAGGTGAACCAGGCCGGGGTCATCCCGATCATCTTCGCCGCCTCGGTGCTGTACTTCCCGACGCTGTTGCAGAACGTGATCCACGTCGGGTGGTTCCAGAACTTCGTGAACAACACCTTGCTCCGGCAATCGAGCTTCGCCTACATGATCATCTACGGATCGCTGGTGGTGTTCTTCGCCTACTTCTACACCGCCATCTCGTTCAACCCGCTGGATACGGCGGACAACATCAGGAAGTACGGAGGGTTCATCCCGGGGATCCGTCCGGGCCGGCCCACCGCCGA
>DHWM01000089.1:7910-12335 GCA_002413185.1 Actinobacteria bacterium UBA5182
ACGATGAAGCAGCTCGAATCCCAGTTGATGATGCGCCACTACGAAGGGTTCCTCAGGTAATGCGCATCGTGCTCCTGGGACCTCCCGGGGCCGGCAAGGGAACGCAGGCCCACCGTCTGGAGGCACGGTTCGACCTTCCCCTGATCGCCACGGGCGACATCTTCCGGGAGAACCTGTCGAACGGGACCCCGATCGGCCTGGAGGCGAAGGAGTACATGGACGCCGGAGAGCTCGTCCCCGACGAGGTGGTGGTGCGGATGGTCGTCGACGCGTTGAGCGAGAAGCCCGATGGCTTCATCGTGGACGGGTTCCCCCGAACGGTGGTGCAGGCGCAGGCCCTGGAGGAGGAGCTTGCAGAGACGGGACGGCCGCTCTCTTCGGCCCTGGCACTGATGCTGGACGACGAGATCGCGGTGAAGCGCCTGGCCGGCCGGCGCACCTGTTCGCGGTGCCAGCGCACCTACAACGTCGAACTGGAGCCGACCAGGCTGCCCGACACCTGCAACGTGTGCGGGTCACAGCTGGTCCATCGGGCCGACGACAACGAGCTCACCGTCCGCCACCGGCTGGAGGTCTATCACAAGCAGACGACCCCGCTGATGACGTTCTATTCGGACCGCGGCCTTCTGCGGGTGGTCGACGCCGACGGGACCGAGGCGGAGGTCACGGAGCGCGCCCTGGTTGGGCTGAGCGACCTGGCCCAGGAGACCTGAGAGACCTCCGTGATCATCCTGAAGTCACCCGAGGAGATCGACCGGATCCGGCGGGCCGGGCGGATCACCGCGGCGGCCGTCGAGGAGCTCATGGAGGCGGTCAAGCCGGGGATGTCCACGGCAGACCTGGACGACGTCGCGGAGAAGCGGATCCGGGGAGCTGGGGCGATCCCTTCGTTCAAGGGCTACCGCGGGTTCCCCGCGACCATCTGCACGTCGTTGAACAACGAAGTGGTGCACGGCATCCCGTCGCAGAAGCGACTGCTCGTCGAAGGTGACCTCCTGTCGCTCGACGTCGGAGCGGTGTGGGAGGGCTACCACGGCGATTCGGCGGTGACGGTCTTCGTCGGTTCGCCCCCCTCGGACGTCGCGGAGAAGCTGGTCCGGGTGACCGAGGACTCGCTGGAGGCGGGCATCGCCCAGCTCAAGATCGGAGGGCGCCTGTCCGACGTCGGGCACGCCGTCCAGCAGGTGGCCGAAGGCGCCGGATTCAGCGTGGTCCGGGACTATGCCGGGCACGGGGTGGGCCGGGCCCTGCACGAGGACCCGCAGATCTCGAACTACGGTGAGCCCGGGCGGGGGCCGGTGATCAAGCCCGGCCTGGTCGTGGCCATCGAGCCGATGGTGAACGTGGGGACGTGGCGAACCAGGGTGCTCGCCGACCGGTGGACCGTGGTCACGGCCGACGGTGAGCTCTCGGCCCACTTCGAGCACACCATCGCCATCACGGACGACGGTCCCGAGATCGTCACCGCCCGCTCCTCTAATTGATCCCGCTCCCGTCGGTAGACGTTCGGCCTGCTCAGCACCTATACTGAGTTTTCGCTCCGGATGGGCCCCGGAGCTTTGGCGTGTTCGGCAGCAGCGATCCAGGAGGAGCGTGGCGAAGAAGGATGCCATCGAGGTGGAGGGGACGGTCGTGGAGCCCCTTCCCAACGCCATGTTCCGAGTCGAGTTGGACAATGGACACAGGGTCCTGACCCACATCTCCGGAAAGATGCGGATGAACTACATCAGGATCCTGCCCGGGGACCGGGTGCTGGTGGAGCTCTCGCCGTACGATCTGACGCGAGGGCGCATCGTGTACCGGTATCGATAGAAGGCAGGAAGCGATGAAGGTTCGGCCGTCGGTGAAGAAGATGTGCGAGCGGTGCAAGACCATTCGCCGGCACGGCCGCGTCATGGTCATCTGCACGAACCCTCGGCACAAGCAGCGGCAGGGCTAGAGGGGAGCGTTCGCCATATGGCTCGGATCGCAGGCGTCGATCTTCCCCGCGACAAGCGCGTTGACGTGGCCCTTCGCTACATCTACGGCATCGGTCCCACCAAGGCCGCCCAGACGGTCAAGGGCCTGGACCTCGACGGCGGGCGGAAGGTCCGAGATCTCACCGAGGAGGAGGTCGTCCGGATCCGAGACTGGATCGACCGGAACTACAAGGTCGAGGGCGATCTCCGCCGAGACGTGGCCCAGGACATCAAGCGCAAGATCGAGATCACCTCGTATCAGGGGGTGCGGCACCGCCGGAGCCTTCCCGTTCGCGGCCAGCGCACCCACACCAACGCGCGGACCCGCAAGGGGCCGAAGAAGACCGTCGGGGTGAAGAGGAAGAAGGGCAAGTAACCCATGGCCAAGCCGAAGACCAAGAAGCCCCGCCGGCGGGAGAAGAAGAACATCGCCCACGGGCAGGCCCACATCAAATCGACCTTCAACAACACCATCGTCACCATCACCGATCTCGACGGGAACACGCTGTCGTGGGCCAGCGCCGGGAACGTCGGGTTCAAAGGCTCCCGGAAGTCCACGCCGTTCGCCGCACAGCTCGCGGCGGAGGCGGCGGCCCGGCGGGCTCAGGAGCACGGCCTCACGAAGGTCGATGTGTTCGTGAAAGGGCCGGGTTCCGGTCGGGAGACGGCCATCCGGTCCCTCGCCGCCACCGGGCTCGAGATCCTGGGCATCCAGGACGTCACCCCGGTCCCACACAACGGCTGCCGGCCCCGGAAGAGACGGCGCGTCTAGAGCGTTCTTCCTGGAGAACGCGAGGCAGGACCCGCCGTGCGGGGCACGGATCCCCCGGCGGGAAGCAGGAGAGGTGGGGCAGAAACGGATGATCCCCCACCAAGGAGGGAACGCACGTGCTCATCGTCGCTCGACCCCAGATCCAGGAAGAGACCCTTTCGCCGACCCGCTCGAAGTTCGCCATCGAGCCGCTCCAGCCGGGATTCGGCTACACGCTCGGGAACGCCCTTCGCCGGACGCTGCTGTCTTCGATCCCCGGCGCCGCGATCTCGTCGGTGAAGATCGACGGGGTGCTCCACGAGTTCTCGACCGTCCCCAAGGTCACGGAGGACGTCACCGACATCATCTTGAACCTCAAGCAGCTGGTTCTGAGCTCCGAGGTGGATGAGCCGGTGACGGCATACCTCCGAGCCAAGGGGCCTGCCGACGTCACCGCGGGCGACATACAACCGCCCTCGGGCGTCGAGATCCTGAACCCCGAGCTCCACATCGCCACGCTCGGCAAGGGTGCGAACCTCGAGCTCGAGCTGGTGGTGCAGCGGGGGGTCGGATACGTACCGGCCGACCGGAACAAGAACCCCCGAGATCCCATCGGGGTGATCCCGGTCGACTCGATCTTCTCGCCGGTTCGCAGGGTCACCTACGCCGTCGAGAACACACGCGTCGAGCAGATGACCGACCGTGACCGGCTGATCCTGGACGTCGAAACCGACGGATCGATCACCCCTCGGAAGGCCGTGGCGTCGGCGGGGACGACGCTGTCCGAGCTGGTGAACCTGTTCGGGGACCTCGCCGAGAGCCCCGGGCTGACCGTGGGGCCCGCCGCGACCGACACGGCGCAGCTCGGCGACTACGCCATCACCATCGAGGAGCTCAACCTCACCGTTCGGTCCTACAACTGCCTGAAGCGTGAGGGCATCAACACCGTGGGCGACCTGGTCGAAAAGAGCGAGGCGGAGCTCATGGACATCCGGAACTTCGGCCAGAAGTCGATCGACGAGGTCAAAGGCAAGCTCGACGAGCTCGGCCTGGCCCTGCGGGAGGAGTAGGAGCGATGCCCCGGCCGAACAAGGGGCCGCGCCTGGGGGCGGGGCCGGCACATGAGCGCCTCATGCTCGGGACGCTGGCCGCGCAACTCTTCCAGCACGAGCGGATCAAGACGACGGAGGGCCGAGCGAAGGCACTCCGCCCGCTGGCCGAGCACCTCATCACGTTCGCCAAGAAGGGCGACGTCCACTCCCGCCGGCAGGTCCTCAAGACCATCCCGGACCGCGACGTGGTCCACAAGCTGTTCGCGGAGATCGGGCCGAGGTTCGCCGAACGGAGCGGGGGATACACGCGGATCCTCAAACTGGGGCAGCGCCCGGGCGACGGCGCCCCCATGGCGCTGATCGAGCTGTTGCACGCGGAGGAGTAAGGGCGAAGGACGGCGGCGGGTCCGCTCGGGCAACGCTTCCCTCGCTTCGGTGGGGGCCGGGCTCGCATCGTGAGAGCCCAGCGCCGTGACGGTCATCCGGCTCGACCTGGCGTACGACGGGACTGAGTTCCATGGATGGGCCAGGCAGCCTCGGGTTCGGACCGTCCAGGGCGTGATCGAAGACGCGTTGGCGCGCATGCTTCCCGATCGGCCGGTGCTGTCCGTGGCAGGACGAACGGACGCCGGCGTCCACGCCTCGGGACAGGTGGCCTCCTTCG
>DHWM01000089.1:12656-13338 GCA_002413185.1 Actinobacteria bacterium UBA5182
TGTACCGGATCGAAACGGGAGCGCTGCCCAGTCCCTTCGACGCGAGGCTCGTGTGGCATCGACCCGGGCACCTCTCGCTCGGCGCCATGCGGACGGCGGCGCGCGGCCTGGTTGGGGAGCGCGACTTCGCGTCGTTCTGCCGGGCGCCCGAGCCGGGCACCGGAACGGTCCGCCGCCTCCGGCTGCTCGCCATCTCCGTGAGAGGGGGGCGGGTGGAAATCCGAGCCGAGGCGAACGCGTTCCTCCACCAGATGGTCCGAAGCCTGGTCGGAACCCTGGTTCGGGTCGGCCAGAGCCGGATCGACCCCGAGGAGATGCCTGCGGTCCTGGCGGCCCGGGACCGGGCGGCCGCCGGGCCGATCGCGCCACCCCACGGCCTGACTCTCGTCCACGTGGCCTATGAGGGATGGCCGACGAGCTGATCAGGAGAGTGCCTCGGGGCCGGGGCCTGTATCACCGCAAGGAGCGGCCGGGACGTGACGGAACCGTTACATGGCGGTGCAGGGTGGGTTGCGGCGTTCGGCGATGCTCCCGTCAGTCCATGAGGAGGAAGAGCTCGATGAAGCGCGTGCTGGTTGGTAGCGGGATCGGGCTGGCGATCCTGACGACCGCGTGCGGGGGGCAGCCGGTTCGTTCCGCGGCTCCCTCACCGAGCATGTCGCTGAGCCCGGCCGCCGGTCCC
>DHWM01000049.1:0-1896 GCA_002413185.1 Actinobacteria bacterium UBA5182
TGATCCGGGTGATTGCCGGCGAGGTCGCTTCCCATCCCGGCCCCGGACAGACGTACACGCCCATGGCCATGGTGCACGCGACCCTTGCGCCCGGGGCCAGGGTGGACCTGCCGTGGCGGCCGGACTTCAACGCTCTCGCCTACGTCCTGGCCGGCTTCGGAACGGTCGGAGCCGAACGCATCCCCGTCGGCACCGGCCAGCTCGCGCTGTTCGGCCCCGGTGACGCCGTCACGCTGGCGGCCTCGACCGCGCAGGAGAGCCGCTCGTCGCAGCTCGAGGTCCTGCTCCTCGGGGGGCGCCCGATCGGCGAGCCGGTCGCATGGCTCGGGCCGTTCGTGATGAACACGAAGGCCGAGGTCGTGCAAGCGTTCGAGGACTATCAGGCGGGCCGGCTCGGCCGGATCCCCGCGGTCCACGGCGCGCCGACCCACCTCGTCGAATCCACGGAGAGAGAGCAAGCCTGACGAAGGCTGCCGTGGTGGCCCACGGATTCCGGGGTTGGGGCGCCTATCGGGTCAGGCTCCAGAAGTCGCCTGTAAGGCCGAGACGTTCGAAGACTTCTTTCGCCTCTTCGGGCGTGCGGCGCCGCCAGTCCGGTGAGAGGCGGTCCCCGTACCACACACGGCCGAGCTGCCACGCCTGCTCCAGCGTCACGGTCGCCCCGGTGCCGATGCCACGTGTCTGGTACCACCGCTCCACATGCTCTTCCGACCGGAAGAGGAGCATGTTCGCTCAGTTGAATCCGATGTCGTCCCACCACCCGCGGCCGGCACCGCAACGTGGAAGACTCCCTCCCCTGAGGAGAGCCGGTTTTCCTGCACCGACACCGCGACCCGCTCCCCACAGTCAGGGCACCATGTACGAACCGTACCGGTCCCACCCAACATGGCGACCGCCCCGAACGCGTCCCACATGCAGTTGGCGAACCACGTCCGGCCGGTTGCCTCGACCGAGAACATGGTCGGGAGTGCGGACAGCGGATTCGCCATCCAGATGTAGGTGGTTCCCGGTGCCAGAACCAGGACGTGGGCGTCGGCAAGCCGCCGCAGAGCGTCCTCGACCGAGGCCTGGGTGCTGTGCAGCGATTCGGCGATCTCCGAGGAGACCGGCGGCCGGCCCTGTTCGACGAAGAACCGATACACCTCGAGGCGCACCGCCCCATCCATCCCGGCCTCGGTGACCATCGTCGACAGCCTAGCCTCCCGCGGGAGGCTCACTGCCGGGACGACGCCTCGGGCGCTCCGACTTGCCCGAACGATCCGGACCCTCGTAGCCCGCCCACGGGTCGTAGTCGACCTCGAGCGGCCCCTGATCGGGACGCTCCGGCGCCGGGACGTTCTTCAGGTTCACCCTGATCCTGGTCCAGGTGGTGTTGCGGCCCCGCATCGAATCGACCAACACGTCGGCCGGCTCCAGCTTCTTCCACACCTTCCCATGCCGAGCCTTCCACCTCTCCAGGCCCGCCAGCGCCTCCTCTTTGGTGGCCGCGCGGGCGATCTCGATGAGCGGCATGGTCGTGCGGCGACGGCCCGTCGGGCCGGCCTTCTTTCCAGGCGCGGACGGGGGCACCGAGCCCGTGCGCCGCTTGGACGGCTGCACCCTGGGCGGCTCGCCCTCCTGCTTGGAGAAGTGCGGTGGCCACGGCGCGTCGCCCATGCCGGCCCTCTCGTGCTCCGCGGCCAGTTCCAGAAGCCCTTCCAGCGAACCGACCGATTCGTCGATCCCCTCCGAGAGATCGCCCACCGCTCTCACCCGCGCCGGAACGGTCGAGAGCGTGAACCCCGCAGGATCGCAGTCCCGCACCTCGTCCCACCGGAGTGGCGCCGACACCCTCGCGTCCGGGAGCGGCCGAACCGAGTACGCGCTGGCCACGGTGCGGTCCTTGGCGTTCTGGTT
>DHWM01000049.1:2107-5559 GCA_002413185.1 Actinobacteria bacterium UBA5182
CGCCGCTCGATCCGGCAGTAGATGTGGATCCCTCGCGACCCGGACGTCTTCGGCCATGCCACCAGGCCGAAGTCCCCCAACGCTTCGCGGGTCACCATCGCCACGTCGACGATCTGCGCCCACTCCACCCCCGGCACCGGGTCGAGGTCCACCCGCAGCTCGTCGGGGTGGTCCAGGTCGTCGGCCCGGACGGGATGCGGGTTCAGGTCGATGCAGCCCAGGTTGACCACCCACGCCAGAGCAGCGGCGTCCCGGACCACGATCTCCTGGGCCGTGCGGCCGGACGGAAACGAGAGCTCGACGGTCTCCACCCAGTCCGGCCGAGACTCGGGGGCCCTCTTCTGGAAGAAGAACTCGCGCTCCGCCCCGTTGACGAAGCGCTTCAATGCCATCGGCCTGTCCGCCACGCCCCGCAAGGCGCCCTCGGCCACCGCGAGGTAGTACAGGACCAAGTCCAGCTTGGTGTGCCCACCCCCGGCCGCGCGCGGGAAGTAGACCTTGTCCGGGTTGGTGATCGTGACCTCCCGGCCCGAGACCTCCAGCACTTCCTTCTTCCGCGTGGTCATTTGGAAACGATACGGCGGGCGGCCCCGCCTCCGCGCCAAGCCCGGTTCGGCGAGGCGGCGGCTCAACCCGCCGAACAAACGTTACGATCTGCTCACCCTGGACGAGGAGAAAGGTCCGCATGCGAGACACCCGAGTCGACATCTTGAAAAAGGTCCCGTTGTTCCGGGCTCTCGGGAAACGCGAGCTGCAGAAGCTGGCAACGGCCGGGCAGGAGCTGGAGTTCCTGGCGGGCAGCATGATCGTCCAGGAAAGCTCCATCGGTTCGGACTTCTACCTTTTGGAGTCGGGCAAGGCGCGGGTCATCCAGGACGACGAGGTCGTTCGGGAGCTCGACGCCGGCGACTTCTTCGGTGAGGTCGCCATCCTGAACGACTCGCCGCGCACCGCTTCGGTCATCGCCGAGACCCGCGTGTGGGTCTTCAGGATCGGCCGGCAGGCCTTCATCGACCTGCTGGACACGAACGGCGTGATCGCCCGGAAGGTCCTCATCGAGTACGCCAAGCGGACTCGACCGGCAGAGACGCGCACGACCTGACGTTCACCGTCGGCGGGGAGGAGGAGGAGGAGTCGCTCCTTCGGGATCCTCGGGCGTGCGGTTGACAGTCCGTGTGGGGGTCATCGTCGCGCCACCATCCCTTCGCGGTCCCGACCACGCGGCGGGGACCGCGTCGATCTGGTAGGCGATCCGATACGCGATCGACTCGTAGTTGACCCGCCACCCCTGGAAGTGGGGCCAAGCCTCATCCGGCGTGCGCTCCATGGGGAAGGCGACCCGTTGCAACCTCGCGATTCCCTGGTCGAACTCCTCCCTGGAGAGCGCGATGCCCGCGTCCGGGCGAGGGTCCTCCTCGTAGGGGATGCCGATGGTCAAGGCCAGCGAGCGCAGGCATCCGAACCCCATCCGGAGGCACAGCCTCGCCTCCACCGGGACTCGCTCCGGAGCCAACGCCGCGAACAGCGCGGCGGAGTCCATGACCGCGAGCAGCGCCACCAGCCACGACGACAGCGGCTCGGGCGAACGGAACCGGAGCAGCACCGGATAGCTCGAATGGCTCTCCGCCACCTCGGCGGCCCACCGCTCCCACTGCTTGTAGAAATCGGGAAGCTCCGGTTCGGATGTGAAGAAGCGCGTCCGTGACAGGAGCTCCGGCCCCCATGCGGGCAGGCCGGCTCGAACGCCCACCAGCGTGACCTCGGTCTCACGCCGGTTGAATGCGCCGTACAGAGCGGGCAGATACGCGATCTGTAGGGCCACCACGATGAGCCCGGTCGCCGCCGCCAAGAAGTCGACCGCGGTCGTTCGCGTTCCCCCAGTCGACGCGAACCCCAGGGTGAACAGCGACGAGCCGGCCTCCCGGAACGCATGACCGAGGTTGTGCGTCAGGGGCCACAAGAGCAGGGCGAATCCGAGAAGGAAGAGCATCAGCCACGCCCCCAGCAGCGTGGCAAGGATCAACGGGGCGTGGAACGAGAGGATCCGGTGCCTGACCCTGACGTCGCTGACCCGGCGGGAAACCGGACGGAACAGACGGTCGGTGCCCTGGTCGACGGCTTTGACCAGCCTGCTCACCTGGCCGCCGGGCATCACCAGCGCCTTCAAGACGTTCGCGGCGGTGAGGAGAATGATCACGACCCCCGCGACGGCGCAGGCGACACGAACCGCCTCGAAGCCGCCCGCCAAGACCACGCCCAGCAACGCGTCCACGGCAGGAACCCTATCCCGATCGGGGGCGCACCGATCGGTTCCGCACACCGATCCTCGGTGCGGCTCACTCACAGGGAATTCTCATGTTCGGCTGAGCTTGTTCCTAGGTCGGGCGGGGATCATCCGTTCCGAGGATGATGGAGACCGAAGGGAGAGCGAGCGAGACATGGACGACGACGAGCTGACAAGCCGGGAAGGCGAGCCTATGGAGCCGGCAAATGCCATCGGCGGCCCGGAGCCATCGCCAATGTTCGAAGGGTGGCCTCCGCCTCCGCCTCTCCATTCGACTTCGCCGGAGACCGACCCGCGGCCCCGGCGGGGCAGGGCCTGGCTGGCGGCGATCCTGGCCTGCCTGGTCCTCCTCGGTGGGGGCATCGGGATCGGGTGGGGACTCGGCAGGCGCGACACAACCGTCACCACGACCACCTCCGAATCCCCGCTGAAGCCCGTCCCTCAGGCAAGTCCTTCCGCCGGCCAGCCGGGCAACGTCCTTTCCACCCAAGCCATCGCCGACAAGGTCAGTCCTGCAGTGGTGGACATCAACACACTCATCGGCGGCTTCGACGGTAGCGGCTCCGGGAGCAATTCCGTGCCATCGGGGGGCAGGGGGGCCGGTACCGGGGTGATCCTCACCTCGACGGGGGAGATCCTCACCAACAACCACGTGATCGCTGGAGCCACCAGCATTCGCGTCACCATCGCGGGACACTCGGGGACGTCGATCGCGAAGGTGATCGGAGCCGACCCGACGGATGACGTGGCGCTCCTCCAGATCCAGGGAGTATCGGGCCTTCCCACCGTCACCGTTGCGGACTCCTCGACGCTATCGGTGGGCCAGAGGGTGGTCGCCATCGGCAACGCGCTCGGTCGGGGCGGCGCCCCCACCGTGACCGAGGGCAACATTTCCGCCCTGAACCAGGACATCACCGCCGGCAACGACCGCGGCGGGTCCGAGCATCTGACGAACGTCATCCAGACCGACGCTGCGATCGTGCCGGGAGACTCCGGCGGGGCGCTGGTGAACGGATCGGGGCAGGTCGTGGGCATGATCTCTGCGGGCTCCGCCCGCGCCAGGGTCCAGCAAGCCTCTCACATCGGCTTCGCAATCCCGTCGAACGGCGCGCTCCGCATCGTGAACGAGATGCGGGCGGGGCACAGCAGCTCCACGATCATCCTGGGC
>DHWM01000049.1:5856-8884 GCA_002413185.1 Actinobacteria bacterium UBA5182
GCGATCGACGGCAAGGCGATCTCATCGGTCGACGACCTCGGCCCGGCCATCTACACGCACCAGCCGGGCCAGCGGATCAAGGTGACCTGGGTGGATGGCAACGGGACGCATACCGCCACGGTGACGTTGATCGCCGGCCCCGCCGTCTGAGCGCTCAGGCCTCCGATGCGGCAGCGGCCGCACGACGGCTGTCTGTTCGCGCGCGATCCACCCGAGCCGTCCAGACGGTCGCCTTGAGCCCGTCGAAGATCCGGGACGATTCGGCGAGCAATGAGGTGGCCTCGGCTTCACGCCCTTCGGCCCGAAGCCATTCGGAATGTTCCAGCAACGTGATCGCCAGCGGGAAGGGCAGTGCCAACTCCCGGAACAGGGAGGCCGCTCGGGCGAAGCCCTCTCCAACGCCCTCCTCCTCGTCACGGGAAATGGAGAGCTTCGACCGAAGCCGGGCTGCATGGGCCCGAAGTGAAGGTGGCACATCCGAAGATGGAGCGGCCTCGACCGAGGCCAGGAATTCCTCGGCCCGATCGAGCTCGTTCAGGTCGAGCGCGGCCTCGACGGCCTCCACGTAGGCGTCGCGCACAGCCGTCGTCCGCATCGAGAGGGCTGATCTGACCCCGATGGCGCGCTCCGCCGCCGTCAGGGCTCCCCGGTGGTCGCCCTCCGCGCGGGCGAGCCTCGCCCTCCAGAACGAGGTGTACGCGACATCCTGCGGGTCGTTCGGGTTGCTGGCCCTTTCGACGATGTCGACGCATGCGCGGGCCGCCTCGAGGTTCCCCTGGCCAGGAACACGTCGAGCGCCCAACAGCTCATCAGTGCGGCGAACACCTCGGCGTCGGTTCCATCCGCAGGGTCGGGACCCTGGCCGACCAGCGCCAGCGCCTCATCCCACTCCCCCAGGGCGGTGTGGCTCCCGACCAGATGGACGAGTGACATCCACTCGTCCATGCGTGAGCCAAGCCGACGGGCCTGTTCCAGGGACCGCGCATCGTACTCGAGCGCCTCGCCGTAGCGGTTCGCCGACATCATGGCATCGCCCAGGTTGTGCAGCGCCCGGCCCGCGGCCGCGGTGAGATCGCCCTCCACTGCCACGTCGAGCGCGTGCTTCAGAAGGGCCAGCCCCTCCTCGTAACGACTCTCGCTCAGGAGCACGAGGTTCTTCGTGTTGAGCGCCTGAGAGAGCACCTCCGGGAGGACGCGGTCCTCGGCGATGCGAAGAGCGAAGTCCACCCGCTCTCGGGCAAGCTCGAGATTGCCCGAGAAGTAATGGAACCGAGCGAGCTGCGCCACAACATGGCCAGATCCTGGTCGGGCTCGTCGCCGGAGAGGACCGCGAAGGAGGCTTCCATCCGTTCGACTGCCCGGTCCACCTGTCCGCTGAGCCAGAGGGCCTCGACCATCTTGCCCGAAACTCCCGCGCCCTCGTGCGTCCGGCCGGCCGCGTCGTGCATCGCCATGGCCCGCTCGTAGTGAGCGATGGCCTGGTCCCCAGGCCCGCTCGCCGAGCCATCTCGCCGGCGCGGCCCGCGAGGCGGGCTTCGTCTTTCCGAGCACTGCGGCGTCCCGCACCACACGCCCTTCGTCCGGGGACAAGCCGTCCAGCCGGGCCGCGATCAAGGCGTGGAGCGTTTCCGGGATATCCAGAGCGTCAACGGGTCCCGTCAGCCCGTAGGCCGTGCCCTCGGGTTGGAGCAGCCCGCGGTCGAGAAGCATCCGGATCGTCTCGACTGCATAGAGAGGCACTCCTGCGGCGCGTTCCAGGATCCGGTCCGCCAGCTCCTCGGGGAGCCCCGGGATCAGAGCGTCCAAGAGCGACCGCATGGCGCTCTCGTCCAGGGGATCGAGGTACAGCGACGTGAAGCTTCGCCGCCCCGCGCCCCAGTCGCTCCGGCGATCGGCGAACTCGGGGCGAGCAAGCGTCATCACGAACAGCCGGTGCGTGCGGGACCACTCCAGGAGGTAGTCGATGAAGTCGAGCAGCGCCGCGTCAGCCCATTGGAGGTCTTCGAACACGAGCACCACGGGCTCCTGCTCCGCCAGTCGCTCGAAGAACAGTCGCCACGCGCCGAACAGGTCCTCCCTTTGGCGGGCGACCGACTGCTCCAGGCCGAGCAGGTACGCCAAACGTGGTTCGATCCAGCCCCGTTCGTCGGGGTCGGGAACGTACAGCTCGACGGCGGCGTGGAGCTTCGCCGAGGCGCCCTCGTCCGCCTCGCCCTCGGCGATCCCGGCGCGCATCCGAACCATCTCGGCGAGCGCCCAGTACGCGACCCCTTCCCCGTAGGCGAGGCAGCGCCCTCGGTGCCAAAACACCGTGCCGGCCAGCCCGTCCAGGTACTTGAAGACCTCCCACGAGAGGCGGGACTTTCCGATGCCGGCGATGCCCACGACCGAAAGGAGGTGCGACCGGTGTTCCTCGGCGCTGGAGTGATAGAGCTCCTTCACCATCCGCAGCTCCCGATCGCGCCCGACGAAGGGAGACTCCAAGCCGGTCGAACGCAGCGCCCCGCCTCTGGCTGCGACGACGCGCGTGGCCCGCCACAGGTGGACCGGCTCGGTCTTGCCTTTCAGGTCGTGCTCGCCGACATCGTCGTAGGCGATGGCCGCTTCCGTGGCCCGCCTGGTGGCGTCTCCGACCAGGACCGTTCCGGGGTCTGCCGCGGCCTGGATCCGGGAGGCCGTGTTCACCAGGTCGCCGGCGACCATGCCTTGTCCTTCGGCCCCGAGCGTCACCGCCGCCTCGCCGGTGGTCACCCCGGCCCTTGCCCGCAGATCCTCGGCACCGACATCCACTCCCAGCGCGACCACGGCCTGGGTCAGGTCGATGGCGGCCCGCACGGCCCGTTCGGCATCGTCACCCTGGGCGGTCGGCGTTCCCCACACGGCCATGACCGCGTCTCCGATGAACTTCTCGATCGAACCGCCGTAGCGCCCCACGACCTGTTGTGCGGACTCGAAGTAGCGCCCCAGCAGATCCCGAACCTCCTCGGGATCGCGCTGCTCCGAGAGCGCCGTGAAGCCGACCAGGTCG